>NZ_CP068046.1:2875909-3195454 GCF_016698665.1 Devosia rhizoryzae
GGCAGCTGGAACCGGCTGGATGCGCCGCATCCTACTAATGTGCTGCTGACCGCCGAAAGCGTGCTTCCGATGGCCGCAGACGGGGTGACGCAGATCACCTTTTACGACGAAGGCGTGGGCAGTGAACCGGGCGAAGGCCTTGCCGGTGGCGTATTCGGCGCCGGCCTCGTCAAGAATCTGAGCGACGGCTACCGCTTCCTGATCTTCAACTACGCGCCAGGCGACGAAATCTACGTCTTCGGCTTTTCCCGCGGCGCCTATACGGCGCGCTCGTTCGTGGGGCTTCTGGGCACCTGCGGCATTCTCGATCGCCGTCATGCGCAGCGCGCCGACGAGGCGGTGAACCGCTACAAGCGGCGCAGCAAGGACGAGGCCTATCTTCAGTCGATGCTGGAGTTCCGGCGCGAATGCGTACCCCATCTTTGCGTCTCGGCCGAAGAGGACGAATGGCGCGCCCAGGCCACGCAAGATTACGCGCCCGGCACGCTGCCGCTCCTGACCGTCAAGTATCTTGCCGTCTGGGACACGGTGGGGTCGCTGGGCATTCCGCGCTACGTGATCATGGCGGACACCATCAATCGCCAGCATCAATTCCATGATGTGAGCCTTTCGCCCATGGTGCAGCATGCGCGCCACGCGGTCGCGATCGACGAGCACCGGATCGATTTCGAGCCGACGCTCTGGCAGAACCTCGATGCCCTTAACGAGGCGCGCGACGCCGATCCATCGGCGGTTGACGCGCCCTATCAACAGATGTGGTTTTGCGGCACCCATGGCTCGGTCGGCGGCGGTGGCGTCAAGCGCGGCCTTTCGGACGCGGCTTTGGACTGGATCTGGGACGGCGCTCGGCATGCCGGCCTCGATCTCGACACCGGCCCGGGCTCGCCCCTTCGAAGCATGGCCATGTCGCACCGCGAAAGCCTCAGCAATCAAGCCGACAATGCCGGCTTTTCGGCGCTGCGCTTCGTCATGAACCGCCTGCCCAAGGCCGATCGCAATCCTGGCCCGGCCAAGCTGCACGAAATCAGCCCCAGCGTCTGGCGGCGCTGGCGCGAAAAGCCCGAGAACCTCCCCGAACGCGAACCCTACCGGCCCATGACGCTGGAGCTGCTCGCAGCAGAACTCGATGTGCTGCCGGAGCCGGCAGACGAAACGCTGACCGGCGCCTCGATCCATATCGTGCGCGAAGGCGAATCTCTTCGCAGCATCGCCTTGGCGACCTATGGCTCAGCCGATGCCGAGACACTGATTTTCCGCGCCAATGCCAACAAGCTGGCGCGGCCGGATGCAATCTACGCGGGGCAGGCCTTGTGGCTGCCGGAGAGAGTGGCATGAGCGACGACAAACAGGCGGAAACGGGTGTGCCGGCACCGGTAGAACAGTCGCCGCCAAAGGAGAAGGTGGCGGGCACAAGGCGTTTGCAGCGACCGGCTTGGCTCACGCTGCCCACTGTCGAATCCACCTCGAACTCGATGCGCGCCGTGGTGGTCAACCTCGTGCTGCTTGCCATAATCCTCATGGCCGCACCGCTGATCGCGAGCCAGGCGGCGCGCGACCAGATCCTGCTCGAGCCAATCAGCGTCCCCAGCGGTCTCCAGGTCACCGGCCTCACGCCGGAAGTCGCCTCCGCGCGCCTCAATGACGGCTTGCTGCAGATCATTGCCGAGGCAGATAGCGACAAGTCCAGCATCAATGCCATTCCAGAAGGCGAGCAGACCACCTTCGACATCCCCGAGTCCGGCATATCGGTGGACGCGCTGGTGAGCTATGCGCGCCAATTCTTCAACCTCCATGAAACCGTGATCGGCGGCGAATTCCGCTGCGGCGACGCCGAATGCTCGCCCGCAAAAGTCTCCTTGCGCCTGCGCATCAAGGGCAAGGAGCGCAGTGTCATCGACCTTCCACCGATGCGACGATCCACCGAAGCCGAATATTTCCGCACCGCGGGGCTGGAGGTCATGCGCCACCTCGATCCGTTCACCGCACTCGCGGCCGAGGTCGACACGCACCCCTCTAATGCCGCAACCATCGCACGGCAGCTGATCGCATCGGGGCACGAGGATGCCAAATGGGCGCACAATGTGCTGGGCAATGTGCGCCGCAATGCCGAAGAGCCGGAGGATGCGCTGGCGGAATATCGGGCCGCTCTGGAAATTGATCCTCGCTTCCCACCGGCACTCGCCAATATGGCAAGCACATTGGCCGAGAACGACCGGTTCGAAGAAGCCGAGCCCTATCTGGTGCGGTTGGCGGCGGCCGATCCCGACAGTCCGCTAGAAGCGGAGGTCCGCAGCGTCATTGCACGCGCCAGCGGCGACATCGAAGCGGCGCGGGATTTCCTGCTGCTCGCCTCGGACCGCGATCCGCTCAACGCTCGTTACAAGACCAAGGCGGCGTTCATGCTCTTGAGCGAGGACCGAACCGGTGAAGCGCTGGAGCTGGCGCTTGCAGCCTTCGCATTGAGCCCCAGCGATCCTCTCCCCCTGGGTTTCCTAGCCGGCTACTATGCCGGGCAGGGCGACTTCGTGGCTCTCGAAAAGCTTTATCGCGACGCGGCCGAATTTGCGCCCGAGAACGACGCCTTCCAGGCGCAACACGCCAATCTCCTAATGATTAACGGCAATTACGAAGCCGCTTTGGCGCGGCTCGATCAGGCGCTGCTCGTCAATGAAGGCAATGTCGATTATCGCCTCAGCCGCGCCGATGCGCTGACGGCATTGGGACGTCACGAAGATGCGCTGATCGACATCGATCTGGCCGCACAACGCGATCCCAGCAATCCAAAAGTGGTCTACGCACGGGCACGCAGCCTCGATTCGCTCGGTCGAAAAGCCGAGGCGATCGCTACCTACGAGCAGTTCCTGGTCATGCAACCGGAAGGATCGGAAGCAGAATTGGCCAAGGCTTTTGTGCGCTTCGCCAAGGCATCTGCGGCGGAGCCGGTTGCCGAGATCACCACCCCGGTAGAAGAAGCCCCAATTGAGGAGTGAAAGGGCAATCGGCTGCCCTGAAACGACGAAGGGCCAGACTTGCGGTCTGGCCCTTGGATCGTTGTCTTCCCGGAGGAAGATTGGAGCGGGCGATGGGATTCGAACCCACGACCCTAACCTTGGCAAGGTTATGCTCTACCCCTGAGCTACACCCGCGCTCCGTTGTCTCCGTGCTCCCTTGGAAGTCCGGCGACGCGGGCCTATATGCCTAAACACCGGACCGATTGCAACAGCGTTTTTTGCCCTTGTGACAGTTTGGCAAAACCCTTGTGGAAATGGGGGGCTTGCCAGCGCAGCGGTGCCAAGCGCAAAAAGGCCCGGAACGCCTTCTTTGCCCATTCAAAGAGCCAAGCACGATGAGTTTTTCCCTCGATGGCGCCCCCAGCGCTTCCCCTGCCCCGGCCAACCTTGTCCGCGAGGGCAGCGATGCCGGCTTCAAGGCCGACGTGATCGACGCTTCGATGGACGCGCCGGTGCTGGTGGATTTCTGGGCGCCCTGGTGCGGTCCCTGCCGGCAGCTGACCCCGGCGATCGAAAAGGTCGTCAAAGAAAAGGCCGGCGCGATCCGCCTGGTCAAGATCAACATCGATGAGCATCCGCACTTTGCCGGCCAGCTGGGCGTACAGTCGATCCCTGCCGTTTTCGCCTTTGCCGGCGGCCGGCCGGTGGACGGCTTCATGGGCGCAATGCCGGAAGGCGAAGTGCGCAAATTCGCCGATCGCGTCATCGCCGCAGCGGGTGCTGGCGCAGCCGGCGGCGGGCAAGGGCAGGAGCAGTCGCTCGAAGCCCAGATCGAAGAGGTCATGCAGGTGGCGGCGCAGGCCGTCGCCAGCGGCGATGTCAGTCAGGCGGCGCAGATCTATGGCATGGTGCTCCAGCACGTGCCCGACCATGCCGAGGCCCTCGTTGGCCTTGCCGGGGTTTATCTTCAGGCCGGCGAGATCGAGCAGGCCCGGGTGACGCTCGACATGGTGCCGGAAGACAAGCGCAGCGGCGCCCCTTATGACGCCGTCGCCAATGCCATCCGCCTCAAGGACGAGGCGTCCGGCCTTTCCGAAGCCGCAACGCTCGAAGCCGCCATCGCGGCCAATCCGGACGATCACCAGGCGCGCTTCGATCTGGCCATGGTGCGCAATGCGGAAGGGCAGCACCTCGAGGCGGCCGAAGCTCTGGTGGCCATCATCAAGCGCGACCGTGCCTGGAACGAGGATGGGGCGCGCAAAAAGCTCATCGAATTTTTCGACGCCTGGGGCCCTAAGGACCCGGCAACGCTCAAGGGCCGGCGGATGTTGTCCGCAGCGCTCTTTTCGTAACAATCGAGGCGCCAATGCCCAGACGTCCGACCAGCCCGCAAGACCTGCCGCGTTCCGTGCCGCTCTTTCCTTTGACCGGCGCGCTGCTGCTGCCGTTTTCGCACCGGCCGCTCAATATCTTTGAGCCGCGCTATATCGAAATGGTGGATGCGGCGCTGCGCGGCGACCGGATGATCGGGCTGATCCAGCCCGAGGATACGAGCGAGGAAAGCCCTTCCGGCCGGGCCCCGCTCCAGGATGTGGGCTGCATCGGGCGGCTGACGCATTTCGAGGAAAGTGGCGACGGGCGCTATTTCATCATCCTCGAAGGGGTGACGCGGTTCCGCTTGATGCATGAGCTCACCGTGCAGACTCCCTACCGCCAGGGCGTCATTTCGGGCGACGATTTCGGCCAGGACTTCAAGCGCGATTTCGGCGAGGAGGCGGTCGACCGCGCGCGCTTCGTCAAGATGATGCGCGACTATGCCGAGTTCGCCAATATCGAGCTCAACTGGGAAGAGATTGAATCGACCGGCACGGCCGACCTCGTCAATTTCTGCTGCATGGTCTCGCCCTATGGCGCGGTCGAAAAACAGGCTTTGCTGGAAGCGCCGACGCTCGAAGCACGCGCTGAAACATTGATCGCCATGACCGAATACGAGATCGCCCGCGGCGGCGCCGGCGGTTCGGGCACGCTCAACTGATGAGCGAAGCGCCCAATGCGCTTCGCCATGTCGTCGATGCGCAAACGCTCGAAATGCTGGTCTGCCCGCTGACCAAGACGCGGCTGACGCTGAGCGCCGACAAGACCGAACTAATTTCGGTCGCCGCCCGCCTCGCCTTCCCGATCCAGAAAGGCGTGCCGCTTCTAAGCCTTGATGAGGCACGGGTGGTGGAGCCGGAGGAATTGAGGAAGCAGTCTCATCCACCGAGCAGCTGAACTTCGTGAGACCTCATGGTGAGCCCGTCGAACCACGAGGTCGGGTGGCTGGATAGTGCCACGACCTCGTCCTTCGACAGGCTCAGGATGAGGTCTACTTCTGGGTAAGGCGCACAGCTCCCCCCCCCCCACCCAACCTCCCCCGTAAGTCGGGGGAGGAGCTGCATCGTGCATGTCTTGAGTTTGCAGCCGACACCGAACGAACTCCTCCCCCGCCTTACGGGGGAGGGGGGTGGGGGCTACGCTTCACTAAATCGGCAGCCCACTCAGCAACTTCGGTCCCCTGCCGCCGATCCCGGACGCTGTCCGAATAAGGAGGTTCTTGACCGGTCCCGTGCGATCGACGAGCCCGAGACCGAAATCGCGGATGGCCCGCACTGGGGCGATATCGTTGGAGAACAGCCGGTTCATGCCATCCGTCACCACGGCCATCGAGGCGGTGTCGAACTGGCGCCAGTTCTGGTAGCGGGCCAGGACATCGTCGCCGCCATGATCGAGGCCAAGCCGCATGGCTTCGATGATGACCTCGGCAAGCGCGGCCACATCCTTGAGCCCGAGATTAAGACCCTGCCCGGCAATGGGGTGGACGACATGCGCCGCGTCGCCGATCAGGGCAAGCCGCGGCCCGACAAAGCTCTTGGCGATCTGAAGCCGCAGGGGAAAGCCCATCAGCTTGTCCTCGAGCGTGACGGCCCCAAGGGTCGAGCCCATCACTGCTTCGATTTCAGCTTCGACCGTTTCGGTGTCCATGGCCAGGAAGCGCGGCGCTTCCTGGGAGCTCTCGGTCCAGACTAGCGATGACCTATTGCCCGTCAGTGGCAGGCTGGCAAAGGGCCCATTTGGGCGGAAATGCTCGTAAGCGACGCCCCCATGCGGCAATTCGTGGGCGATGGTGGCAACAAGGCCGGTCTGGCCATAGTCGTGGCCAAAGGTTTCGATGCCTGCCCGTTGCCGCAGCGCTGATTGCCCACCGTCGGCGGCGATAATCAGCGGCGCCGAAAGCAGGCGTCCATCGCTCAGGGTCAGAGTGCCCGTTTCGGACCATGAAGCGATCTCTGCCGGCGTAATGACGGTGATCAGATCCTGCGCCGCTGCCAGAAGCGCTGAACCGCTGGCCGAATTGGGCACCATATGGGCAAAAGGTTCGCCGGGCGCGACTTCGCCGTCGAACTGCAAGAACAGTGGCCGGGCGAGGTCGCGCTTGCCCGAGTCGGTGATGTTCATAGCCAAGATGGGCTGGCTCTGGTCCACCATCTCGCCCCAAACGCCCAGCGCTTCGAAAACGCGGCGGACGCCGGCAGCAATGGCCGATGCGCGATTGTCGCGCGGTACGCTCAGCGGCCTTCGATCCACCAAGGCGACACGGATGCCCGGCGCCGATTTGGCGAGCGCCAGCGCCATGGTGAGGCCAGCCGGACCGGCTCCGACGATGAGGACGTCGTATCGCTGCTGCGCTGCGGACATTGGCTACTCCTTGCTCCATTCATTTCACAACTGAGCCGCGACAATGCAAGGGCGCCGAGTGCCTCAGGCACTTTGCTCATATTTTGAGCAGTCTAAGCAAGACCAGCACAATGCGTGTGCACAAAATTGCATCACATTGCCGCCGCCGATTATCAGATTTCCTAACAGACTGATTTTGCTATCTTAATTTCCGCTCTCGAGTTTGGCACGGCGCTTGACTCCATCTTGGCCATACCAGCATGCGCCGTCCTGGCGCCAAGGGGGACACATGAAACTTGTGGTAGCCATCATCAAGCCATCGCGGCTCGAGGAAGTGCGTCAGGCGCTGAACTCCCTCGATGTCCATGGCATGACCGTGACCGAGGTCAAAGGATACGGCCGGCAGAAGGGCCATTCGGAAATCTATCGCGGCACCGAATATGCCGTGCACTTCCTGCCCAAGCTCAAGGTCGAGATCGCCGTGGATGACGCGCTGGCCGACGCGGTGAGCACCGCCATCCGCGATGCCGCCCAGACCGGCCGCATCGGCGACGGCAAGATCTTCGTGCTCGACCTTCTGGCCGTCACCCGCATCCGCACCGGCGAAACCGGCGCGGCAGCCCTTTAAGCGTCTTCGGGAGAAACAATCAGATGAAGATAGATAAAATCCTCGGGGGCGCTGCACTGGCCTCCCTTCTGCTGGCCCTGCCAGCCTTTGCCCAGGACGCGGCCCAGCCGCTGGCCGAAGCCGGCGCATCGGTTGCTGAAGCCACGACCGAAGCCGCAGCCGTCGTCGACAAGGGCGACGTCGCCTGGATGCTAGTCTCGACCATGGTCGTCATCGTCATGACCATTCCCGGCCTTGCGCTCTTTTACGGCGGCCTCGTCCGCGCCAAGAACATCCTCTCGGTCCTGACCCAGGTGTTCCTCGGCTTCTCGATGATCTCGATCCTCTGGGTAGCCTACGGCTATTCGCTGGCCTTTGCAGGCCCGACCGAAGGCGGCCTTTCGGCTTTCGTCGGCGACTTCTCCAAATTCTTCCTCAACGGCGTGACGCTCGAATCCACCGCCGCGACCTTCTCGGCCGGTTTCGAACTGCCTGAGCTGGTCTTCGTCACCTTCCAGCTGACCTTTGCCTGCATCACCTCGACGCTGATCGTCGGCGGTATCGCAGAGCGCATGAAGCTGGGCGCGCTCCTGGCTTTCCTCGCCATCTGGTTCACCTTCTCCTACATCCCCATGGCTCACATGGTCTGGTCGGGTCCGGGCCTCCTTTTCGGCATGGGCGCCTATGACTTTGCCGGCGGCACCGTCGTTCACATCAATTCGGGCGTTGCCGCCCTCGTCGCCGCCATCGTTCTCGGGCCACGCATGGGCTATATGAAGGAGCCGATCGCTCCCCATAATCTCGTCTGGACCTATGCCGGTACCGGCCTTCTCTGGTTCGGCTGGTTCGGCTTCAATGCCGGCTCCAATCTCGAAGCCAATGCCTTGACCGCCGTCGCCCTGATCAACACCGTCCTCGCTCCCGCTGCTGGCGCCCTCGCCTGGGCTCTGGGCGAAAAGGTGACCCGCGGTCATGCTTCCGCCCTTGGTGCCGTTTCCGGCGCCGTTGCCGGCCTCGTCGCCATCACCCCGGCTGCCGGCTTTGCCGGTGTCGGTGGCGCCATCATCCTCGGCGCCATTGCCGGCGTCGTCTGCCTCTGGGCCGTGGTCAACCTCAAGCCGATGCTCAAGTATGACGACTCGCTCGACGTCTTCGGCATCCACGGCGTGGGCGGTATCGTCGGCGCGCTCGGCACGGCAATCGTCGCAGCACCCGGCCTTGGCGGTTACCCGCTGGGCGACGCGGCGGCCTACTCGATCGGCGGCCAGTTCATGGTGCAGCTGACCGGCGTTGCCATTGCCATCGTTTGGTCCGGCGTCGTGGCATTCGTCGCCATGCTGATCGTCAAGGCCATCTTCGGCGGTGCCAAGGTTTCGGAAGCCTCCGAATCGGATGGCCTCGATCTCTCGACCCACGGCGAACGCGCCTACAACTGATCTCACTCCGGCAGGTGGCGCATTGTGCCGCCTGCCACACACGCGACGGTGTTTGTGGCCCGGCCATTCGAGCTTAGCTCTCATGGCCTTCTCGCCTCAAATTGCTCCACTGGAGCAATTTGCGCCCCGAGAGGGGCGACGGCTCGAAGCGTGCGGCTCATGTCCTCTTGGCCCGCCACAGAGGCTTCCCACTCGCAAACAGCATGGGCCGCACACCTCGATCCGCCATGGTTAGCACGCGATTAACCCTGGCCCGCTAAGGTCAAGCCCATCGGCCCGGTCTGATGGTTTTGATGGGCCCAAAGAGTTCGCGTACATGCCCAGCCATCCCCTTCCGACGATCGACGATGTCCGCCCTGTGCCGCCCCGCAGCCGGGCCGGCGCAGCCAGCAAAGGCAAGGCCAAGGCTCCGCCTGCGCCCCCACCCGCTATCGCCATCCGCATTCCACTGCGCATTGCCGGGCTGATGCTGCTGGGGCTTTCGGCGGTGATTCTTGCCTCGCTCGCCTCCTGGTCGGTGGATGATCCATCGCTGTCGCTGGCGACCGCCAAGAAAGCCGCCAATTGGCTGGGTTATCCGGGCGCCGTGATCGCCGACCTCGTGTTCCAGTTCCTGGGCCTTGCCGGTCTCGTCATGGTCGTGCCGCTTGCCCTTTGGGGCTGGGCGATGGCGCGCCGCTATCGCCTTACACACCCTGCCCTGCGGCTGATCGCCTGGCTCGGCGCCGTCGTTCTTGCCGCCGGGGTGTTTTCCTTTATCGCCATGCCTGAAAGCTGGCCGCTGCCGACCGGCCTCGGCGGTTTGACGGGCATGCTCTTCACCTACCTTGCGGGCATGATTGCTGGCGACCAGCCGCAGGCTGTGACCTCGACCCTTTTCGCCATCATCCTCGCCGCACCCGCCCTCGCCTTGTTCTGGATCGCCATGGGCCTCGGCACGGCCGTTCCGGTCAAGGCCGCGAAGGCCGGCTCCCGCAAGAGCGCGGCGGCCGATCTTGAAGACGAACGCGAACCCAATCCGCTGGTGGAAGTGGCCATGGGCGCCATGGTCCATCTCGGCTATTCCATGCGCACCGCCTTCCGCCGTGCTCGGGCCGAGCATGCGGCGCGCCGCCAGGCAGACGATGTCGGCGAGTTCGCCCATACCGAGCCGAGCCTCGATGGCGAGGCGCCTGCCGTGGTCGTCGACCGCGAACCGGTGATGGCCAACCCGCAGCGCCGCATCCATGCGCCGGTGAGCCATGCCGTCGAGCCAAGCTTTGAACCCAGTGCCCGCATCCAGGCGCAGCCGGACTATGACGACACCGCCATCGACTATCCCGATGAGCCCGAAGAAGACGAAGTCCCCTTCGTCGCCGACGTGCCGGTGGTCAATCGCACCCAGCGCGGCGACTCGCGCTTCCATCCCGTTGATCCGGCAGCACCGCGCACAGCCGTGGCCGTTGCCGCGCCGGCTCCCCGCCCGGCCCAGGGCCAGCGCCAGTTCCGCGAAGCGCAGCCTTCCCTCCTCGACGAACCCGGTGGTTTCGAGCTGCCGGCGCTGAGCCTGCTCGCTGAACCCAAGCACAAGGGCCCCTCGCCCGAGCACGCCCCGGAACGTCTCGAAGAGATGGCGCGGCGTCTCGAAGAAGTGCTGGGCGATTTCGGCGTCAAGGGCGACATCATCAATGTCCGTCCCGGCCCCGTCGTCACCCTTTTCGAACTCGAACCGGCCCCCGGCATTAAATCGAGCCGCGTCATCTCGCTGGCCGACGACATCGCCCGCTCGATGTCGGCCATCTCCGCTCGCGTCGCCGTGGTCCCCGGCCGCAATGCTATCGGCATCGAGCTGCCCAATCAGGTGCGCGACACGGTGTTCTTCCGCGAAATGCTGGCGAGCTCCGACTTCGAGAAGATGAAGGGCAAGCTCCCCATCTGCCTCGGCAAGACCATTGGCGGCGAGCCGGTGATCGCCGACCTCGCCCGCATGCCGCACTTGCTAATCGCCGGTACCACTGGTTCGGGCAAGTCGGTGGGTATCAACACCTTCATTCTCTCGCTGCTCTACCAGATGACGCCCGAGCAGTGCCGCATGATCATGATCGATCCCAAGATGCTCGAACTCTCGATCTATGATGGCATTCCGCATCTGCTCACCCCCGTCGTCACCGATCCGCAAAAGGCGGTGGTGGCGCTCAAATGGGCGGTGCGCGAGATGGAAGATCGCTATCGCAAGATGAGCAAGATCGGCGTCCGCAATATCGACGGCTTCAACCAGCGCGTTGCCGAAGCCGCCAAGGAAGGCCGCGTCATCACCCGCACCGTGCAGACCGGCTTTGACCGCGAAACCGGCGAAGCGATCTTCGAGAGCGAAGAGTTCGACCTCCAGCCCCTGCCCTATATCGTCGTCATCGTCGACGAAATGGCGGACCTGATGATGGTGGCCGGCAAGGACATCGAAGGCGCCATCCAGCGCCTCGCGCAGATGGCCCGCGCCGCCGGCATCCACATCGTCACGGCAACGCAGCGCCCGTCGGTCGACGTCATCACCGGCACGATCAAGGCCAATTTCCCGACCCGTATCTCATTCATGGTGACGTCAAAGATCGATAGCCGCACCATTCTGGGCGAACAGGGCGCCGAGCAGCTCCTGGGCAATGGCGACATGCTCTACATGGCATCGGGCGGCCGCACCAAGCGCCTCCACGGCGCCTTCGTGTCCGACGGCGAAGTGGAAGCGGTGGTCAACCACCTAAAGTCGCAGGGGGCGCCCGACTATCTCGACAACATCACCGAGGATGAAGACGAGAACGGCGAGATCACGGCTGACGCTATGGGCGAAAGCGGCGGTGGCTCGGGCGACGAGCTCTACGACAAGGCCGTTCACATCGTCCTTTCGGACAAGAAGGCCTCGACCTCCTATGTGCAGCGCCGCCTCGGCGTCGGCTACAACAAGGCGGCGACCCTGATTGAGCGCATGGAACGCGAAGGCGTCATCAGCCCGGCCAATCATGCCGGCAAGCGCGAAATCCTCGTCGGCAACAACGCGGATGGGTATTGATCATCCCTTGCGAAGATAGGGTTTGCAGAGTTGCCTGCACCCCCTCCCTAGCTCTGCTACGGCCTTGAAGGCCTAGCGGCGCTACCCTCCCCTCAAGGGGGAGGGTGAGCTTGGGGACTTGGCATTGCCTAGCCAAACACACCGGTCTCACCTTCCCCCTCAGAGGGGAAGGCAAGCAAAGCTTGGCGACGAAGGAGCCTAGCGGCGCTCGGAAGGGGGCGACTTCCGTGCACCTAGCGCGGGGCTTGCGGAACTTCCACCTCTTGCCGCAATTACTGCATAGCCTAGGGTCAATAGCGTCACCCTTCGGAGGAAAACCTGCCCATGAACCGTCGCCATGCCCTGATGTTCGGCCTTGCCGCTGCCTGTGCCACGACCCTGCCGGCGCTGGCTCTTGATCGAGCGCTCACGCCGGAAGAGCAGGCGCTGATCGGCGAGATCAACGCGCATAACTCGGCCGTCCGCACCATGGCTGGGCGCTTCCTGCAGATCGATACACAGGGCGGAAGGCAGGAAGGCACGTTCTTTCTTGAACGCCCGAGCAAGATCGCGTTCCGCTATGCCCCGCCGAGCCGGGAGGAAATCGTCTCGATCGGCCGCGGTTTTTACGTCATCGACCGGCGCGAAGAGACCTATTACGCCTATCCGCAGGACTCGATCCCGCTGCGCCAGTTCCTGGGCGACAATATCGACCTGCTGAATGCCAATGTCGTCAATGTCACCAATAGCGACGGCTACATGTCCATCACCGTAATCGACAACACCGTGGCCGGTACCGTTCAGGTCTCACTGATCTTCGACACAGAGACCAAGGACCTGGCGCAGTGGACGCTGGTCGAGCCCAGCGGCTCCGAACTCACCTTCTCACTTTACGACGTGCAGAAGGATGTCGACATTCCCGACCACTTCTTCACCTTCCCCGCCACCTATACGGGCCGGGAACCGCCGCGGTAAGGCATTCTCCTGAGCCATTGAACCCTCATGGTGAGGTGCGAAGCGCCAGCGTAGCCTCGAACCACGAGGGTGGGTGAGTGGAGGGTCGTGCCACGCCCTCGTCCTTCGAGGCTCCGCTTGCGCTTCGCGCCTCAGGATGAGGGCTACTTGTGCCCCTGCTCAGCGCCCGAAAGCGAAGATCGCCACGAGCCCGGCGGCGCCGACCAGGATGCGCCACCAGGCAAAGGGGGCAAAGCCGTAGCGGGAAACGAAGTTGAGAAGATAGCGCACGACCAGCGCGCCGACCACGAAGGCTGCGGCAAAGCCGATGGCGACGCTGATCGCGATGGAGCCGTCTATCATGTCGCGGCTCTTGTAGAGGTCATACCCAAAGGCGCCGACCATGATCGGCAGGGCAATAAAGAAGGTGAATTCTGCAGCAGCGCGCTTTGACGCGCCAAACAGCATGCCGCCGACAACCGTCGACCCGGAGCGGGAGACGCCGGGCACCAGCGACAGCATCTGGAAAAGCCCGATGATCAGCGCCAAATGCCAGGGAAAGCGGTAGATGTCGTCGTATCTGGGCTGGAGCGGCAGCCGATCGACGATGAGGAGGACAATGCCGCCGACAAGAAGCGTCGTGCAGATCAGCGTCGCCGACTCCCAAAGATCGCCCTGGATGAAATCGCGCAGCAGTACGCCGGCAATCACCGCCGGAAAGCAGGCGAGAATGACGGAAAGCGCGAACTGCCAGGCATAGGCCTTGCCGGTCAGCGCGTCGCGGATCAGAAGCCCAAGTTTGGCGAAATAGACCGTGACAACGGCAAGGATCGCACCCAGCTGGATCAGGACGATAAAGGTCGCCGGCTGGGTGAGGCCGAAGAAATGCCCGGCCAGAAGCAGATGGCCGGTGGAGCTTACCGGAAGGAATTCGGTAAGCCCTTCGAGAATTCCGAGGACCAGCGGCACAAAAAGACCTTGATCGGCGTTCATCTGATCCCCTAACTCAACAAAAGAGCCGTTGCGGCCAAGCTTCTAGCCCTGTTCGACCAGGGCGCCAAGGCGGGGATTGCGGCCGCGGCACCCTAAAAAGAGCGTCCAATGCCAAGCCTCGTGCACTATCCCCTCGATCCTGCGTCCCGGCTGATCCGGCTGATGTGCGCCGAATATGGCGTCCCGCTCGACCTCGAGGAGATCAAGCCCTGGTTGCGCGAAGAGGCTTTGCTGGAGCTTAATCCGGCGGCGACGCTGCCCATCATGTTCACCGAAACGGAAGCGGCGATCATCGGCATCATGGCCAATATCCATGCTGTCGAAGACCTTTATGCTCCCGAAACGGTGGAAGGCCTGCTGCCGGCGGATCCTTTGTCTCGTGCCGAAATGTGGCGGCTGGTGGAATGGGTTCTGGTCAAGCTCAATGACGAGGTGACGCGGTACCTCTTCGAGGAAAAGATCGCCAAGCGCGACATCCGCGGCGCCACGCCCGAGCCTTCGGTGCTGCGCGCGGCCAAGGCAAACCTTCAGGAACACCTTCTTTACTTCAACTGGCTCCTCGCTAGCCGCAACTGGCTGGGCGGCGACACGATGAGCCTCGCCGATTTCGCCCTCGCCGCCCATATCTCGACGCTCGACTATATGGGCGACCTCGACTGGTCGAAAATCCCGGGCGAAACGCGCGACTGGTACTCCCGTATCAAGTCGCGGCCAGCCTTCCGCACCCTGCTCAACGACCGCGTGGTGGCCATGCCACCCAGCCGAGGCTATTCCGATCTCGATTTTTAGTGCTTTGCAGCACGGCGGGCTCATGCAGTAGACCTCGTGCACAGCCATGAGGTCTACTTGAATACGCAAACCGAAAAACTCGTCGCCGAGCTGCGCAGCCGTGCTAGGGCGCTGGGTTTTGACGCCTTCGGCATTGCGGCGACCGATGCACGTCCGGACTTGCCTGAAAAGCTGCGCCACGCCATCGAACAGGGCTGGCACGCTGAAATGACTTGGATGGCCGAAACCGAGGAACGGCGCGGCGATCCGCGGCGGCTATGGGAAGAGGCGCGCTCGGCCATCCTCCTCGGCGTCAATTATGGCCCCGACACCAATCCGCTCCACCTGCTGGCTGAAAAAAGCATCGGCAACATTTCGGCCTATGCGCGCAATCGCGATTACCACGACATCATCAAGGGCAAGCTCAAGGAGCTGGCAGGCCTCCTGGCGCGACGCGGCGGTGCCGATGTCAAAGTGTTTGTCGATACCGCGCCGCTGATGGAAAAGCCGCTGGCCGAGGTGGCAGGGCTTGGCTGGCAGGGCAAGCACTCCGTGCTGGTTAGCCGCGAGTGGGGATCCTGGCTGTTTTTGGGCGCGATCCTGACCTCGGCGGAACTGCCGGTCGACAAGCCGCACCTGGAAAGCTGCGGCTCCTGCACCCGCTGCCTCGACGTCTGCCCGACCAATGCCTTTCCCGCGCCCTTCCGGCTCGATGCCCGGCGGTGCCTCGCCTATTACAGCGTCGAGCATAAGGGGCCGATCCCGCGCGAATTTCGGCGGCCGATGGGCAACCGCATCTATGGCTGCGACGATTGCCTTGCCGTTTGCCCCTGGAACAAGTTTGCCTCGATCAGCCGCGAAGCCAAGCTGCGTTCGCGCCCGGAACTGGAGCGGCCGGAACTGGCGGACCTGGTGGCGATCGACGATGCCGGGTTCAGAGCGTTGTTTGCCGGCTCGCCGGTCAAGCGTATCGGGCATGAGCGCTTCTTGCGTAATGTGCTGATTGGCATCGGCAACTCGGAAAGCGAGATCCTCGTGCCCTCTGTCATGGCACGGATGGCCGACGCCTCGGCGCTGGTACGCGGGGCGGCCGTCTGGGCGCTGCGGCGGTTGGACCCCGAGCAGGCCAGCGCCGTGCGAGAGCGGCACCTCGATGGGGAAACCGATCCTGCCGTGCGGGACGAGTGGAGCGGAATGGTATGAAGGCGTTCTTTTTCGGGCTGGGCTACTCGTCGCAGCACGCCGTCAAGGCGACGCGGGAGCGCGGCTTTGCCGTTGGCGGCACGGTGCGATCGGCTGAGAAGGCCGAACGGCTACAGGCTGAAGGCATCGATGCCATTGTGTTCGACGGCGAACGGCCCGGACCCGGGGTCGGCGCCGCACTGGAGGACGTCACCCACGTCATCCTCTCGGCCGCGCCCGGTGACGACGGCGACCCCGTCCTGCAGCACCATCGGGCAGAGCTCGATGCGGCACCCAGGCTCGAATGGCTTTGCTATTACTCGACGGTCGGCGTTTACGGCGATTTCGACGGCGCCTGGATCGACGAGACGGCGCCGCTTGTGCCGCGCAACATGCGCAGCGACCTCCGCGTTCTCGCCGAACAGGCCTGGCGCGATTATGCGGCGCAGCGCGGCGTGCCGCTGACCATTCTGCGCCTTGCCGGCATTTACGGGCCCGGCCGCTCGACCTTCGACAGGCTGCGCGACGGCACGGCGCGGCGGGTGATCAAGCCGGGCCAGGTGTTCAACCGCATCCATGTCGCCGATATCGCGCGCGTCACGGCGCTGGCCGCCGAACGGCGGCTCGATGGCACATTCAACATGGCCGACGACGAGCCGGCGCCGCCGCAGGACGTGATCGCTTATGGTGCCGAAATGATCGGAATGCCCGTGCCGCCTGACCTTCCCTTCGAAACCACCGAAATGTCGCCCATGCAGCGCAGTTTTTACCGCGACAACAAACGGGTCTCCAACCGGGCGATCAAGCACGCGCTCGGCATCGAGATGCTTTATCCCAACTACCGCGCGGGCCTGCGGCAGATCCTGGAGAGCGAAGAATGACCGTGCAGCCGGCAAAAGGCGCACCGGAGCGCGTCGTCCTCGATGGCCGCTATGCGCGCCTCGAGCCGCTGGAACGGCGCCACGCGGCGGACCTCTTCGCGCAGTCTTATGGCGAGGGCGTGCCGGAGCGTTATCGCTGGCTGTTCGAATACGCACCGGACAGCGTCGCCGCCGCTGAAGACTTCGTCGAGCGCGCCAATGCCAGCGGCGACCGCTATGTGGCGGTGGTCGACAAATCGAGCGGCAGGGCCGTTGGCCGCCAGGCCTGGATGCGCATCTTTCCGGAGCATGCCTCAATTGAAATCGGCGGCATCTATTGGGGACCGGTCATGGCCCGCTCGCGCCTCGCCACCGAAGCGCTGTTCCTTTTCGCCCGCCACGCTTTCGACGAGCTCGGCTACCGGCGCTTCGAATGGAAGTGCAACAATCGCAATGAACCCTCCAAAAAGGCCGCCGCCCGTTTTGGCTTTCAGTATGAAGGCCTCTTCCGGCAGGACCGCATCGTCAAAGGCGAAAGCCGCGACACGGCCTGGTTTTCGATCCTTGAAAGCGAGTGGCCCTCCTTGCGCGCGGAATTCGAACGCTGGTTGCAGCCTGAGAATTTTGGCGACGATGGGATGGAGCGCACGAAGCTTCGCGTTCGCGGATAAACCCCGCCCCCGCCTCCCCCTGGTAGGGGGAGGCGCCGTATTGTGCACTTGGCTCGATCTAGCTCCTCCCCCTTCTTCAGGGGGAGGTTGGGTGGGGGTCAACCATCCCCAGAACCGCAGCCCGCAATCGTTCCAGATCTTCCTCCCGGCTCAGCCGGTGATCGCCGTCCGGGATCAGCGTGAACGTCACCGGATCGTGGAGGATGTGGGTCAGGAGCTTGGCCGCATGCGCGTGCGGCACGTCGGGATCCTTGGCGCCCTGGAGGATGTGCACGGGGCAGCCGGTTTCGATGACCTTGCCGAACAGCAGGTGTTTTGCGCCGTCTTCAACGAGCGCCCGCGTGTAGCGGTAAGGGCCATCGCCATAGCGGCTGTCGCGCTCGAACCAGCCTTGCCGCTCGAGGTCGCGCGCCTGTTTCTTGGTCATGCGCTGGGGGATCAAGGTGGCGGTGGCATCGGTTGCCGGCGCAATCAGCACCAGGCCCTTGAGCGGCGCGCCCTTGGCCAGTTGCCGCTGCGCCAGGAGCAGTGCCAGCCAGCCACCCATCGACGACCCGCAGGCGATCTGCGGGCCGCTCGTGGTCGCAAAAACCGCCTCGGCTTCCTCAAGCCAGCGGCTGACGGTGCCCTCGTCGAACGCGCCCCCCGACAGCCCATGCCCGGAATAGTCGAAGCGCGTCACCTCAAGGCCATGTTCGGCGCCCAATGTGTCCAGCGTCATCGCTTTGATGCCGCTCATCACCGAGCGAAAGCCGCTCAGCCAGAAGATGCCCGGGGCCCCGCCGGACCGCTGTTCGATGGCGATGTCACGCTGATCGGGCCCCGTGCCGACGGCAAGACGAAGAGATTGCGTAAAGCTCATGAGCGAAAACCGCGCCTCATGCGTTAGAAAGTGAGTTTCCCCGGCGCAACAAAGGGAATATCCCTGTCCGGGCCAGTTGACTTTAGCTGCCGCTAACACGATTTTATCCTCGAATTCACCCCTTTGCTTGAACAACACAAGGATCGCTTGCCATTCGTCGTCCCATGAGACCCGTAGCGCCCCAGAAAGATGGGCCGCTTGCCAATGAGGATATCACCAGCCCTGACGTCCAGCTTATCGATGCCGAAGGTGAAAACCGCGGCGTCGTGCGAACGCGCGATGCTTTGGCCGAAGCGCAGGAAGCCGGGCTCGACCTCGTGCTGATCGCTGCCAATTCGCAGCCGCCCGTTGCCAAGATGCTCGATCTTGGCCGCTATAAGTACGCGGCGCAGAAGAAGGCCGCCGAAACGCGCAAGAAGCAGAAGGTCATCGAAGTCAAGGAAGTTCAGCTGCGGCCGAACATCGATACCCATGACTACGAGACCAAGATGAAGGCTGTGCAGCGGTTCTTGGACGAAGGTGATCGCGTCAAGGTGACGATGCGCTTCCGTGGCCGCGAAATGGCGCACCAGGACCTGGGCATGCAGCTGCTGCTCAAGGTCAAGGAGCAAACCGAAGCCGTGGCCAAGGTCGAGTCGCAGCCGCGCTCGGAAGGTCGTCAGATGGTCATGGTGCTGGCGCCCAAATAAGGGATGCCGGATCTGAGAATTTTTTGAAAGCGGGTCGCAAGGCCCGCTTTTTTTGCGCCTAGCTGACGACGCGCAGAAGCGGGCGGCGCGACCAGTGGATGAGGCTTACGTCCATCATGCCCTCGCCAGCGCTGCTGGCCACGAGAGCATAGCGGAAGCGCTCGGCGATGGGCCGGAGCTGTTCCACGGCGGCTGCCGACACCGTACGCTGCAACAGCGGCTCGCCCTGTGCCATCAGAACGCTGAGCGCACCCACTTCGACGCCCAAATCGAAATCGGCATTTTGCTCCGGAAAGCGCAGGCGCACCGCATCCACTATTTCGATCTTGCGCATCGGCAACTCCTTGGTAGGGCCGATTTTCGCGCGGGGTGGTGAAAGATTCCTTAAAAATGACGGGACGGTGACAGTGCGGGTTCCCCATTATTTTTGCGGAACTTGAGAGTCAGGTGGTCGTTTTGGAAGTCCTGAGATGCGGACAGGGTCGATGCAAGAGAGAGAAGACGTTCTTCAGCTCGTCACCGAGACGGCGACGATCGAAAAGCTTGACCTGCTTACGGGCCGGGTCCGCGTCACCACCCAGACCGAGACAGCCGAGCAATTGGTGTCGGCGGCGCTGGAGCGGCAGGATGTGGAAATTGTTCGAGTACCCCTCGATCGCGAGATCGATGCAGTCCCCCCGGTTCGCACCGAGGACGGGGTGACCATCGTTCCCGTGGTCGAAGAAATCCTCGTGGTCGAGAAGCGCCTCGTGCTTCGAGAAGAGATCCACATTCGTCAGACCAAGACCACGCAGACCGTTGAACTGCCGGTGGAGCTACGCAAGCAGCACGCCAAAATCGAACGCGAAGACGTCAAATCGAACCCAATCGAAGAGGATCTTTGAAATGAGCCAGTATTCCGCGAGTGCATCGACAACCCTTTCCGCCATTTTCGACAGCCAGCACGACGCACAGCGCGCCGTTGACCGCCTGATTGAGGCCGGCATTTCCCGCGACAGCATCAGCCTCATGCCCGGCTATGAAAGCGATACGCCCGTCGCCGAGCGCCGCGAGCAGCACCAGGGCTTCTTCTCCGCCCTCGCCGATTTCTTCATGCCCGACGAAGACCGCTATTCCTATGCCGAAGGCCTGAGCCGCGGCGGCTACCTCGTTGCCGTCAGCAACCTGCCGGCAGCCCATTACGACGTCGCCCTCCACATTCTCGATGATGAAGGCTCGATCGACCTCAACGAACGCGAGGAAAGCTGGCGTTCGGAAGGCTGGACCGGCTACCAGGCCGGCACCAGCGAAGCCCTTGGCTATGGCGCAGGTTCGACCACCGGCTCCACAACGACGTCTTCGACCGGTTCGTTCGGCGCCGCCGGCTCGGCCGATTATGCCAGCGACAACACGCTCTCCTCGCGCAGCGATGAAGACGTGATCCCGGTGGTCGACGAGCGTCTCGTCGTCGGCAAGCGCGATGTCAATCTGGGCCGCGTCCGCGTGCGCTCCTATATCCGCGAAGAAGGCGTCAGCGAGAACGTCAACCTCCATGAAGAGCGCGTCAACATCGAGCGCCGTCCTGTCGATCGTCCGGTGAGCGATGCCGATATCGCCTTTCAGGATCGCACGATCGAAGCCGAAGAGCATGCCGAACAGGCAGTGGTCGGCAAGGAAGCGCGCGTGACCGAAGAGATCGCCCTGCGCAAGGACGTTTCGGACCGTCAGGAAACGATCAACGACACGGTTCGCAAGACCGAAGTCGAGATCGAAGACGATCGCGATGCTCTGGATCGCCAGAGCATCAACCGCCGCTAAAAGGCAGCGAATATATTTGAGAAAGCGGGCCCTATGGCCCGCTTTCTCTTTTGCGCTAACCGGCGATCTCATCCACCGCCGAGGCCAGCGGAATAGCCGGCTGGGCACCGGGATTGAGGCATGCCAGGCTCCCGGCAATCGCGGCACGGCGGAGCGCTGCTTCAAGGCTCAGGCCCGCGTCGAGGCCTGCGGCAAGGTAGCCGCAAAAGGTGTCGCCAGCCCCGACGGTATCGACCGGCTTCACCTTGTGTGCCGGGACCGAAAGACTGCCTTCGGGGGTGCGGGCGCGAGCACCATCAGGACCAAGCGTGACGACGATGCTGCGACCGGTCTTCTTCACCCAATCGGCCATGGCAGCGTCGAGTTCGGCGATGGGCCGTCCTGTCAGCAGCGAAAACTCGGTTTCGTTGGCAACGACGATGTCGGCCAGCGGCGCAAGCTCTGGCGTGTCGGGCAAGAAGGGCGCCGTGTTGAGGACACTGCGGGCACCCCTTTCGCGCGCGATTTCGAGGGCGCGGCGCGTGGCGGCCTGCGGCACTTCCTGCTGCACCAGAATGGTGTCGCTCGCGGTGAGATGGGTAAGACCCGCTTCGGCATCGGCGGCGCTCACGGTGCCGTTCGCACCGGGCAAGATGGCAATGACGTTCTCGCCCTCAGCATCGACGAAGATCATGGCGATGCCCGTCGCCGCTTCGGCCTGGCGCATCTGCGCAAGATCGACGCCACCGGATTTGAGCAGTTCCAGCGCCATGT
This sequence comes from Devosia rhizoryzae, assembly GCF_016698665.1. Taxonomy (NCBI): domain Bacteria; kingdom Pseudomonadati; phylum Pseudomonadota; class Alphaproteobacteria; order Hyphomicrobiales; family Devosiaceae; genus Devosia; species Devosia rhizoryzae. The sequence continues at coordinate 2,897,166 of NZ_CP068046.1, forward strand.
CGGCGAAGGCATCGTCACCCACGGCCGAGACGTGCCGCACCTGGGCACCGGCTCGGCGGGCGGCCAGGGCCTGATTGGCTCCCTTGCCGCCTGGCGCCATCGAGAATGTCCCGCCGGCAACGGTTTCGCCGGGCTTGGGGAGGCGCGACACGGTGCCGACCTGATCGAGATTGGTGGAGCCGAAGACGGTGATCACTTGAGGATCTTCTCCATGGTGTTCCAGTTGCGCATCGTACCGGGATTAGTCTTGCCGATGGCCTTGCCGAGCGGTTTGAGCACATCCTCGACATTTTCGGTATAGCGGCCATTGGCCTGGCGATATCCGGCGAAATAGAGTTCGCGCTCGTCGACGCGCAGGATTTCGACATCGCCCTTCCGGCTTTCGAGTTCGACCACCGGCAGCGGCTTGTCATAAAGGATGACGTGGCGGGTGAGATCGGCCTCGGGATCGAGGCTGGCGAAAGGGTGTTTGGCCAGAAGCTCTTCCATCTCAGCGCCGCTGCGCAGGATGACGTCGGACTTGAAGCCGAAGGTCGCGGCGATGATGGTTTCGAGATCGGACTTGATCGCCTCGGCAGTGGCCGTGGTCGTGAAGCGCACATTGCCGCTGGCGAGGATGGTCTTGACGTCGCCATAGCCGTTTTCTTCCAGAAGCAAGCGCAGAGCGCCCATCTTCATCTGGCGCTTGCCGACATTGACGCCACAGAGGAAGGCGACCCAAAGGCTCATGGCTTGGCTTTCTGCGGATAAATGGTTTCGCCACGCGCCAGCATCTGCGCAAAGGCTTCTATTTTCTTCTCCCGCGCCGCGGCGGTCTTGAGCGCATTGGTGCGAAAGATCAGGGCAAAGCGGTTTTGCGAGGAGAGCCGATCGAACATGGCCAGCGCACCGGGCGTTTGCCTGATCGCTGCCATCAGGTCCTCAGGCGGCTCCATGGTCGTAGCATAGGCTGCGTCCCAGCGGCCGTCGGCCTTGGCAGCCTCGACATGGACCATGCCATGCGCGGTCATGAGGTTCGACTGCAGGAGCCGCTCGACATTGTCGCGGTTGACCTGGCTCCAGACCGATTTCGGCCGCCGGCGGCAGTAGCGCTGGACGAAGCTCTCATCGTCCCAGCTCTTCTTGATCGCATCGATCCAACCCCAGCAGAGCACCGCGTCGATGGCCTCTATCGGCGTGATGGTCGGCTTTCCGGATGCCTTTTTGAAGATGTGGATCCAGACTTCGTCTTCGACATCGTGGTGCTTTTCGAGCCAGGTGTAGAAAGCGTCGAAATCGGCAAATTCATGCAGCCTGTCCAGGCGAACCTCAACCGGCGCCATGGCTCACACCGGCGCCTGGTCAGGCGTATCCGGCGGCAGCGGGAACAGGCGCGACAAGGCGAGTTCAAGTCGCTCGTCGTTGGGCAAGGTGATGCCGAACTCTTCGGTCAGCACCGCGCGGAGCGCTTCCATGCTGCCGAGCTCGCGCTTTTCCGCTTCGCCACCAGTCGGGCGCACGGCAAAACTGGTATTGCGCAAGGTCAGCCGCTTTCCCGGCGGGGACAGGGCTACGCGCAGTTCTTGCGTGAGCGGCACGTCGGGGCTCGTCGACAAGGTCTGGTTGAGCGCCGCGATGTCGTCCTCCTCCACGGCGTCGAGCGTAAAGGCATGCACCGGGCGCCAGGCCTCGCCCCATTGCACCTCAAGGCGCCATTCTGCGCCTTCATTAATGAGGCGGAACGTTTCGTGCGGCGTGGTCTGCTCGACATCGGCGCGCAGGCGCAGCGGCGCAGTCAGTGTGAAACCCTGGCCGACATCGGCAATGTAGTTCTGCTTGTTGACCTCCACCAGCAGAACGAGGTGGCTGCGCCGCTGGTTATCCGGATCGCTCCAAAGGCCTCGTGCCAGGAGCGGACGCACGGAAAAGTCGAGGTCGCGCAAGATGCGCATGAAAAGGAGGTTATGCTCGAAGCAATAGCCGCCGCGGCGTTCCGTCAGGAGCTTGCGTTCAAGGCTGGACTGGTCGAGAGCGACCGGTCGGCCGAGCAATGGATCGATGGTCTCGAAGGGGATCGTGGCGGGATGGAGGGCGTGCAGCTGTTCAAGCGTAGCCAGTGTCGGGGCAATGGAACCGGCAAAACCGATTCGCTCGAAATAGGCGTTGAGACTGACCTTTTCAGGCATCAGCCACCCTTGATGCTGTTGAAACCGGGCACACTATGGGCAAGCGGTCCGGGTTTGTCACGGGGGCGTCGCCCCACCCGGCTCGCGCTAGACGGTTAGCGCGACTTGCGAACGCGGATCACCACGTCGACATGGGCCACTTCCATGCCGCTCGGCGCGCGGGGAAGAGTCTTGAACTCGACGGCATCGGCGGGAATGTCGATCATGCGCTGTTCGTCTTCGACGAAGAAGTGATGGTGATCGGACGTATCGGTATCGAAGTAGGAGCGCGAGGCGTCGATGGCGACTTCGCGCAGGAGGCCGGCTTCGTGGAACTGGTGCAACGTATTGTAGATGGTCGCGAGCGACACATTGACATTGGCCGTGCTCGCCTCGGCATGGAGCTGTTCGGCGCTGATATGGCGGTGCGGCCCATGAAACAGAAGCTCGGCCAGGGCCACGCGCTGCCGTGTCGGGCGCAGTCCCGCAATGCGCAGTACCGCCGTCACGCAGGGGCGGTGAGAAGGATGGGCGGCAAGGCTGCGGTCGGGCATCGGGCCGGAAAGTCTCGTCATCGTGGTCAAAATGCCCGTTTCTTATACTAGCGCGGATGGTTCGAGACAAGCCGCGGCTGGCCGCGGCCAAGGGTGCGGGGGCGCTCGGCTTGACCCTCCCCCGTGCCCTCTATACGAGACGAAGCTTAAATGTGTGTGGGAAGAACGCCATGATGCAGCAGCAGAACGCATTCAACAAAGAAGAATTGCTGGCGCATGGCCGCGGTGAATTGCCGGGCCAGGGCGACGCGCGCCTCCCTGCGCCACCCATGCTGATGTTTGACCGCATCACCCAGATCGACCAGACCGGCGGCGCTTTCGGCAAGGGCCAGGTGCGCGCCGAACTCGACGTTGATCCGGATCTCTGGTTCTTCAAGTGCCATTTCATCGGCGATCCGGTCATGCCCGGTTGCCTCGGGCTCGACGCCATCTGGCAGATGACCGGCTTTTTCCTCTCCTGGATCGGCCAGCCCGGCAAGGGCCGCGCCCTTGGCGGCGAGATCAAGTTCACCGGCCAGGTGACCGATGACGTCAAGCTCGTCGAGTATGGCATCGACCTCAAGCGCGTCATGCGCTCGCGGCTGACGCTCGGGATTGCCGATGGCTGGGTCAAGGCTGACGGCAAAGTGATCTATGAAGCCAAGGACTTACGCGTTGGCCTTTTCACCGACGCGCAGTTGGCCGACCAAAAAGTCTCCGCCTGATCGGCCTTAAAGCTGCGCCGTTTGCAACCTAAATGGGCGCTGACGTAAACGCGCCTTTAGATAAGACCAATGAGGACACGCAAAGCATGAGACGAGTTGTCGTAACCGGGATGGGTATCATTTCCTCGATCGGCAATTCGCTCGACGAGGTGACGCAGAGCCTGCGCGACGCCAAGCCCGGCATCATCTTTGCCGAAGACTATGCCGAGCTGGGCTTCCGCTCACAGGTCAAGGGCGATCCGCGGATCGATCCGTTCGAGCAGCTCGATCGCCGCGTCACCCGCTTCATGGGCCGCGGCGCCGCCTGGAATTACCTTGCCATGCAGCAGGCGATCGCCGATGCGGGCCTGACCGAAGCCGACATCACCAATCCGATGACCGGCATCGTCATGGGCTCGGGCGGCGCCTCGACCCGCACCATCGTGGAAGCCGCCGACATCACGCGCGAAAAGAAGTCGCCCAAGCGCATCGGGCCGCTGGCCGTGCCCAAGGCCATGGGATCGACCGCGTCGGCGACGCTCGCCACGTCCTTTGGCATCAAGGGCATCAACTATTCCATCACCGCCGCCTGCGCGACCTCCAAGCACTGCATCGGCAATGCGGCCGAGGCGATCATGCTGGGCAAGCAGGACATCGTCTTTGCCGGCGGGCATGAGGATCTCGACTGGACCTTGTCCGACCTTTTCGACGCCATGGGCGCCATGAGCTCTGACTTCAACGACAATCCGAGCAAGGCCAGCCGCTGCTATGATGCGGCGCGCGATGGTTTCGTGATTTCGGGCGGCGCCGGCGTGCTGGTGCTTGAAGAGCTGGAACACGCCAAGGCGCGCGGCGCCAAGATCTGGGCCGAAGTGGTCGGCTATGGCGCGACCTCGGACGGCGTCGACATGGTTGCCCCGTCCGGCGAAGGCGCCGAGCGCTGCATGCGCATGGCGCTGCAGAACGTCAAGGCGCCGATCGACTATATCAATCCGCACGCCACCTCGACCCCGGTCGGCGACCTCAAGGAAATGGAAGCCTTGCGCGCCGTTTTCGGCAACGAGGACAAGTGCCCGCCGATCTCGGCCACCAAGTCGCTGACCGGCCATTCGCAGGGCGCGACGGGCGTCCACGAATCGATCTATTCGATCCTGATGATGAAGCACCGCTTCATCGCCGAAAGCGCCAATATCGAGAATCTTGATCCGGCCTTTGCCGACATGCCGATCATCCGGCAGCGGCGCGACGACGTGGATCTCGGCTATGTGCTGTCGAACTCGTTCGGCTTCGGCGGCACCAATGCGGCGCTGGTGTTCAAGCACCCCGACGCTTAGCGGCTCTCTTCCAGGTAGTGCCGGCCGGTCTCTGTAAGAACCGGCCCGCCTTCCTTCTGCTCCAGCAGAGCCATCGACAAGAGCTTGGCAAAGTGGAGCGGGTCTACGTCCTGCGGTTGTTCCGCACCGACAAAGCTTGCGAGCGTTGCGCGTTCTTCCTTGGTCAGGTCATAGTCGGTCATTGGCTATCCTCCGCACTGCGGAAACTGCCATGGTGCAGCAGAAGTTGCCTTAGTAGCTGAGTTCGGAAAAGCTCGCGTCGCGCGCATCATAGACCAATAGCCGTCCAAGCAGCGGCGTGCCGATGCCGACGATGAGCTTGATGGCTTCCATGGCCACCAGCGTCCCGATGACCCCGGTCACCGGCCCGATAATTCCATTGGCTTCGCAGGACGGCAGCGCATCGTCGCTGGCCTCCAACGGGTAAAGCGCATGGTGCGGCGGACTGCCGAGATGGGGCGCAAAGACGGTAAGCTGGCCGGAAAACATCGAGACGGCGCCGCTGACCAGAGGCAGGCGCAAGCTTTCGGCCGCCGCGGCAACCGCACGGCGGGTGACGAGATTGTCGGTGCCGTCGAGCACGAGATCGTAGTTCTCGAGAATACCGGGGGCGTTTTCGGTGGTCAGCGCCAGCGGATAGAGGTCCAGCACTACATGCGGATTGCGGGCCGCAACGAACGCGGCGGCGCTTTCGGTCTTGGGGCGGCCGACAGTGGCATCGCTGTGGATCACCTGACGCTGCAGGTTCGAAAGCGACACCGTGTCGGGATCAATTAGCCCCAGGCGGCCAACACCGGCAGCGGCAAGGTAAGCGATCGCCGGGCTGCCAAGTCCCCCTGCCCCCACCACGGCCACGCGGGCGGCCTTGAGCTTTTGCTGGCCAGCGCCGCCAACGCCCTTGAGCACCAGGTGGCGGGCGTAGCGCCGTGTTTCTTCGGGCGAGAGCGACGGGTCAGAGGCCAAGCGGCACCGCCAGGAAGCGCCGGTCCGGCCCTTCGAAGCCGCCGGGATAAACCGAAACGATAGCCACGGCATTGCCCATGGACGTGCCGCCATAAGGCATGACGACGGCATAAAGCCGGTAATCGAGCGGACAGCCGCGGGACCGGGGCAAATCTCCGTCTCGATGAACCAGCCGTTCGGCGCCCGCATCCGAGATGCGCAGCTCATAGCCAAGCGGGCCAGTGTCGAACCAGTCGCCGCAGGGTTCGGCGGCGGTGGTGTCAAAGGTTGAAAGTCGCAGCGTGTAATCGCCGGAGGTGGCGCCGGGATTGTAGCTCGGAGCACCGAACCGGAGGCTCTTGGCATCGGTATCGGGAACACCGTCGCCAATCAGCGCAGCGACCTCGACCGGGACGGCGAGCCCGAACTCGTCAACAAAGTCGTCTGCCAGTTCGGCAGTTTGGGCGCGAATGGCGGCAAGTGGCTCGTCTTCGCTGTCGGCGCGGACGCGGATCGGCGTGCCGACAACCCAGCTGTCCGTGCTGAGATCGACAACATAAACATTGGAATAGGCAAAGCCGGAGCCGTCCTGCTCCCCGAACTCTTCGAAGGCAAAATAGCGGAAGTCTTCGGAGAAGCCGACAAAGTCGATCAGCGCCCGATCGCCCGCCACGGCAGGAGAAGCAAAAAAACTTGCCGCAAGGAAAAGGCTAGTTGCGGCCCGTAGAACCGAAGCCGCCCGTGCCGCGTATCGTTGCATCGAGATCCCCTCCCACCACAAAATCCGGCTGCACCACCGGCGCCACGATCATCTGGGCGATGCGCTCGCCGCGCTCGATCACAAAACTCTCCTGGCCCAGATTGATCAAGATGACCATGACCTCGCCCCGGTAATCGGCGTCGATCGTGCCGGGAGAATTAAGCACAGTAACGCCATGCTTGGCGGCAAGGCCGGAGCGCGGCCGCACCTGCGCCTCGAAACCCTCGGGCAGCGCCATAGCGAAGCCACAGGGCACAATAGCGCGCATGCCGGGCGCGAGCGTCAGCGGGGCATCAACGGAAAGCGCCGCGCGCAGGTCGGCGCCCGCCGATTGCGCGGTGGCAAAATGCGGCAGGGGCAGGCCTTCACCATGCGGCAGCCATTTGATTTTTACGGCAACACTCATGGCGCGCGCACCACGGCGTAAAATTCTTCCGGCAGCTCGACATCGCCCTTGATGATGTCGATGATCGGGATCGATTGGGTAGCGATCGTTCCATCTTCGCTCATGGTCATATTGGTGTCGGTGATCTCGGCGCCGGAAAAGCTCAGCGTGAAAGTGCGACCGATAAAGATCGCTTCGGCAAGGCTTGCGGTTTCTGCATCCAGCGGTTCCCCACCTCTGATCTCTTCGCTCAGCGCTTCGGTTGCCATGGCGACGCGGACGAGCCCGTCGCCAGCAGGGGTAAAGGTGATGCCGCCTTCCTGCTGGCCGAGGTCGAGATCGGCGAAAGCACCGGCTTCGGCGATGATGCAGGTGGCGCTGCCGTCGGCGTTCTCGGTGAGTTCGCCTTCCTGGCAGAAGACGTCGGCAGCGCTTTGCTGCTCAGGGTCATCGCCCATGCCCTTCATGGCATAAAAGTCGGCAACCATGGTCTGCGTCAGCGTCGCTTCCGCCGACGTGGGGCTGGTCAGCGCCACGTCGACGGCGACATCGACACAACCGGCAAGCGACAGGGCGAGACCTGCGGCGGTCACGATTTTCCAGAGCGTGCTCATCGTCATTGGCTCCCTCAGAGCAGTTGCAAGGCGACAAAGGTCGCGGTGCCGAGCGCGACAAAGGCCATTGCCAAGACCGCCAATAGGGCAAGGCGCAACACGCCGTCGCGCGGGCGGTGCATCATGGCGCGGTGCTCGGCCATGGTGAGTTCGGCCTGAGCGATGAGGTTGGGCACGCGGCCCAGCGCCTCGGTCATGCGAGCAACGTGGCCGGAAAGATCCTCGATGCGGCCAAGGGGGCCTTCTTCGCGCCGCAGCCAGTCGCCGACCACCGGCTCGGCCACGGTCCAGATGTCGAGATCGGGATCGAGGTTGCGGGCGACGCCTTCCACCAGAACCATCGACTTTTGCAGCAGGATCAGCTCCGGCCGCGACTGCATCTGGAAAAGCTCGGTGATTGTAAAGAGCTGTCCCAAAACCTTGGCCATGGAAATGTCGGCGGCCGTGCGGCCATGCAGCGGTTCGCCGATGGAGCGGATGGCGAGGGTGAAATCGTCCACCGATTGCGCTGCCGGCACATAGCCGATGTCAAAATGGCGCTGCGCCACGAGGCGATAATTGCGGGTGATGAAGCCATACAGGATGTCGGCGAGGAAGCGCCGCTCATACTTGGTAATGCGGCCCATGATGCCGAAATCGACGGCGACGACGTCACCGGTGCGCGGATCGGCGAAGAGATTGCCCGGATGCATGTCGGCATGAAAGAAGCCGTCGCGAATGGCGTGGCGCAAGAATGACTGCAGCAGTTTTGCCGCCAGCGCCTTGCGATCGATGCCGGCCCTATCCAGCGCAGCATGGTCGCGGATCGGGATGCCATCGACCCAGGTCGTGGTGAGAACGTTCTGGGCGACGTGGTTCCACTGCACCGAGGGGATAGTGAAACCGGTATCGTCCTTGATGTTCTCGCTCATCTCGGAAATGGCCGCTGCCTCGAGGCGCAGGTCGAGTTCGAGCCGCATGGAGTGATCGAGAGTGCGGACGATTTCGGTCGGCTTGAGGCGCCGCGACGAGCGGGCAAAGGTTTCGGCAAGGCGCGCGCCGGCATAAAGCGATTGCGTATCGGCATTGAAGCGCTCGGCGACACCCGGGCGAAGGAGTTTAACCGCCACGACCTTCGGGGTGTCGCCGGGTTCGCGCAACGTCGCCTTGTGCACCTGGGCGATCGAGGCCGCGGCAACAGGCGGCGTGATGTCGTGCAGCTGCGCGGCCTTTGCCCCGAGCGCATCGCTGAGGATCGTTGGCACCAGAGAAGGCGCGAAGGGCGGCATCCGGTCCTGGAGACCGGCAAGATCCGCCGCCGCCTCGGCACCGACGATATCGGGCCGGGTGGCCAGGGTCTGCCCGAATTTGACATAGGACGGCCCAAGCTTGTGCAGCGCAGTATTCAGCCGCTCGATACGCCCCGTTTCCCGCACCGACCGGCGTTCCACCAGCCGCGCGAGGCCGATACCGGCCTTCATCATCGGCGGCAGCGATTGGCTGGGGAGCACGGAAAAAGCGCCCTCGCGCGCCAGCACCCAGCCGGCATGGAGGAGACGGAAGGTAGACCCAAGGCCCATGCGCTAGAGCTTCCAGCCCGAATGGAGCGTCGCGATATTGCCGGTAAAGCTTTGGTGCTTGACGCGTTTGAAGCCGGCCTTGCCGAGCATGGCGTCGAAGGTTAGGGGATCGGGGAACTTGCGGATAGACTCGATGAAATACTGGTAGGGCTGGGCATCGCCGGTCACCAGCCGTCCCATCGACGGTATGACGGTGTCGGAATACATGCGATAGGCGGCGTCGAAGCCCGGAATATCGACCTGCGAGAATTCGAGCACCAGGATACGGCCGCCGCGCTTCAAGACGCGATGGGCTTCGTCCAAAGCCTTCTGGATGCGCGGCACGTTGCGGATGCCGAAGGCGATCGTATAGGCGTCGAAGCTCTTGTCCTCGAACGGCAGCTCTTCGGCATTGGCTTCGGTGAAGGTCACCTGCTGCGGATAGCGCCAGTTGAGCGCCCGCTCGGCGCCGACTTGGAGCATATCGGCATTGATGTCGGAAACGACCACTTCGGCATAGCCGAGCGAGGAGTTGACGATGCGCTCGCCGACGTCGCCGGTGCCGCCCGCCATGTCGAGCACGCGATAAGGACGCGTGCCGGCGCGGGGAGGCGCCAGTTCTGCCACCATCGCATCCTTCCAGAGCCGGTGAACCCCGCCGCTCATCAGGTCGTTCATCAGGTCATAACGGCTGGCGACGTCGTGGAAGACCTTGTTGACCAGGCCCTGCTTGTCTTCGAGCGCGACGGTCTGCTCGCCGAAATGGGTGGTTTCGTAAGGCTGGGTCATGGCGGCGCTCCGATAGACTTGGGCTCTTTGGGGCGCACCATATATAAGGCGCTGGAAATTGCCCATGGCTCAATGGGGCGCAGGGCAAAAGGAGTTGCGATGCCGGAATTGCCGGAAGTGGAAACGGTGCGACGGGGGCTTGAGCCCTGGCTTGAAGGGGCGACGATCCTCTCGGTGACGCTCAACCGCAAGGATCTGCGCTTTCCGTTTCCGCAAAATTTGAAGGAGGGGATCGAGGGGCAGACGGTCACGCGCGTCGGCCGCCGGGCCAAGTATCTGCTGATGACCCTTTCGAACGGCAAGACGCTCTTGAGCCATCTGGGCATGACCGGCTCCTGGCGCTTTGCCGAGCACGGCATCGACAAGCCGCCGCGTTACTATGAGCCCGGCACCGAGCCCAAGCACGACCACATGATCTGGGAGCTCTCGCATCCCCAGCATGGCAAGAGCCACCTGATCTATGCCGATCCGCGCCGCTTCGGCTTCATCGATCTCTACGACGACATCGACCAGAGCCCCTATCTGAAAGGCCTGGGCCCCGAGCCGCTCGGCAATGACTTCAACGCCGCCGAAATGGCCGCCGCCTTCAAAGGCAAGAAGGCGCCGATGAAGGCCGCACTTCTCGACCAGCGCGTCGTCGCCGGCCTGGGCAATATCTATGTCGCCGAGGCTCTCCACCGCGCCCATATCTTGCCCACCGTTGCAGCCGGCAGATTGATCACCAAGACCGGCAAACCCAAAAAGGCGCTGGAAGACCTGTCCGCCGCCGTGCGCGAAGTGCTGATCGCTGCCATTGAGGTCGGCGGCTCGACCATCCGCGATTTCCGCAGCACGACGGGCGAAGGCTATTTCCAGCACAACTTTGCGGTTTATGACCGGGAGGGCGATCCATGCCCCACCCCGCTTTGCACCGGTGTCGTCAAACGCATCGTCCAGTCCGGCCGCTCGACCTTTTACTGCCCGGTGTGCCAGAAGGCGCCCTGAGGAAGACGCCCCCTCCCTAGCTTTGCTACGGCCTTCGGCCTAGCGGCGCTACCCTCCCCTCGAAGGGGGAGGGTCGGCCCGGTGGAGGCGACAAGCGCGGTGCCCACCTTCCCCCTCAGAGGGGAAGGCAAGCAAAGCTTGGCGACGGAGGAGCCTAGCGGCGCTCGGAAGGGGGTGCCTGTTCGCTCCTGAATCTTATTGACGCTCCCCCGCCTTTCCCCTATACCGCGCCCAACTTGGCGGCAGTCGATGTGCCGCCGATTTCATTTTATCTCCGGACGTCTGCGACTTTGAGCGCTGATCCGGCTTGGTTAGTTCAAGAGGACCAACATGGCCAATACGCCGTCAGCCAAGAAGGCGACCCGCAAGATTGCCGCCCGCACCGCGATCAACAAGTCGCGTCGTAGCCGCGTGCGCACCTTTATCCGCAAGGTCGAAGAAGCGATCACCGCTGGCGACCACGCCACCGCTTTTGCTGCCCTCAAGGCTGCCGAACCCGAGATCCACCGCGCTGCTGGCAAGGGCATCGTCCACTCCAATCTCGCCTCCCGCAAGGTGTCGCGCCTCAACTCGCGCGTGAAGGCTCTGGCGGTCTAAACTGTCCTGCTGCCGGGCTCCTGCCCGGCGCTTCCGAAACTGGCTGATGGGCTCCTCGCGGAGCCCATTTTCTTTGGGCATCGGCAGGCAAGCTTTTTCGCAACACAACTGTCATGTGTCTCTTTGGTGACGGTCTTGCCGGCACCAGAACGGATCGCGTACGACAGGATTTTTCGTGTTTCTCGAAGACCTTAGCTTATTCTCGGCAGCAAAGGCCCGGCAGCCAAAAGGTCGCATGACGGTCTTGAAGGAAATTAATTTTTCACCATCTCAAAGACGCTAAGTGATCGAATCTGCATTGAGTCACAGCGGCTTGCGGGACCCTACAAAACTTGAGTCCGGAGCCACGTTTTGAGCAGTTCTGAGTCAAGCCCCTATTTCAGCGATTCACGTGTTGCGGGGGCAAATCGAGCCATTTAAGGTACTTTGGCCGGCGGGGAAAAAGGGGATTGAACGACCCCTTCAAGCCAAGCCGGCGGGTCTCGCAAGAGACCAAATCAGTAGGGTAGATTCTGGGGCAGTTCCTCAAGGAAAGCCAGAAGAGATTGGCGCCTGTGCACAACAGTCGCCGTTTCGAATTTGGTGTGTTCCTTTCGTCCTTCGGCTGATCAAGCCGGGTTCACGCGAGAAAAGCATAGGCAAACGGCGGCTCAACCGCCGAACGAAAACGTGCGTCCGCTTGGCGGAGGCAGGGCGAAGCCGTGCCTGATATCCTTCGGGATCAGGCACGATCAGCGACAGGCAACATCCCGGGTTTTGCGGACCTAGGGCAACTTTATGGGGCTAAAAAGCAATGATGCGACAGGCGATCGTGGAAAAGGATCAGTGGGCAAACCCTGCACCTTCTTCCCAAACTCTTTCCCCCAAAGGCACCAATCCTGTCATGTCCGATAGCTCTTCCGAAACGCAGCGCGACCTTTGGAACCGTGTGCGTGCGCGGCTCAAGACCGCCGTCGGCGAAGATGTCTTTACCTCCTGGTTTGCCCGGCTCGAGCTCGAAGAAATCGTCGAGGACACGGTGCACCTGTCCGCGCCGACCCGGTTCCTCTGCTCCTGGGTGCAGTCCAATTATGCAGAGCGCATCGTAGAGACCTTCCGCAATGACGTGCCCGAAGTGGCGCGCCTTCAGGTCACCATGCGCGTCAATGGTCAGGCCCGCCCCCGGCTTGCTCCTGTTGCCGAGGCTGTAAGCGAAGCCCCGGCTGTTGAAAGCGCTGCACCGGCACCCGTCGCTGCGCCAGCCACGCCGCGCCTCGTCCGCGAAACCGCCAAGGGCGATGCCCTTTCCGGCAGCGCCATCGATCCGCGCATGACGTTTGAGAGCTTTGTTTCGGGCGAAGCCAACGAAATGGCCTTTGGCGTTGCCAAGCAGATCGCCAATGCAGCCGCCAACAACACCGTGACCTTCAACCCGGTCTATATCCATTCCACCGTTGGCCTCGGAAAGTCGCACCTCCTCAACGCCATCGCCCATCAGGTGCAGACGGCGGATCCGAGCAAGAACATCGTTTATCTCACCGCCGACCACTTCATGTACCATTTCATCACGGCCGTGCAGCGCCAGTCGGCGCTGGGCTTCAAGGAATGGCTGCGCCGGGTCGATCTGCTGCTGATCGACGACATGCAGTTCCTCCAGGGTAAGTCGGCTACCGAATTCGGCCATACGCTGGGTACGCTGCTGACCGGCGCCAAGCAGGTCGTGGTGGCCGGCGATGCACCGCCGCGCGATCTTGAAATGCTCGATGAACGCGTGCGTTCGCGTCTTTCCGGCGGTCTTGTCGTGCCGATCTCGACCTTTGACCTTGATCTCCGCCGCGCCATTGTCGAGCGTCGCGCCGCGCATGTGAATTCGCGCTTCGGCATGGCCTTCCCGACCGCCGTGATCGATTACGTCGCTCGGGCCGTGGTCAGCCATGGCCGCGATCTCGATGGCGCCGTTAACCGCCTCGTCGCCGCCAATCAGCTTACCGGTGAACTCATCACCGTGCCGCTGGCGGAAAAGACGCTGGCCGACCTGATCCGCGCCCGCGACGCCAAGCGCGTGCGCATCGAGGACATCCTCAAGGCCGTGTCGCGCCACTACAAGGTGCCGCGCAACGAACTCCTTTCCGCCCGCCGCTCGCGCGACGTGGTCCGCCCGCGCCAGATCGCCATGTATCTGGCGAAGGCCCTCACCGCCCGTTCGCTGCCCGAAATCGGCCGGCGCTTCGGTGGCCGCGACCACACCACCGTCCTGCACTCGGTGCGTAAGGTCGAGCAGATGATCAAGGACGACATCGAGCTTGGCCAGGAGATCGAGCTCCTGAAGCGGATGCTCGAAGAGTAAGAGAAAGCCCCCACCCAAGCTCCCCCGTAAGTCGGGGGAGGAGCTCTATCGAGCTCGTGGCTGGATATGGGGCACGCACCAGCGCGCTCCTCCCCCTCCTCAAGGGGGAGGCCGGGTGGGGGCGCTTTCCACACACCTTTGTCAGATGCCTTGATCCAGACACGTGCCCCGGCCAAAAGCGAGCCATGTTGCGATTTATCCTGCCGCTTTTGACGTTTATCGCCGTTCCTGCTCAGGCGGCACCCACCACCGCCGATCTGCAGATCGAGCAGACCCTTGCGGTCGCGCTCGAAGTGCAGAACCAGATCCTGGCTTGCTGGAGCCTGCCCTCCGGCTACGAGAACAAACTGGTTTCCGTGCGCCTCGCCTTTTTCGGCGACGGTACGCTCGATGGCGATCCCTCGCTCGAACCGCAGAGCCTGATCATTGCCCGGCGCTATCCCGAGCTCATGCGATCAATCGCCGGAGCCATCGAAAACTGCCTCCCCTATACCGGTCTTGAAGCCCTCGGCGCCGGCCCGGGCGAGCGCTTCGACATCACCGTGCATTTCCAGAGCTAGTCCACAGCTTGGCAAGGGCGAAAAGCCGCGCCGGCCTTGCCAATCTCTGATGAAACTGTAAACGTCCCAGCCCGGCTTCCGGCCGGGTTTTACCGTCGCGTAATGCCAGGATTTGTCGCTCATGAAAGTCACGCTCGAACGCAATCATCTGCTCAAATCGCTGAGCCATGTGCATCGGGTGGTGGAACGCCGCAATACCTATCCGATCCTCGCCAACGTCCTGTTCAAGGCCGGTGACGACCGGGTCGAACTGCGCGCCACGGACCTCGACATCGAAGTGACCGAAAGCGTGCCGGCCATGGTCTCGACGCCGGGCACGACGACGGTGCCGGCGCATACGCTTTATGAAATCGTGCGCAAGCTTTCCGACGGCGCCGAAGTGCGCCTCGAAACCGATGGCGGCGAGAACATGGTTCTCACTTCCGGTCGCTCGCGCTTCAACCTCGCCTGCCTCTCGCCCGACAGCTTCCCGGATCTCAAATCCGGCGCCTTTCCGCATGAATTCGACATGCCCGCTGCCTCGCTGCGCGAGCTGATCGAGCGGACGCAGTTCGCGATCTCCAACGAAGAAACGCGCTACTACCTCAACGGCATCTATTTCCACGCCGTGCAGAATACGCAGTCCGGCGCCCTCTTCCGCGCCGTGGCCACCGACGGCCACCGAATGGCGCGCGCCGAGATCGCCGCACCCGCCGGCTCGGAAGGCATGAGCGGCATCATCGTGCCCAAAAAGACCGTGGGCGAAGTGCAGAAGCTGCTCGACGGCGTCGATGGCGACGTCAAGGTCGAGGTTTCCGACACCAAGATCCGCTTCACCGTCGGCCCGGTCGTGCTGCTCAGCAAGCTGATCGAAGGCACCTTCCCCGATTATGACCGGGTGACGCCCAAGAACAACGACAAGCAGATGATGGTCGACAAGGCTGGCTTTGCCATTGCCGTTGATCGCGTCTCGACCATCGCCTCCGATCGCGGCGGCAAGGCCGTCAAGCTCCAGGCCCGCGACGGCCTGCTCGAGCTTTCGGTCACCAATCCGGACCACGGCACCGCTTCCGAAGAAGTGGCGGTCGAGTTCGACACCGATGGCTTCGAGATCGGCTTCAATGCCCGCTACCTCCTCGACATCATCCAGCAGATCCGCTCCGAAAGCGCCGTCTTCCTCTTCAACGACGCCAACTCCCCGACGCTGGTCAAGGAACAGGGCACCGAGGCAAATGCACTTTACGTGTTGATGCCGATGCGGGTTTGAGCGAGCACATTTCGGCACTTATGAAGGCCCCCTCACCCGCCGCATGGCGGCGACCTCTCCCCCCAGGGAGAGGTAAGAGTGGCCCCCAAGCAGCGCAGCAGCACCTCTCCCTTTGGGGGAGAGGTCGGCCGCAGGCCGGGTGAGGGGGCCTTGTTGATCCGCCACATCTCCCGCCTGCGCCTGACGGCCTTTCGCAATTACACCTCCGCCGCGCTCGATCTGGACGAGCGCCACGTCGTGCTGACCGGGCCCAATGGCTCGGGCAAGACCAATCTGCTGGAGGCCATTTCCGTCCTCTCGCCGGGGCGGGGCCTGCGCGGCGCGAGTTTTGAGACGCTGCAGCAGCATGGCTCGGACCATGGCTGGGCGGTGGCGGCGACGGTCGAGACCGGGGACGGCCCATCCGATATCGGTACCGGCGCCATGCCCGATGGCGGGCGGCGGGTGCGGATCAATGGCGCCAATGCCCGTTCCATCGAAGCAATGAGCGATTACCTGCGCGTGCTTTGGCTGACGCCGGCCATGGACGGCCTTTTTTCCGGCCCCGCGGGCGAGCGACGGCGGTTCCTCGACCGGCTGGTAACGACGCTTATTCCGTCCCATTCCGCGGCAGTCGGTGACTTCGAAAAGCTCATGCGGCAGCGCAATAGGCTCCTTGAAGAAGAAGGCGATCCGCGCTGGCTCAGCGCCGTCGAGACACAGATGGCCGAGCTTGGCGCCTCGATCCACCTCAACCGCACCGATAGCCTCCAGCACCTTCAGGCGCTGGTGTCCGAAAGCCTCGACGACGGCTCTTTCCCCGCCGCCGAATTGGCGCTGACGCCGCTATTCGACACCGGGGCCGTGCCCGAAACGTCCGCAGCGCTCGAAACCCTCCTGGCGCAGCGCTGGCATGCGCTGCGCCCCCTTGATCGAGCGGCCGGACGCACCACATCAGGACCACACCGGGTGGACCTCGAGGTCATGCACGCGCAAAAGCGCATGCCGGCGGCTTTGGGCTCGACCGGCGAGCAGAAGGCGCTGCTGATCGGCCTGATCCTCGCCCATGCCCGCCTGGTGCGTTTGCGGACAGGCATCGTGCCCTTCCTTCTTCTCGACGAGATTGCTGCCCACCTCGATCCCGATCGGCGCCGGGCGCTGTTTTCGGCTTTGGACGGGCTCGAGACGCAGTGTTTTCTGACCGGCACCGACGCGGTGCTGTTCGAGGCGCTGGAGGATCGGGCGCAGCGCATTCCGGTGCGGGACGGGCGGCTCGGGTAATCCCCTGCGAAAAGCCCGCAAACGGGCAAATTCCTTGGGGTTTGAGCCCCATTCCGCTAGAACAAACTTGACGTGAAAACGACTGATTCGGACCCCATGACCGAGAGCCAAAATCCCGCCCCCAACGAATATGGCGCCGACAGCATCAAGGTGCTCAAGGGCCTCGACGCCGTGCGCAAGCGCCCCGGCATGTATATCGGGGACACGGATGATGGTTCAGGCCTCCACCACATGGTCTATGAGGTGGTCGACAACGCCATAGACGAGGCGCTGGCAGGCCATGCTGACCTCGTGACGGTGACGCTTAATCCCGATGGCTCGGTGTCGGTCAACGACAATGGCCGCGGCATCCCCACCGATATCCACAAGGAAGAAGGCGTTTCGGCAGCCGAGGTCATCATGACCCAGCTCCATGCCGGCGGTAAGTTCGACCAGAATTCCTATAAGGTCTCCGGCGGCCTCCATGGCGTGGGCGTGTCGGTCGTCAACGCCCTCAGCCAATGGCTCAAGCTCAACATCCGCCGCGGCGGCAAGATTTTCGAGATGAGCTTTACACATGGCGACGCCGATGCGCCGCTTAAGGAAATCGGCAGCTATGTCGAGGACAAGAAGCCCGGCACCTATGAAGGCCGCAGCGGCTCCGAGATCACCTTCTTCCCTTCGGCCGAAACCTTCACCATGGTGGAGTTTGACTTTAAGACGCTGGAACACCGGTTGCGCGAGCTCGCCTTCCTTAATTCCGGCGTTCGCATCCTCCTCAATGACCTGCGCCATCCCGAGCCGGTGCATGTCGAGCTGTTCTATGAGGGCGGCCTGGAAGCCTTCGTCAACTACCTCGACAAGTCCAAAGCGCCGGTGGTCGAACGTCCGATCACCATGATCTCGGAAAAGGACGGCATCACCGTCGAGGTGGCGTTGCAGTGGAACGACAGCTACCACGAAAACGTCCTTTGCTTTACCAACAACATCCCGCAGCGCGATGGCGGCACGCACTTGGCAGGCCTTCGCGGCGCGCTGACGCGCCAGGTCGTGGGCTATGCCAATTCTTCCGGCATTGCGAAAAAGGAAAAGGTCGAGCTCACCGGCGACGACACGCGCGAAGGCCTCACCTGCGTGCTGTCGGTCAAGGTGCCGGATCCCAAATTTTCCAGCCAGACCAAGGACAAGCTGGTTTCTTCCGAAGTCCGCCCCGTTGTGGAAAATATCGTCAACGAGAAGCTCGGCCAGTGGTTTGAAGAGCATCCCAACGAAGCCAAGACCATTGTCGGCAAGGTGGCGGAAGCCGCTGCAGCCCGCGAAGCCGCGCGCAAGGCGCGTGAGCTCACCCGCCGCAAGGGGGCGCTCGAAATCTCGTCCCTGCCCGGCAAGCTTGCCGATTGCCAGGAACGCGACCCCGCCAAGTCGGAAATCTTCATCGTCGAGGGCGACTCTGCCGGTGGCTCCGCCAAACAGGGCCGCGACCGTTCTAACCAAGCCGTGCTGCCGCTGCGCGGCAAGATTCTCAATGTGGAACGCGCCCGCTTCGACCGCATGATCTCGTCCGATCAGGTCGGCACGCTGATCACCGCGCTCGGCACCGGCATTGGCCGCGAGGAGTTCAACCCCGACAAGCTGCGCTACCACAAGATCATCATCATGACGGACGCCGATGTCGACGGCGCCCACATCCGCACGCTCCTCCTCACCTTCTTCTACCGCCAGACGCGCGAGCTGATCGAGCGGGGCCATATCTACATCGCCCAGCCGCCGCTCTACAAAGCCACGCGCGGCCGCTCCGAGCAGTATCTCAAGGACGAAGATGCGCTCACCGACTATCTGATCGATGCCGGGCTTGAGGACGCCGTCTTCACAACGCGCGACGGCCACCAGCTGGCCGGGCACGATCTTCGCGCCGTGCTGCAGCAGGCGCGCGGCATCGTCGCCGCCATTGACAATCTCAACACGCGCTACAATCGCAACCTCGTCGAACAGGCCGCCATTGTCGGCGGGCTCGATCCGGATGGCCTTGCCGATGCCGAGCGCATGGGCGAAGTGCTGACCCGCGTCGGCAACCGGCTCGACCGCATTTCCGACGAATGGGAACGCGGCTGGACCGGCGAAATCACCGATGCCGACGAACTGGCCTTTTCGCGCACCGTCCGCGGCGTGGCAGAGCGGCACCTGCTCGACAAGGGCCTGTTGCAGAGCGCCGATGCGCGCAAGCTCCGCCAGCTGGCCGACCGGCTCGACGAAATCTATGGCGGCGTGCCGACCCTTACCCGCAAGGGCGACACGACGCCGGTTTTCGGACCCACGAGCCTTTTCAAGGCCGTGACCGATGCCGGCCGCAAGGGCGTTTCGCTGCAGCGCTATAAAGGCCTCGGCGAAATGAATGCCGAGCAGCTCTGGGAAACAACGCTCGACCCCAATGCGCGCACGCTGCTGCGTGTCGAAATGGGCCAGACCGACGAAGCCGACCAGATTTTTACCGCGCTGATGGGTGACCTCGTCGAGCCGCGCCGTGACTTCATCCAGGACAACGCGCTCAACGTCTCCAATCTGGACGTCTAGGCACTACGTCGTTCAGCTATTGCAGCCAGTCCGTTCCGGCGGGCTGGCTTTTTCGTGTCCCCTGCACGACATACCTAGAGCTGATATCAACGAGCGAGGCACGCCATGAAGAAGATCGGCTTTTTGAGCTTTGGACACTGGAGCCCCTCGCCCCAGTCCGGCACGCGTTCTGCCGGTGATGCATTGCTGCAATCGATCGACCTTGCGGTAGCCGCCGAGGAACTGGGTGCCGATGGCGCCTATTTCCGCGTGCACCACTTTGCCCGCCAGCTTGCCTCGCCGTTCCCACTCCTGGCTGCCGCAGGCGCCAAGACCAAGACCATCGAGCTCGGCACGGCGGTCATCGACATGCGCTACGAAAACCCGCTCTACATGGCCGAAGACGCCGGCGCCGCCGACCTGATCGCCGGTGGCCGCCTGCAGCTGGGCATTTCCCGCGGCTCTCCGGAACAGGTGATCGACGGCTGGCGCTATTTCGGTTTTGCCCCTGAAGAGGGCAAGACCGACCAGGACATGGCGCGCCAACATGCCGAAGTGTTCCTTGAAGTCATTAAGGGCAATGGCTTTGCCCAGCCCAATCCGCGCCCCATGTTCCCCAACCCGCCCGGCATGCTGCGGCTCGAGCCCCATGCCCCGGGCCTTCGCGACCGCATCTGGTGGGGCGCTGCGAGCGACGCCACGGCCATCTGGGCTGCCAAGATGGGCATGCACCTGCAGTCCTCGACACTCAAATTCGATGAATCAGGCAAGCCGTTTCACATCCAGCAGGCTGAACAGATCCGGGCCTATCGCGCCGCCTGGAAGGACGCCGGCCACGCCCACGAACCGCGCGTTTCGGTCAGCCGCTCGATCTTCGCGCTCGTTTCCGACGAGGACCGGATGTATTTCGGCTCCGGCCGCCCGGAAGAAGATCAATTCGGCTATATCGAGCCGGAAAAGCGCGCCGTCTTCGGCCGCGGCTACACCGCCGAGCCGGACAAGCTCATCGAAGAGCTGCGCAAGGACGAAGCCATCGCCGAAGCCGACACGCTCCTGCTGACCGTCCCCAACCAGCTGGGCGTCGACTACAACGCCCATGTCATCGAAAATATTTTGACACTCGTGGCACCGGCGCTCGGCTGGCGGTAGCGAAACCAATACCAACAGTAGCCCTCATCCTGAGGTGCGCAGCGTAGCGAAGCCTCGAAGGGCGAGGGCGTGGCACGACCCCTGGCTTGCCCACCCTCGTGGTTCGAGGCTGCGCTGTCGCTCCGCACCTCACCATGAGGGTTCACGCACTACTGCGGAAGCTTAAACCCCGATCCCCCGCACCCATTCGCCTGCCAATACCGATCAACCGGGGTAAAGCCGCCCGTCGCCAAAAACTCCACGCGCGCCGCAAAGGCCATGGCCCGGCACTCGTTCGGGCCGGCGACCACATGCACCATCTCGTGCAGAATAGTCAGCGTGCGAAGCCCGGACGTGCCGCTGTTCAAGAATTGCGGGCAGAGGCTGAGGGTAATGGCGCCGTTTTGCGGCGGCGACGTCACAAAGGCGGCAAAGCGCGCGCAGTCGCCGCCGTCGCCGCTACGCCGGACATCGACGGCAAGGCTTTGCCCCCAGTGCCGCGACGTGAAGCTGCCCAAGGTCAGTGCGTCCCGGTAAGCGGACACATCGACGCCGAATTCGTCGGCAGCCATTTGCGGGGACGCAGCAGCAAGATAGGACGCGGCAGCGTTAAGCGCGTCATCAATGACGTCCGCACGAGCCGGTGTCAGGGAGAGCAGGGAAACAACGAGGATCAAGACAAAGCGCATGGCTCTTCTTGGCTTTGCAATTGCGACCCCAGCAAGGCGCCAGACCCTCTGTTGCAGGGCGGTCACAACCGCCTCAGTGCCGCAAAACCCCTCATAAACCGGCCACAATCATCCCGGAGAAGCGTCCCATGAGCTGCTGGATGCGGCGGGAGATGCGACAGCTGAACTGGCGCGACACAGTCCCCGAGCAAAAGCCATCTGTTTGCCTCAGGGGCGAACAGGATTATGAAGCAGCGTGCCCCGTTTTTCGACAGGTTTGCCCCAATGGATTTCCGCATTTCGGCCGATGACCGCGTAGGTAGACCAGCCGCCCGCCAGGCCAAGCCGCAGACGCGTGCTAAGGCCAAGGGTGAACGCGTCGAGCCGACCATCGGTTCGTCGGCTATGGGTCATTCGGTCGGTTTTTCGGTCGATGACCGCGTCAGCACCGGCGGCAAGGGTGGCGGCGGGGGCAAGCCGCCCAAGGGCAAGGGAAGGCCACCGCGCCGCGGCCGGGCTGAAACGGCGCGTCCGCGCAAGAAGAAGCGCGGCGGCGGTTTCCTTATGGGTGTGCTCTGGTGGGGCTTTGTTGCCTGCCTTTGGGGCGGCCTCGCCGTGATCGGCGTCATCGTTTACTACGGCGCGCAGCTTCCGGCTTCCAACACCTGGGCCATTCCCGAGCGTCCGCCCAATATCCGCATTCTCGCCGCTGACGGCAGCCTCCTCTCCAATCGCGGACAGACCGGCGGCGAAGCCGTGACCTTCCGCGAGCTGCCGCACTTCGTGCCGGCCGCCTTTATCGCCTCGGAAGACCGGCGCTTCATGAGCCATTTCGGCGTCGACCCGATCGGCCTTCTGGCGGTTGCCGTGGAATCGGTTCAGGCGCGTGAAGTGACGCGCGGCGCCTCGACGCTGACGCAGCAGGTTGCCAAGAACCTCTTCCTCACCCCCGACCAGACCCTGGGCCGCAAGGTGCAGGAAGCCATTCTTGCCGTCTGGCTCGAGCAGAATTTCACCAAGGAAGAGATCCTCGAACTCTACATGAACCGCGTTTATTTCGGTTCGGGCGCCACCGGCATCGAAGCGGCGGCGCAGACCTATTTCGGCGTTTCCGCGCGCAACCTGTCGCTAGGCCAGGCCGCCATGCTGGTCGGCATCCTGCCCGCGCCCTCGGCCTACAATCCCAAGGCCAATCCGGAGCGCGCCAAGGAGCGCCAGCGCCTCGTGCTCAATGCTATGGCGCAGGAAGGCTATATCACCCGCGAAGAAGCCGACGCCGCCCGCATCGATCCCGATCAGGAAGTGCGCACCGTCATCGCTGGCTCGGAATCCTACGTGGCCGACTGGGTCGAGTCGCTAATGACCTCCTATATCGGGGAAATCGGCTCGGACGTGATCGTCCAGACCACGATCGACTACAAGCTGCAAAAGGACGCCGAGTTCATTGTCCGCGAAGCGGTCGCCACCGAAGGCCCCAAGCGCGGCTTTACCCAGGGCGCGCTCGTTTCCATGGACGTCAATGGCACGGTGCGTGCCATGGTTGGCGGTGTCGATTACCAGGCCAGCCAGTATAACCGCGCCGTCACTGCCAAGCGCCAGCCGGGCTCGACCTTCAAGCCCTTCGTCTACATGGCCGCCATGGAAAAGGGCTATACGCCCGATACCCTGGCCGAGGACGCGCAGTTCGAATACAATGGCTGGAGCCCGCGCAATGCCAATGGCAAATATGCCGGCACAGTGACGCTGCGCCAGGGCCTGGCCTATTCGCTCAATACCATTGCCGGGCGTCTTGCCATCGACGTCACCCCGGAAAAGGTGATCGAAGTGGCCATGCGCATGGGCATTTCCTCTTCGCTGACGCCGGTTCCGTCGATCGCGCTCGGCACGCAGGAAGTGAATCTCCTCGAGCTCACCTCCGCCTATGCGCCTTTCGCCAATGGCGGCATGGGGGTCATTCCCAATGTCATCACCAAGATCAGCGATGTCGAAGGCAAGGTGCTCTACGAAAGCTCCGATGCCGGCCCCGGCCGCGTCATCGATCCCAACATCCTTGCCGAAATGAACGACATGCTTGAGACCGCCGTCGAAGTCGGTACCGGCAAGGGCGCCCGCATCGGCGCCTGGGAAATGGGCGGCAAGACCGGCACGTCGCAGGAATCGCGCGACGCCCTTTTCGTCGGCTATACCTCGGCCATGGTCACCGGCGTCTGGCTCGGCAATGACGATAACAAGGGCACTTCGCTTTCGGGCGGCAACGTCCCCGCGGCGATCTGGTCGGACTTCATGACCAAGGCCCTGGCCGGTCGCGAACCGACGCCGATCCCTGGTGGGTCCTATTCCGGCCAGCTCGTGGCCCAGCAGATGGTCGACCCGGCAACGGGCCTGCCCATCATCGACCCCGCCACCGGTCAGCCGCAGGTGCAATATGTCGATGGCGGTACCGGCCAGCCGGTGCAGACGCAGGTCGATCCGGCCACCGGCCAGGTCGTGGCCATCGATCCGGCTACGGGTCTCCCCATGCAGGGCATGCAGCCGCTGCAGAGTGCCGCCGCACCGGTGCAGACCCAGCAGATCGACCCGGCCACCGGGCTGCCGATCCAGCAGATCGATCCCGCCACCGGCCTGCCGGTCCAGCAGATCGATCCGCAGACCGGCATGCCGCTCGATACGTCTGGTCAGACGCAGCAGGTGACCTATGATGCCAACGGCCAGGCCATCGATCCGGTCACCGGCTTCCCGCTGCAGGCGCCGACCACGGCAACGCCGATCGACCCAGATACCGGCCTGCCGATGACGCTGGTCACCGATCCGGCGACCGGCCAGCAGGTCTGGGTGCCGAGCGCGCCAGCGCAGCAGGGCTTCCAACAGGCCCAGCCACAGCAGTTCGCGCCGCCCGCCGAGGTGCAACAACAGCAGCCGCAGGTGGTCTACGACGCGCCGCAACAGCAACGCACGCTGATGGACATGATCTTCGGCAACTAAAGCATAGCCCCGGACACCGTTCCGGGGCTTTTCGTTTCAACCGTCGCTGCCGGGCGCCTGCCAGCTCATCAGCTCGCGTCCATGCGCCTTGAGCCAGGCCCGGCCGCCTTCCATGTCCGGCAGGGTCCGGGTGACCGTCGCCCAGAAGGCGGCCGAGTGGTTCATCTCGACGAGATGGGCCACTTCATGCGCCGCCACATAATCAAGCACATGCGGCGGCGCGAGGATCAGCCGCCAATTGTAATTGATGTTGCCGGTCGACGAGCACGATCCCCAGCGGCTTGACTGGCTGCGCAGCCGCACCTGCCTCACTTCGACACCCAGCCGGTCGGCATGGATCTGGCTTTGCCGCACGAGGTCGTCCAGCGCTTGACGCTTCAGCCAGTCGTAAAGCCGCCGCGGCTGGTGTTCGGATGCGCCGGGCACGAGGATCTCGCCATCGACCACTTCCACCCGCCCACGCAAGGCGCCGGTGGACACGACTTGATGCGGCACGCCGCGCAGTGGCAGCTCGACCCCCGCCCCCAGCCGCTGCGCCCCGGCCGTCCGCGGCAGCCGCGCTGCCAGCCAATGACTGTGACGCTGGAGAAACGCCTCGGCATCGGCCCAGCGCGCCCTTTCCGGAATGGTCAGCAACGGCCCGGTGGCGGGAATGGACAGCCGAAAGCTCTTGGCGCGCTTGCTGGTGCGCACGGCTACGGCGGTCGAAACCCCATCGAGGTCGAGATGCGTCACCGAAGGCGGCGCGCTGCGCTGGCGGAGAAAGGAGAACATTGGCGACCGAAGAATCGTAGACGCAGAGTGTAACCCAGGCGAGATAACCTGTGGGTGTAGAGTTTGCGGCATTGGCCCCCACCCCGCCTCCCCCGGAAGACGGGGGAGGAGCCGCATCGAGTTCCGATCCAACCAACGCGCACCGGCCGAACTCCTCCCCCGCCCTACGGGGGAGGGGGGTGGGGGTCGCTCGGTACACCAAAAAAAAGCGCCCCTTGCGGGGCGCCAGTCGTTGTCAGGAAAGGAGGTCGTCTGAGGCCAACGGGGCTTAGCCGTTGTTGTTGCCCCAGTTATCCTGTGAGGTGTTGCTGTCGCCATAGCCCTGGCGATTGCCGCGGCGGTCGTTCATGAAGCGGTCGAATTCTTCGCGATCCTTAGCCTTGTTGAGGTTGGCCATGTATTCGTGGAAGGCGTCGATCTCGGCGTCGAGGCGGGCGCGTTCTTCTTCGAGGCGCTTGAGCTGTTCGGCGCGATATTCGTCAAAGGCGGCATTGCCCGAAGAGGTGGCAAAGTTCGGGCGGCCAAAGCCGGTATTCTTGGTATTGCTGCGCACGAAAGAGCATCCCTTGTTCCAGTAGCGTTGAGCCTGCTCGGCAGAGCCGCCGAACTTTTCACCCCAAAGGATGTAGCCGAGCACCGCGAGGCCCAAAGGCCAGAAGACGATGAAGCCGATAACCATGAGGGTAATGGTCAGGGGAGACCATTGCGGTTTAATCAGTGCAGTGTTCATATCGTTCAAACTCCCAGTCACGATGGTCCTAACGTGGTCCCGCAAGAGTCGGGATCAAGAATGTGCCTGTCGTTTTTTTGAACTTGAATTTTTGGCCGCGCGTCCCATGCGCCGCCTTGTGAGCCCCCGATGACCGAGCAAACCGCCATATCCGCACTGTTCCCGACCGGCTGGCGGCCGATGCGGCTCCAAACCCTGGTCGTGCTGCGCTGGCTGGCCGTCGCGGGGCAAACCATCGGCGTCCTGTTCGTCACCTGGGGCTTGGGCTTCCCGCTGCCGCTCCTGCCCTGCCTCACCCTGATCGGGCTGTCCGCCGCGCTCAATATCGGCCTCGTCCTGCGCTATGGCGCTCATTTCCGCCTATCGTCGCGCGTCGCGGCGCTGCAGCTGGTGTTCGACCTATGCCAGCTCGGCGGCCTTCTGGCGCTGACCGGTGGCCTCGAAAACCCCTTCGCCCTTTTGCTCCTGGCGCCGGTTTCGGTTTCGGCCACCACCCTGCCCTCGCGCCAGACCTGGGTCATCGCCGGCGTCGCCGCCGTGATCGCCACCATTATTTCCGTCGTGCACCTGCCCCTGCCCTGGGACCCGGTGCAGACCATCACCTTCAACCGCATTTATGTGATCGGCATCTGGGTCTCGATCATCTGCGGCGTGGTCTTTGTGTCCGCCTACACCAATCGCGTCGCCCATGATGCGCGCCAGATCGCCGATGCGCTGGCCGCCACCGAGCTGGCCCTTTCCCGCCGCGAACAATTGTCGGCGCTCGATGGCCTCGCCGCCGCCGCAGCTCACGAACTGGGAACGCCGCTCTCCACCATTGCCCTCGCCGCCAAGGAAATGCGCGCCGAAGTGGAAAGCGGCAGCCAGCTCGCCGAAGATGTCGAGCTCATCATCGCGCAGTCGGCGCGCTGCCGGGCGATCCTTGCCAAGCTGCGCAACCTCGGCAGCGAACCGGCCGATCTTTTCGCCCAGGCGCCGCTCACCGACATCCTCGACGAGGTCGCTGCTCCCCATGAAGGGCGCGGCAAGGTCATCCTCTTTTATTCCGAAAACGCCACCGGACCCGACCCAATCTTTCCGCGCAGCGTCGGGCTGCTTTACGGGCTCGGCAATCTCATCGAGAACGCCAGCGACTACGCCCGGCAAACAGTCCGCATCGAAAGTGCCTGGGACCTGGCCTCGATCACCGTGCGCATCACCGATGACGGTCCCGGCTTTGCCCCAGAGCTGATCGCCCGGCTGGGCGAGCCTTATCTCACCAGCCGGCCACGCGATCCTTCCGGGAGCGATGCGCATCAGCCGGGAGGTCTCGGCCTCGGCATCTTCATTGCCAAGACCCTGCTCGAGCGCACCGGTGCACGCCTCACCTTCGACAATGCAGAAGGCGCTCATCATGCCCGGGTGAGTATTCGCTGGCAGCGCCAAGATTTGACGGATCGTTCACCCAGCTGAGTTTTGACGAAAGGCCCCGGAGCGCCTATGTGAGAGGCATGGAAACGATCGAACAACTTTTGGCAGGCGATCCGAGCCTTCTGCTCGTCGACGACGACGCCGCCTTCCTCCAGCGCCTCGAGCGCGCCATGGCCCGCCGTGGCTTTGACGTGCGCATCGCCGGCAGCGTCGCCGATGGCCTCGCCGCCGTCGCGGAAAAGCCTCCCGCCTTCGCCGTGGTCGACCTCCGCCTCGAGGATGGCAATGGTCTCGACGTGGTGTCGGCCCTCCACCAAAAGCGCCCGGACGCGCGCGCCGTGGTGCTGACGGGTTATGGCAATATTGCCACCGCCGTCACGGCGGTGAAGCTCGGCGCCATGGATTATCTCAGCAAGCCCGCTGACGCCGACGACGTCATCAACGCCCTCCTCGCCACCGGCGAAGACAAGCCCGAGCCGCCCGAAAACCCGATGTCGGCCGACCGGGTGCGCTGGGAACACATCCAGCGCGTCTATGAACTGTGCGACCGCAACGTCTCGGAAACCGCCCGGCGGTTGAACATGCACCGGCGGACGCTGCAGCGAATCCTGGCCAAGCGGGCTCCGCGATAAGGGCACCGGCACCCCCACCCCACCTCCCCTTAAGAAGGGGGGAGGGGCTTCATCGAGTTAGCCCCCGACCGTGCCACAGGCACGATGGTACTCCTCCCCCGCCCTACGGAGGAGGCCGGGTGGGGGTCTATTTATTCCCCACATCAAAAATCGTCTGAAACCCACCATAGATCATGCGCGCGCCATCGAACGGCATCTGCATGTTGGCCATGCCAGGATCGTTCATCATCTTTTCGCTGGCGGCGTCGCAGGTCGCCTTGTCGGGATATTCCACCCAGGAAAAGACGATCACCTCGTCGTCCTTGGCCAGCACCGAGCGCTGGAAGTCGGTGAGTTCGCCCTTGGGCACATCGTCACCCCAGTTCTCGACGCAGCGCGTTGCTCCCCATTTGAGGAAGTATTCGGAGGCTTCCTTGGCGTGGGCCATATAGGCCTCCTTGTTGGCGGCGGGCACGGCGGCGATAAAACCCTGGACATAGGTCATTCTGGTCTCCTGTTGCTCGGTTCACCCTCGAGACGAACAAGAAGAGCCTACTCCGACACCCGCCATCGAGAAAGTCAGGCCTCCTTCGCTTCAAGAGCACGCAGCCGAGCCGCAAGCTCCTGCACCGCCGCAACCAGCGGGGCGATGAACTGATCGTAGCGCAGTGCCTGAAGGCTATCGACATCCTCCTTGTCGCTCAGCACATGGCCGCCGAAATCGCGCACGCCGCAGCTCGTCACCGCCGCGGCGACCTCCTGGGCCAGAAAACCGTAATGGGTGCGGCCGTCATCTTCCTGCCAGTGAAAGCGCACCGGCTCCAGCGCTTCGATGAAGGCAAGACCCAGATCGGTGGGCGCGATCGCGGTCTTGCTGCGCCGATCCGAGGTCTGGATCGTACCCGTGGCCGACCACACGGCGGACCAGCGGGCGCTGCTGCTGCCCAGGCTTTGGGCATTGTCGCTGGCCGGGCGCAACACGCCGCCAATGCTGATGGCGCTGGAAGCGGCATCGACGCGGATCGCATCGGTCCAGCTCGCGCCATCGGCGCTGACCTTGATGCGCCAATGATTATCGCCCATCAGCCCCATCTCGGCGCGACCCGACCAATTGGACTGGAAGAGAAGGCTCGCCGTGTCGGAAGCAGAAGCCTTGTTGAGCTTGAGCTGGTGGCCCGCCCCGGCATGGGTCAGAAGCGTTGCTTCCGAGGCAACGGCCAGCCGGTTCGTCGGATCGGCACTGGTGTTAACGCCCAATTGCGGCAACCCGCTGCCAATGGCCGCCACGGCGGTCCAGGCAGTGCCCGAATAAACCAGCAAAGCGCTCTTCTCGCGATCATAGACCTGCCAGCCCTCGGCCGGATCGTAGAAAGTCCAGGCACCCGACTGGAAGGCCGCGATTTCGTCTGTGTGTCCGGCCCAGACACCACCTGCGCCGGAGGGCACGATATAGCTCTCGCCCGGAAGTGGCGTCGCCGGCGGCATTGTCTCGAGGCAGCTTTCGACGAGAGGCTGCACCAGGGCATCAAGGCGCTGCAAGGCGTCATTGTGGGTGATGTGCTTGAGAGCCTGACCTGCCATGATGAAGGGCAGGTCGAGGCGTGCTGTCTTGTCCATGATAGGCTCCGGTTTTCACTGGGGCCCAGTTTGGCGCCGCCTCACCCCGCGGGGATAAAGGGGATAGAAGGCTCGGCTCATGCGCCTCCCTCCCCCTTGAGGGGAGGGACCGAGGGTGGGGGTGGTGCGGTTTATCACTGCCGGACCCCCACCCCCACCCCTCCCCTCAAGGGGGAGGGGAGCCTGGCATCCAGGCTAAGCGACGGACGTAGTCTTCTTCTGCGAAGCGATGAAAGCAGCGACGAAGCAGAGGCTCATCAGCAAGACGATGGTCGGCGCCGGGGCGCTATCGAGGAAAAAGCTGAGATAAACCCCGACGAGACTGCACACCACCGACACGGCAATTGCCAGCCACAGCATGACGCCAAAGCGCTTGGTTAGGAGAAAGGCAATGGAACCGGGGGCGATCAGCAGGGCGATCACCAGCACGATCCCCACGGCCTGCAGCGCACCCACCACGGCCAGCGAGATCATCGCCAGGAGGCCGTAATGCAGGAGCTGCGTCGGCAGGCCGATGGCGCCGGCCTGCTGCGGATCGAAGATGAAGAGCATGAGGTCGCGCCACTTGGCGCCGAGCAGGGCGACCACGACGAGAGCAATGATGCCGGCCGTGATCAGGTCCGAGGCACCGACGCCCAGCATGTTGCCGAAAAGAATATGGTCGAGATGCACATCGGTTTCAATCGCGGTGTAAAGGACAATGCCGAGGCCGAAGAGCCCGGCAAACACAACGCCCATCACCGTATCTTCCTTGATGCGGCTGTTCTCCTTAAGGAACCCGACGGAAAGCGCACAAACCATCCCCGCGACGAAGGCGCCGATGCCGAGCGGCAGGCCGACGATATAGGCCAGCACCACGCCGGGCAGCACGGCATGGGAGATGGCGTCGCCCATCAGCGACCAGCCCTTGAGCACGAGGAAGCAGGACAACATCGCCGTTGGCACCGCCACCAGCACGGCGATGATCATGGCCTGCACCATGAACGGGAAGCTGAAGGGCCAGAGCGCCATTTCGTACCACGGGATCATGCTGCTTCCTTTCGGATGCGGCGCCGGGCGGCGAGCATGCCGTGCTTGGGGGCGAAGACGAAGGCTGCAAGGAAAACCAGCGTCTGTAGCAGCACGATTATCCCGCCTGTCGCACCATCGAGAAAATAGCTGACATAAGCGCCGACAAAGGATGTCGCCGTCCCGGCAAAAACGGCGATTACAATCACGCGTGAGAAGCGGTCGGCTAGAAGATAAGCGGTCGCGCCCGGCGTGATCACCATGGCGATGACGAGAAACGCCCCCACCGTCTGCATCGCCGCAACCGTCGCGGCGCTGAGCAGGGTGAAGAAGATGATCCGCAACAGCTGGGTGCGAATGCCGATGGATCGGGCATGGCTCTCATCGAAGAAGGTGACCATAAGATCCTTCCAGATCAAGGCCATGACAAGGAGCGTCACCACGGAAATGATCACCAGCTGGATGGTTTCGCCGGGCGTGATGGCCAGGATGTTCCCCAGAACGATCGACTGAACATCCACCGGCGTCGGCGAGATCGAGACCATGAAGAGCCCCAGCCCGAAAAAGCCGGTGAAGATCAGCCCGATCACCGCATCTTCCTTGAGCTTGGTGCGCTGGCTCAGAAATAACATCGCCGCAGCCGCCATGCCGCCGGACAAAAATGCGCCGATCGAAAACGGCAGGCCCAGCATATAGGCGCCGGCGACGCCGGGCACGATCGAATGGCTCAGAGCATCGCCGATCAGCGACCAGCCCTTGAGCATGAGATAAGCCGAAAGGAAGGCGCAGACGCCCCCCACCAGGGCCGAAACCCACATGGCATTGACCATGTAGTGGTAGCCGAATGGCTCGATCAGGGTGTCGATCATGGCGCGTCCGGCCGCCGGTTCTGCTGCGCCTCGCGGCCCTTCTCGCCATAAAACACCAGCGGCCGCTCGTCGTCTGTAAGAACCGACAGGTGCCGTGGATCGTCATCGTCGTGAAGGCCCGCGCCAGACAGGACGAAGTGGCGCAAGACGCCGCCAAAAGCTTCCTCGAGCTTTTCGCGGGTGAACACTTCCTCGGTCGGCCCATAGGCGAGCACCGTGCCTTTGACCAGAACCGTGCGGTCGCAGAACTCGGGCACCGAGCCCAGATTATGGGTCGATACCAGGATCACCTTGCCCTCGTCGCGCAGGTCGCGCAGCAGGGCGATAATGGCGTCCTCGGTCTGTACATCGACGCCGGTGAACGGCTCGTCGAGCAGGATGACCTCGCCCTCCTGCGCAAGCGCCCGCGCAAGGAACACGCGCTTCTTCTGCCCGCCCGAAAGCTCGCCGATCTGGCGCTTGGCGAAATCGGTCATGTTGACCCGCGCCAGCGCCGACGCAACCTTTTCGCGATCGAGCGGGCGTGGAATGCGCAGCATGTTCATGTGGCCAAAGCGCCCCATCATCACCACGTCTTCGACGAGGACCGGGAAATTCCAGTCGACTTCTTCCGATTGCGGCACATAGGCGACGAGGTTCTTGCGCTGCGCCTTGCGGCCCTCCTCACCAAGAATGGTGATGCTGCCATTGACCAGCGACACAAAGCCCATGATGGCCTTGAAGATCGTCGACTTGCCGGCCCCGTTGACCCCGACCAGCGCCGTGATCGAGCCGCGGGGCGAGGAGAAGGTCGCGTGCTTGAGCGCCAGCGTGCCATTGCGATAGGCCACGGTGATGTCGTTGACGACAATGCCTTGGGTCATGGAGTAAGGCCTGCGAGAATGGTCGAGGTGGTAACGCGCAAAAGGTCGAGATAGGTGGGCACCGGACCATCCGGCTCGGAGAGCGAATCCACATAGAGCACCCCGCCATAGACAATGCCGGTTTCTCGCGCCACCTGCTCGGCCGGCCGGGACGAAATGGTGGATTCCGAAAAGATCACCGGTATCGCATTGGCCCGCACGGCATCGATCACCTCGCGCACCTGCCGCGGCGAGCCCTGCTGGTCCGAATTGATGGGCCAGAGGTAAAGCTCCTTGAGCCCGAAATCGCGCGCCAGATAAGCGAAAGCCCCTTCCGACGTCAGCAGCCAACGCCGCTCCTCGGGGATCGCCGCGAGCGATGCACGGATCGGCTCGACCGTTGCGGTGATCGCTTCGGCATAGGCCGCGGCATTGGCGGAATAGATCGCCTCGTTTGCCGGATCGGCCGCAACGAAAGCCTTGCGAATATTTTCGACATAGATCAGCGCGTCGGACGGCGACATCCAAGCATGCGGATTGGGCTTGCCTTCATAGGGCCCGGCCCCGATGCCGATCGGCGCGATGCCTTCGGTCAGGACGACGCTCTGGACATCGGGCAGGTTGTCGAGGAACTGGGCGAACCACTGCTCGAGATTGAGCCCGTTCCACAAAATAAGATCCGCATCCTGCGCCGCCACCAGATCGCCCGGCGTCGGCTGGTAATTGTGAATCTCGGCGCCGGGCTTGGTGATCGACACCACATCGGCCGCATCACCCGCCACATTGCGCGCCATGTCGGCCAGAATGGTAAAACTCGTCACCGCCTTGAGGCGATCTTGAGCCTGGGCGGGAAGCGCTAGCGGCACCAGTGCCAGCGCCAGAACATAGAGAAAGCGAACCACGTCACACTCCTGATTGCCCGAAAGCTAGTGCGACTGCAAATCATTTGCAAGTAGCGATCTGATCGGAAGTTGACGCGCGAAGCACGAGGCGACACAACGGCACGGATAACAGGATGGTCCCTTGCCGCAGCTCGTCAGTCTTCTCGCCGCCCTGGCGCTGTTTGCCGGTCTCGTGCTCAGCACCCCGCTTCCGGAAGTGGCAAACATCATTGGCCTCGCTCTCATGGTGGTGGCGCTGATTGCGCTGTTCTTCGATCGGCAGGCGCGCGACATTGCCAAGCAGAAGCATTTTCTCGTGGTCTACGGCGCCGGCCTGCTGCTGCTCCTTGCGCTCATCCCCACCGCCACCAGCGCCGAGCATATCGCCGCCATCCTGATCCTGGCGCCGCTATGGCTGGCCGGGCCCTATGCAGGATTGGTTGCCCGTGCACCGCGACAGCTTTTGTGGCCACTTAGCATCGGCGTTCTGGCGCTGATCGGCACCACCGCGTCGACGCTGATTGCCGGCTACGATGTTTTCGTGCTGCAGATGCCGCGGGGCGGTTTTTCGGTCAACAACCCGATCCACCTTGCGGACCTTGCCGTGTCTCTCGGCTTTTTGTCGCTGCTCGGCCTTTCCAGCCGCAGCCGCTGGCGCTTTATCGTGCTTCTCGGCCCGGTGCTTGCTCTAGCGACTGTGCTGCTTTCGGGGTCGCGGGGGCCGCTTTTGGCCTTTTTCGTGCTTTCGGCGGTCAGCGCGGTTTTCTATGTCGCCGCGATTTGGCGCCCCCGTCGAGCCATCGCACTTGGCCTCGGTCTTGCATTTGCCTGCCTCGTCTTCGCGGCGCCTTTCGTCAGCGTCGATCTTAACGGTCGAAAGTTCCAGCTGGCAGACATCGCGCAGCAGGTCCTCACAGGCTCGACCGAAGACGGCTCGACCAGCGAGCGCCTGTTCATGCTCCAGACAGCTTGGGGAGCCTTTAAGGCCTCACCCGTCTACGGCTTCGGCATGATCGACTACCCGGCCAAGGCCGCTCCGTTTGGTCCGCCCGACAATCCCTTCGCGCCTTCGCAGCATCTTCATAACGACATTGCGGATTTTGCCGTGATCGGAGGGTTGTTGGGCCTGTTGAGCTATGCCTTGATCGTCCTCGCTCCCCTCCTTGGCGGCTTGCGCGCCAGGCGTCCCGATGCGCTGTTTATTGGCCTCATGGCCACCACGGGCTATTTCACCATGGGGCTTACCAATGCCATGATCGGCATCCTGACCCAGACGATGCTGTTCGGGCTGATGCTGGCGCTTATCGGCATGCTGTCGCACAAGGATCAGACGTGAACGCCATTCATATCGCTCTCACCTTTGACGACAATTTCTGGGCGCCGGCATATGCGACCATGCGGTCGGTCTGTTTGTTCACGCTTCGCCGCCACGATCTCGTGTTTCACCTATGCCACCGCACACTGACCGATCAGCATCGCGCAGACCTTGCGGCAATCGCCGATGAGTTTCCCGTTGAACTGCGTTGGTACGATCTCGACCAGTCCGCAATGTTTCGCGACATCGCAAAGCGCATGCCGGAAAACAAGCGGCTGTCGAACATCGTCTACGCCAGATTGATGCTGGACCGCCTCGTCGGGCCAGAGGTGGAGCGGATTCTCTATCTCGACTGCGACATGCTGGTGCGTGACAGGATTGAAACGCTTTTCGACATCGACATGCAAGGCAATGCCATCGCTGCGGTCCGAGACACGATCGGCGCGTTCATCACCGGTGGCCGGGATCTCAAGGGCAATCGTGATCTGTTCGATCCGGCCGACTATTATTTCAATGCAGGCATGGTGCTGATCGACACTGCCAAGTGGCGGGACGCCGATATCATCGGGCGGATGGAAGAGGCCTTTGCCAGTGGGGTCATGGCGCGCATCTATTACGACCAGGATTTGCTGAACCTGATCTTTCAAGGCAAGTGGTTGAAACTTCCCTGGCGCTGGAACACGGTGGATGCACGACACGCGCATGAAGGATTAGACCCCGCGATCCTCCACTACACCGGAGAGAACAAGCCCTGGGGCGTGCTTTCGGGCATGCGGCAGTCGGTAGCCTTTGCCAGGCTTTACCGACACGTCATGACCAACGAGTTGTTCTACCGTTTCGCACGGCATCGCTGGAAACGGTGGTGGCGCAAGACGCTGCGGCTTGGTCGCTAGACCGCGGCGGGATCAAGACCTTCCCGGGCGCAGAGAGTGTCCAATGCGCTACCCGGTTCGGGAAGCGGCAGCCCCGCCCGCCCGCGGTCGGTAAGTTGGCTCCGCCAAAGGTGGATGCCCAGGGTTTC
Organism: Devosia rhizoryzae; assembly: GCF_016698665.1. Taxonomy (NCBI): domain Bacteria; kingdom Pseudomonadati; phylum Pseudomonadota; class Alphaproteobacteria; order Hyphomicrobiales; family Devosiaceae; genus Devosia; species Devosia rhizoryzae. The sequence continues at coordinate 2,932,267 of NZ_CP068046.1, forward strand.
CGGCGTAATGGCAGCGTCGAGGCTCGAACCCTTCTTCATCAGCGCCGGAATGCCCTCATAAGGGACGGGATAAAACGTATCCGCCGGAAAAACTCTGTCGATGAGCCCATGCGCCGCCACGTAATGGGTCAGCGCCATGGGGCCGGTTGCCCCATACTGCATATGCTCGGGTGAGACGCGGTCTCCAAAAAGGCGGCGAATGGCAACTTCCCAGCGACGGAGCGGGGGAAGGTGCGGCTCGAACAGGGGGCGGTGCGGATTCTCGAAAATCGAGAGCAGGTCGAGAAGAAGCGGCGCATCCCTCGGGATGCGGAGAACCGCGCCGTTGACCGAGCCAGGCCGCTCCCAGGCCATCATGAATTCTGATGGTTTGTCGAAGGGACGCAGGCAGTAGATGTCGAGATCGGCATAGATGCCGAGCCCGGCGCGCAGCGCCGCATAGCGGAAGTGGTCTGAAAAAACGCCGGGTGTGCCCTTGCCCTTGTAGAACACCAACTTGTCCTCGGGCAGCACCTGGCTGGCGTCGCGCCATTCGGCGCCGGCGGGGAGGTCGGCGATGGGCGCGTAGGAATAGACCGCCACATTGTGGCCGTGGCGGCGAAAACTCTTGATCGACAAATGTTCAAGCCAGCTCAGTGGCCCGTGCCAGAAGCTGACAATTGTGGGCAGGGTCATGGCATCGCTCTAGCAGGCGAAAGGCCGCGCGGGAAGCGCGGCCCGAAGCTTAATTGGCAGCCGAGCGGCGGCGGTATTCGGCGGCGATATAGATGACGACGAGGGCAAAGCCTGCGCCGATCCCCACCTGCAGCCAGTCGAACTTCTGCAGCATATCGGTGAGGAAGAGACTGGAATTCCAAGGCGCCGCACCGTCGAAAACGCTTTCGAGATAATCGAGCGAGACCGGCACCTGCGAACGATAGTTGAGAAAATCCCAGGTGCGGGTGGCGAAGGGATGCATGCCGCCCAGCGTCACCCATTCCAGTGCGGAGATCACGGTTGGCAACAGGAAGGTCAGCGGGATCGCCCAACGCCCAACCACCGAACCCAGCGCGCCGACCAGCGCCATATACGGCAGGTACCAGAGGAGGGCGCAGACCAGGACGACGAGGAAGACCAGCGCCATCTGGAAATAGGTGGAAACGATGCTGCCCAGGAGCGCGCCGGTGCCCAGCCCGCCGACCATGGTGGTGATATAGGCGACGGTGAACATCAGCAGGATGCTAAAGAGCGCAACGCCGAACACCGAGCCGGGCAGGATGGTCAGTGCCGCGGCAAGCTTGCTTAGCAAGACTTTGAGGTCGCTGACCGGCATGGATTTCCAGAACAGCATGGCATTGTTGCGCTTGTCGGCGGCAAAGCCATCGGCGCAGTAAAAGAACAGCACGAAGCCCAGATACATCATCCAGCCGACGGCGAGACCCGCAAAGCCGGCCTCGAAGACCCAGGTCGGCACGACGGTCGCCAGCTGTCCCGTGAGCCGCGTATCAAGCCGGTTGACGCTGAAGGCGAGAATGGTCAGCGCCAGGACGATGGCGACAAGGATCAGCGGACCATAAAGAAACGGTCTCCGATGCTCGATGAATTCGCGGCGCACGAGGGCGATAAAGGCTTTCATCGAGCGGTCACCGGATTGGCGGTCGGCCGCTGCATCAGCGCGACGAAGAGGTCCGACATGGTGGGTGTCGAAACGCGGCCCAGGGGTTCGAGCGCGGTGCGATCGGCACCTTCATAGATAAAGACGGTCTGGCCGAAGCGCGTTTCCTCGTAGACGGGGTTGAGCGCGCGTGCCGCCTCGGCATCCTCGGGACCATTGATCACCAGCTGGCTGAATTTTTCGCTGACGGTTTCCATCTGCATGTGCAGGATCAGCGCGCCATCGCGAATGAACATGATGTCGGAAAGCATGAATTCGATCTCGTCCACCTGGTGGGTGGTGATGATCAGGGTTCGCTCCTCGGTCATGTAGTCTTCTAGGAGACGCCGGTAGAAACGCTTGCGATAGGTGATGTCGAGGCCGAGCGTCGGCTCGTCGAGCACCAGGAGCTTGGCATCGATGGCCATGACCACCGCCAGGTGCAGCTGCGCCAGCATGCCTTTGGACAGGGTCTTGATCTTCATTTCCGGCTTGATGTCGGTGCCTTCAAGGAAGCTCCGCGCCTTGTCCGGGCTGAAATTGGGGTGGATATTGGTCAAAAGCGCGAAGAGCTCGCGGACGCGCAGGAAGCGCGGCAGGCTCGCGACGTCGGAGATGAAGGCGACGTTTTCCATGAGCTTGGCGCGCTGGGCAAATGGATCCTCGCCGAGGACGCGAATGGTGCCTTCATAGCTCGTGAGGCCGAGCATGGCATTGAGCGTCGTGGTCTTGCCCGCGCCGTTATGGCCGATCAGCCCATAGATGCGCCCAGCCGGAATATCGAAATCGAGGCCATGGAGGATTTCCTTACGCCCAAAATTCTTGCGCAGGCCGCGGGCCGAAACGATGGGTTCGACGTGTGACATGTCGGTCATTTGCGGTCTCCAGTAGCGGCCTTGTCGATCAAGGTTTCAATGTCGAGCTCCAGCGCCCTTATCTGGGCGGCAATGCGCGGCCAGTCTTCGCGCAGGAACTTGTCGCGTTCATGCGCCAGAAGTGCCGGACGCGCGCCGGTGGTAACGAACATTCCCAGACCCCTTCGTTTTTCGACAACGCCGATTTCGACCAAAGCCTCGAAAGCCTTGGTGACGGTTAACGGATTGACTGAAAGTTCTCCCGCAATCTGGCGAACGGAGGGGAGAGCATCCCCCTCGTTGACCTGGCCGCGGAGGATCATCTCGATCAGCCGTTGCCGGATCTGAACGAAGATCGGCTCTTTGGCGTGAAAATCATCCATAAAAGCTTCGCCTCTAGTGTGCTATATATCCATCACACCAGAACAGCTCGTCAAGCGCTGTGTTAGCCGACCAGCACAGCCTTGTGGCAGCGCACGCCATAGACCCGCACATCGGCTTCGCCGACGCCGAGCCCCAGGGTCGAAAAGGCGGCATTGATGGTGGCGTCCAGGGTAGGCGCCAGGGGCATGACGAGGGCGCGAACGGCCTGGGCGATGACCGAGCTGGGAGAAAGCCCCAGGCCCAGAACATCGACATGGATGCTCATGCCCGACAGCAGCGATTGAGCGAGTGCGGCCACCATGGTCTGGGTGCGGGCGGTCCGGGCCGTGCCCTGCCTGATGTCGGTCGCAAAAAAATCGAGCCGCAGCGGCGTGTTCTGCACCGCCTCGATGCGCGCAGAACCGGTGACGCGCAACAGGAGGAGATCGATGAGCCGCACCGAGGTCACATTGGGCGGCGTACCGAAATTGCGGAAGGCCGTATCGGAAAGTTCGCCCAGAGCCAGCGTCGCGCCACCGGGCAGAACTTCGATACGGGCGCTGCCGGGGTTTGTTTCCGTTGGGCACGTTGCCGAAACCACGCGGGCTTCGGCCGAAGCCAGGTCGAGCCAGACCGGCAGGTTGACACCGGCACCAAGCAGGACCGGTCCGCCCAGGAGCTTCGCCTTAAGACGAAGACGCACCTGCGCGGTGCGAAGAACGGAACCCACCGGGCCGATGGCAAACCATCCCCTGCCCTGCGGCGGGTCGCCAATAACTAGATCAAGGCCGAGGCTGAGCAAGCCCGGCAGGTTCGCGCCGAGCGATAGCGACGCCTGGCGGTCTCCGTCCGCCAGCGCCGCCGCGGCCGAGAGCACTTCCATGGCCGAGAGCGAGAGGCCCGCCATGGCGCCTTCGCTTCCAAGCTGAAGCTTGCCCAGTGCACCCAGCGAAAAGAGCTGGCGCAGCGGCACCGTGTTGCCTTGTCCCGCATGTGCCAGCGGCTGAAGCGCGGTGCGCGTTGCGCCGGTGACCACGGTTGCAAGGGCGGCAGCGATAGTGCCGGTTCGCGCCTCCATGGCCAGAACGTCGTCATAGCTGCCAGCGGTGACGCCCAATTGCGTCGCTAGCGCATCGAGAAAGGCAAAGGCATCGATGCGGGCGGCGGCGAGGGCGGTGTAGTCGAGAACCGAAAGGTTAACGGCGGTACCAGTGAGTTTTGTGAGGAGGGCATTGGCGATGCCGCCATTAAGACTCGCCAGGCGGGAGCCAACCGAGAACGAGACTTCGGGGGTAACCGCGGCGATGCCCTGGGCGCCGATCGAGGGCGCGTTCAGCCACTGGGCGGAAAAGTGCAAGGTGCCGGGCCGCTGCAAGCTGACGCGGACGGCGTTGGCCGGTGTCTTGCCCGGCTGAAAGCGCGCCCCGATGACCGGTTCGGCGGGATTGTAATTGCCGGTCGTGACCGTCAGGCCCTCCGTGCTGCCCTAGTCCAGCAGCCCCGCATCACGCAAGGCGGCCTGGGCACGGGTTCCGGCATGGGCGGCGTCGGCCACCGCGTAAATGGCGGCCAGATCAACCCCGGCCTGCAGCTCTCGCCGTTCGTGGTAGAGCGCAGCAGTATCGATGGCAATGACGGACATGGCGGCCGACGCCGAAAAGCCCAGGGCAAAAAGGATCGCCATATTGCCCGAGCGATCGCGCAGAAACCGCCTCAGGCTCATATCCCGCCCCGGCGGATGGTGGCGCCATTGACGATCTCCGTACTGGGCAGCGGCAGGGGCGGATACAAGTTCCAGATCGGCAGATCGGTCGCGTCATAACGCAGCCGGACCACATATTGGTTGGGATCATCCGGATTGTCGCCGATCTCATAGGACAGCCGCGCCGGGTCGATCAGCAGGTAGGCGCCGCCATTGTGGTCGATGAAGGCCGCAACCAGCGTGTTTCGCTCGCTCTGGTCCTGTCCTGCGATCGCGGTGCGCGCCGCGTCAGCCGCCAGTTGCCCAAGCGCATGGGCCGCGCCGAAATAGATGCCATAGGCCAGCATTCCGGTCAGCATGAACAAGAACACCGGGGTCAGAATGGCAAATTCCAGAACCGCCGTGCCGTGTTGGTCTTTGATCCATCTGGCTCGGCTCAGAACCATTGCTGGCCTCCAAGGCAGTTGGTAAGCGCCAAATCTGCACCGGCTGGAGGCGGCATTAAGTGAATCGGGGCATGGGGAGAATCCCGACCTCCCGTCAGGAGAAGCCCGGCATCAGAAGCGGACTTTTCTTGTCCGGTTTATTGCGCTAAAGCTCCGGTTCGCCCCAGGGAATTGAAACCGTGACGGCTCGCAACTATCTTTTCGCTCCAGCCCAGGAAGACGTCGCGCTGACGCGCTTTATCGCTGCGGGCGCCCAGGCCACAGGCTTCCTCAAGGGCGCGCCGGGGGGGCATCTGCCGGGCTGGCATCGGACCGGGCTCGACAATGAAGATTTCCTGCGCACGCTCTACGCACGGCTCGAGGAAACCTATCCCCATGCCGGCCAGCCCTTCTATTCGGTGCGGCTCTGGACCAACCTCATGTGGCAGCCGGCTTATCTTGCCGCCATTGGCGTCCACGTGCACCGGGCGCTGCCGGATCTGACGCTTCTCAGCCAGTCACGGCAGAATATCGACATTAATGGCTATCGGCTGGAAGCGGCGCCACAGCGCACCGGCTCTACCGACGAGCTCGTGGCGCTGGCCGGCCGTGAATTGCGCGCCATGGCTGATACGGTGCTGGCCGAGATCAACACCGTCACCAAACTTAAGCGCATCCCGGCGCTGCGTCTCCTGACCGATCGCATGCTGGGCCTGATGACCCGGCTCGACCATTACGATCCCAGCATCGGGATCGCGGAAAAGCAGCGGCTCTGCGACCTCTGGCTTTCTTCCATGGGCCTCACCGGCCACGGCAATCTCGAAAAGATCACGCTTCAGGACGGGCACGACGTGCTGATCACCGCCCGCAAGGGGTGCTGTATGGATTACCTGGCGTTTCCAGGAACCTATTGCAGCTCGTGCCCCAAGCAGGACGATGAATTGCGCCTAGCTCGCCAGCGGCAGATCGCCACTGACGAGTGGGAGGCGACGCGCGCAGCCGCGGAGTAGTTACTCCGCAGCCGTTGCCGCTTTTTCTTCGTCGCTCCGCTGATCGGTGATCGCCAGCGGCTCTTCCACGACCTCGCGTTTGCGGCGGATGCGCAGGCGCTTGATGCGGCGGCTATCGGCGGCAAGCACTTCGAACTCGAAGCCATCGAGCCCCAAAATCCGCTCGCCGCGCTTGGGCACGTGTCCTGCCAAGTCGAACACCAAGCCGCCGATCGTGTCCACTTCCTCGGCAAAGTCGCCGGGATCGAAATCGGGCCCGATCAGTGCCTGCACGTCTTCAAGCTCGGCGCGGGCATTGGCGATATAGGTGTCTTCGCCAACCTTGCGGATCAGCGCCGCCTCAGTGACGTCGTGCTCGTCCTCGATCTCGCCGACCACGGCTTCGAGCAGGTCCTCGATGGTCACAAGACCATCGGTGCCGCCATATTCATCGACGACGATGGCCATGTGGGTGCGGCTGGCGCGCATCTGTTGCAACAGATCACCCGCCGGCATGAAGGTAGGCACGAACATGGCCGTTCGCATGATGCCGAGCTTGCCGATCTTTTGCTTCAGCGCTGCCGACAGGAGGCGCACCGGCACGTCCTTTTCGGGGTCGGTCACCTGCTCGGTGATACGCGACATGGCATCCTTGATGTGGATGAAGCCCAAAATATTGTCGAGCTCGCCCTCATAGACCGGCAGGCGCGAATGGCCGACCTGGCGGAAGCGAGCGATCAGCGTGCCCAGATTGATATCGGCCGGCACAGCCTGCATGTCGGAGCGCTCGACCATGACGTCGTCCACCGACACCTTGGAGAGTTTGAGCACGTTCTGCAGGATAACCCGCTCGCTTTCGGAGAAGTCGCCGGTTTCGGCGCTGCCCTTCTCGTCAAGCGCGACCTGGAGGTCGTCTCGCAACGAAACCGTCCGCAGGGCGGCAAGCCCCTTGATGCGGTTCCAGATGCTTGGCCCCCGCGCTTGGGCGGAGGCGGGACTAGAAGGAGGCTCGGGGTTTTCAGCCGCCCGAAGGGCCTTGTTGTCAGTGTCGTTCATCATCTCGTGCCGCGTAAACAAAGCGGCTCTGGTTGAAACCGAAGAAGCAATGGACCCCGGCCGAAGGAGTTCCCCGCAGCGCTGTTAATCGGCATAGGGATCGTCGATGCCGAGCCCAGCCAATATCTGGGTTTCGAGCCCTTCCATCTGAAGCGCCTCTGCATCGTCCAAGTGATCATAGCCCAAAATGTGGAGAAAGCCATGCACCATAAGGTGGGTGAAATGGTCGTCGAGACTTTTGCCCAAGTCGGCCGCCTCGCGCTCCAGCGTTTCGCGCGCCATTGTGATGTCGCCCAAAAGGCCCATAACGGGTCCGAAGGGCTCGATCTGGGGAAAGCTCAAGACATTGGTGGCGCTGTCCTTGCCGCGCCATTGCGCGTTAAGCTCACGCTGCTCCTCGTCATCGGTGAGCAGCACTGAAATCTCGGCGGCGCCCTTGAGCCTAGCCTTCGAACCGGTCAGCGCGGCAAAAACCGCCTTTTCCGCCAGCGCGTCAAAATGCTCGGGCCAGCCATCCACATTGCGGATGACGGCAACTACCAGGGGTGGTGTTGCAGGCATGATCGCGCGTCAGCTCCGCGGTGCGGCGCCGAGAACGCGCTCGAGGCCTTGCCTGTCGCCTTCCTTGTCGGCGATGCGGCGCGCCGTATCGGCCTCATAGGCGCGCACGATGCGACCGACGAGAGCGTGGCGCACCACGTCTTTGTCGTCGAAGCGCGAAATATGGACGCTCTCGACGCCATCAAGGAGGTTTACGGCCTCGACGAGGCCCGAGCGCTCGCCGCGCGGCAAGTCGACCTGGGTCGGATCACCGGTAACGATCATCTTGGAGTTCTCGCCCAGGCGCGTCAGAAACATCTTCATCTGCATCGAGGTCGTGTTCTGCGCCTCGTCCAGAATGACCACGGCATTGGCCAGGGTGCGGCCGCGCATGAAGGCGAGCGGCGCCACTTCGATAATGCCCGAGGTGATGCAGCGCTCAACATTTTCGGGCTTCATCATGTCGTAAAGCGCGTCATAGAGCGGGCGAAGGTAGGGATCGACTTTTTCCTTCATGTCGCCGGGCAGAAAGCCCAGGCGCTCGCCGGCTTCGACAGCCGGGCGGGAAAGGATGATGCGGTTGATATCGCCGCGTTCCAGGAGCGAAGCGGCATGGGCCACGGCAAGATAGGTCTTGCCGGTACCGGCAGGGCCAACGCCGAAGACCAGTTCGCTGCGCTCCATCGCACGCATATAGGCGTCCTGCGCCGGCGTCCGGGCGAGAATCGTCGACTTGCGGGTGGCGATCTGGGCCATGCGCACCTTTCCGCGCCGTTCCAGCGTCGGCAGCGACAGCTGCGAATCCTCGGTTTCCACCATGCGGATCACCGCATCGACATCGGCGATATCGACGGTGCGGCCATCCTCGAGATTGGCATAGAGCGATTCCAGCACGCGCCGGGCTTGATCGACCTTTGAGGCAGCGCCTTTGAGCAGCACATGGTTGCCCCGCGGCGTCGCCGTCACGGCAAGGCGCTGTTCGACAAGGGCAAGGTTCTGGTCGAAATCGCCGTAAAGCTGGGCCGCCAGGCGATTGTCATCAAAGGCGAGTTCGAGTTGCGATGCGAGGGCGTTGTCTGCGGTAGGTGGCAAGTGCCTGCTCAAACTTTCTTTGGCTCCAGTGGACAGCGCCCCATGCGCGGTCGAGGCGGTAACGAGGCTAGGACGTTTTCGGTGCAGTGTCTGTAGATATTTTGTGACGGCAACCCCTGGAGTCAAGGCTGCCCCTTCTTTCCTCTCCCGCCTTGCGGGAGAGGGGGACCACGCGAAGCGTGGTGGAGAGGGGAGCCACTTGCTCTCAGTCAAAGACGTGCGGAAAACGACCCGCAGGTGCACGTGGCACCCCCCTCCACCGCCTTGGCGGTCCCCCTCCCCCGCAAGCGGTGGAGGACGGCAAGCCCGAACCCCGCTCGAACAAAAACACCGCCGGAGCTGCCCCCGGCGGTGTTGCAAAACTTCAGTGCGAAAACCCTTAAGCCGCGTGACCCTCGAGCCATTTGGTCAGGCCTGCCTTAGGCGTGCCGGCGCCGATCTTCATGTCGGCGGCCTGGCCGCCCTTGAAGAGGATCATGGTCGGGATCGAGCGGACGCCATACTGGGCCGCGAGAGAAGGGTTCTCGTCGACATTGAGCTTGACGATCTTCACCTTGCCTTCGAGCTCGGTCGAGAGCTGCTCGAGCACGGGGGCAATGGCGCGGCAAGGGCCGCACCATTCCGCCCAGAAATCCACCAAAACGGGCTCGCTGGAGCTGAGGACTTCCTGGCCGAAGGTGGCTTCGGATACGGCTTTAGTCATGGTTTTTTGCCTTTGAAATGCGCTTCAGCCTTTGTGACTGCCACTCTGCCACTGAAACGCAAAAAACATGTCACCGAAACGGGCAGGACGCCCGGTCCGGAAAGCGGCGGTCTCTTTGCTCCCAAAGCTGGTATCTGTCCAGCCTCTGGGCAAGATCGCTCACTTGAGGGTGAAGTCCGCCCGGGCCGCCTCCATGAGCCTCGCAGGTAAATTCATCAGCGATTCCAACTCTGTCCACAGGATTGCCGCTTCCACTTTACGTCCGGGGAACAGCTGACCTGCGATAAGTGCATATAATCCGATCTGGGTTATATAGTTCCTTGGCACATCGGCGACCGAACGGGGCGCCTTGGCATCGGATTTATAATCGACCACCAACACCTTGGTCTCGTCAACCACCAGCCGGTCGATGCGCCCCGAAACGCGCACCGGCTCGCCGCTGCGCAGCAGGTCGAACAGAAACGGCACCTCGGCGCGGCTGTCGGCTCCAAAGATATACTGGAAATCGAGGCGGTCGAGGATGGCGATGGCTTTGGCCGTCACCCGCTGGTGAAGCTCAGGAAATTCCGGCAACAGCGTTTCCAAGGCGCGCGGCGCGACCTGCCGCCATTGCGGCCGCTCCACGCGGCCCAGATGCTGTAGCAAGGCATGGAGCGCCAGTCCTTCCTTGCGCGCGGCTTCGGCATCGCGCACTTCCTCGGCCACGCTTTGCAAGAGCCGAAACGGCGCCGCTTCGACGCCGACGCGCGAAGGTGAGACGATCGGCAGCACGGCGGGCGGCGGCACGGGGGCCAAAATAAGCGGCTGGTGGCTGCTCGACGGGGCCGAGCGGCGACCCGACAGGCGGGCGGGTTCGAGCCTGGGGAAAACACGAGCTACCAGCATGCCATCGTCGGTCACCGGATGAAGGTCGGCCTCCAGCGCCTGCTCCACCGCCTGGTACCAGGACCCATCGAGCTGCTTGTCCACGGTCTTTGACGCGCTCAGCGTGCCGGTCAGATAGAGCTCGTCCTCGGCGCGGGTCATCGCGACATAGAGGCGGCGCCAATATTCCTCGAGCAGCGTTGCGTCCGCCTCATCCTTGATGGTGACGGTTTCGACCGTGTGCTGGTCCTTGGCCGAGGCATGGATCAGCATGGGGCCGGGCGCCTCGTTCAGCAGATAGACCGGCTTGCCGGTCATCTGCACCGAGGGCTTGGTGGTCGCATCGGCCAGAATGACGATCGGGGCCTCGAGGCCTTTGGCGCCGTGCACGGTCATGACCCGAACGCCACCGCCGCTTTCGGCGAGTTCGCGCTTGATGGTCACCGTGCGGCGCCGCATTTCGGCGGCAAAGCCCTGGAGCGATGGCTGTTCGCTCTGCTCATGCGCCAGCGCCAGTTCCAAGAGTTCGGACAGGACCTCGTCCACCTCGGTGCCAAGCCGCGCATGAAAGCGCTTCAGCCCGCCTTCGGTATAAAGCACATGGGTCAGGAACTCGAATGGCCGCTCGCGGCTAAGAGCGCCACGCCAGCGGCCAAGGGCCTCCGCAGCAACCTGAGCCGATGGAATGGATGAAGCGAAGAGCGCTTCCCAAAGGCTCTGCCGCTCGCGCCCATGTGCAAGCGCGAAAAGATCGTCCTCGCTGACGTCGAAGAGCGGCGAGCGCAAGAGCGCAGCCAGTTGCAGATCCTCGGCCGGGTTCAAGAGCACGTCGATCAGCGCCAAAAGATCGAGCACGGCGATGTGGCCGGTGACCGTCAGCCGGTCGGCACCCGGCGTCGGCAGGTCGGCATTGCGCAGCGCGCGGATGATTTCCCCGAACAAGGCACCGCGCTTTTGCACGAGGATCAACACATCGTCGGCAACGGCCGGCCGGTCGCGGTCGCCAAGCATGCGGCCGTTGTCGATCCAGCTTTTGATCTCGGCGGCGATGCGGGTCGCGACCTGCCGCTGGGCGCTCTGCTCGGCCTCGACCGGCGCCTGCGGCCATTCCGTTGTTGTTCGTTCATACTTGACGTCCTGGACCGGCGGCCAGAGCGTCACCGTCCCCCCCGCCTGCGTCCGCGCCGCCTGGTGGATCACCTTATCGACCGACAGCAAAGCCTGCTGAATGTCCGGCCGCTCGGTGACCCGGTCCACCGCATCGAGAATGCCCTGGAGTGTCCGGAAACTGGTATGGAGCTTAACCGCCTCGAACTGCTTTTCCGCCTCCCGCGCCCGCCGCGCCATCTCGCGCCCGGTCTCGCCAAACAGCACCGGCTGCGCCCCTTGAAAGGAATAGATCGACTGCTTCTGGTCACCCACCGCAAACAGCGAGCGCGGCCGGCTGACCGCCCCGGCGCCGGTGAAAAACTCGTCGGCCAGCGCCCGCACCACCCGCCACTGCCGTGCATTGGTGTCCTGCGATTCATCGACCAGGATATGGTCGATACCGGCATCGAGCTTGTACTGCACCCAGGGCCCGAGCGCCCGGTCGGCAAAAAGGTCGCCGAGCTTTTCGATCAGGTCGTCAAAGTCGAGCAGCGAGTGGCGCCGCTTATCATCCTCGTAGCGTTTGCGAATGGCCTGTAACACGTCGAGCAAAGCCTCGCTGCGCTGAACGAGAAGCGCGGAGGTCACGCGCTCATCGAGCCGCACCAGCCGCTCCTGCTCGGCAAGCAGCAGGTCATGCAGATCCGGATTGGCGGTGATCTCGGCCTTGCTCATCAACCGCGCCCGCGGGGTCCCCTTGTCGGTGAAAAAGGCCTTGCGCAGAGCGTCGGCGGTTAGGTTCTCGCAGTCGAGGTCATCATACTTGCCCTTGCACGCCGCTTGCACGCGCTTGAGCAAGTCAGAGGTTAGCAATGTGCTAGCAATTGCCTCGTGAGTGAGACCCTCGATCGACGATCCGTCAAAGCCGACATGCTTCCTGAGCCGGTTCTTCGACATTTCCACGCTTTCGAGCACCGCATCGAGCCGTGCTCCCTCGCTCAGCGCCGAGTTGATCGCCTTGGCGATGGCATCATCGCTCAGGAGCCCGAACAGGGTCTCCACCGCCCCGGCATGCTCCCCGCCCTTGAGCCCCTCGGCGAGCACTTTTTCCTTGGCTGCCAAGACCATATTGACCTGGCGATCGTCCTCGATCACCGCAAAATCGAACGGCACACCGGCTTCGATCGGGAAGCGGTGCAGCACCGCTTCGCAAAAGGCGTGGATGGTGAGGATGCGAAGGCCGCCCGGCGTCTCCAGCGCCCGGGCAAACAGGGTCCGAGCATCCTCCAGCATTTTCTCGTCGGGCCATGACCCCACCAAGCCGTTGATCTCGTTTGCCAAATCGCGCTCACCGGCAACTGCCCAACCCGCCAGACGATCGCCCACGCGGCGGCGCATTTCTGCTGCCGCCGCCTTGGTGTAGGTGAGGCAGAGGATCGATTGCGGCCGCACGCCGGCGAGCAGGAGCCGCAGCACGCGGTGGGTCAGCACATAGGTCTTGCCGGAGCCGGCATTGGCCTCCACCCAGATCGAATAAGCAGGGTCGCTGGCGCGGGCCTGGTTCCTGCTGGTGTCGGAAGGGACGACAAGCCTGCCGCGCTCGCTCATGGCTCTTCCTCGCCGTCCACAAGTGTCCACTCGGCAACACGTGCGAGATGATCGTAAGCGCCCGAAAACCTCTGCGTCTTGAGCGGCATTAGACGCGCCGGCATCGGCGTGTCGCGCATCAGGAAGAGGTCGATGTGCCCCTGCATGCGCCGTCCGACTTCGTCGGCAAGCGCCATGACATCCATGTCCTCGGGCAGCGCGAAACTGCTCGGCTTGAAGGCCTCGGGCCCCAGGCCGATCTTGATATAGGTCAGGGCCGACGTGGGCGCGGCCTTTAGCCCCTCCATTGCCCCCGCTCCGGCCATCAAGGCTTCAAGCGGCAATTGGGGAGCCTCGAAGCCACGCATGCTGGCCGGCGCAGGCGGCGAGCCGGTCTTGAAATCGAGGATTTCAAGCGATCCATCGGCCAGAACATCGACGCGGTCCGCCGTGCCGGTAATACGGAAGGGCTCCGCTAGTTTCAGGCCCCAACGGCCGGAAATCTCGGCATGGCGCTTGAGGACATTGGCGGCTCTCGCGCGCTCGAAATCGAGGAACTGGTGGGCGGCCGCGGCGAAGCGCCGGAGCCAGATATCGCGCCGTTCGCCGATCGTATCGAGCCCACCGAACTCTTCGGCAGCAATCAGCATGAGCCGCTCGAAGGCGTCCTCGGCGACCGGGTCGTGACCCTCTTGGACGAACCGCCCAAAAATGGCGTGGACGATGGTGCCCCGCTCCCGCGCGTCGGGATCGTCGCCCAGGACATCGAGCGGACGCAGGCGCAGAACGTGTTTGGCATAAAGGTCATAGGGCGAGCGCATCAGCGTCTCGACCTCGGTCACCGACAGTTTTCGCGGGCGTATCGCTGCCGGCGGATTTGGGGTCGGCGGATGAATTTTTGCGGTGGCTTCCACCGTATCAACGCGGCGTGCCGTTTCGATCCAAACGGCGCCACGCGCCTCCATCGCCCTGGTCGCGTCCGCGCCGACGAAGGCATCAAGCCGCTGCACCAGGCGCGATGGCAGGGCCGGGCTCGATCCGACCCGGTCGGCATAGGTGACGATGACCTTCCCATTGCCCAGCGCCTGCGCAAAATCGTGGGCGGCGAGGCCCTGCATCCGCTCCGGCGGCTCGAGCCCAGCGGCAATGCGCATGCCGCGGCTGAGCCACGGACCGGGATCGGCAGCGCCCGGCCATTTGTCTTCGTTAAGGCCACCCAGGATCATGAGGTCAGGGCTCATCAGCCGCGCCTCGATCTGGCCCCAGATGTAGATGTCGCGGCGCCGTTCCTCGCGGTTGCGGACCTCGAAGCCGGTCATCAGCGCGGAGAGTACGCCGTCGAGCCCAAACGGTGCGAAGCGATGTCCCTCACCCGCCAGCCCCGCCATCTGCCCGGCCCAATCCGCCATTTCGCGGCGGCCATGAAGCGTCGCGCCCAGGCTCAGCGCTTCAAAGCTCGACCACAAGGCATTGGCGAGGAGACCGGCATCAATCTGGTCGCTGCCGAGGACGGACTCAAGCGACAGGATGGCCGCATGCAGATCGTCGAGCAAGCCGGATATCGCCACGCCTTCTGCTGCAGTGAGGCGCCTCGCCGGGTGCTTGATCTCATCGCGCAGATGCGCCGCCAGCATTTGCCGTAACCCGGCGATGCCTGGCGCAGGGCGTTGTCCGCGCAGCAATCCGAGATCGACCAGATTGGCGAGACGAACCACTTCTCCTCGCTCGCGGCCCAGCAAAGCCGCCTCGTTGCGCAACAGCGCAAGAAGATCGACGGCGTTGCAGCTGCCGGCAACCAGGTTGAGGATTTGCCGCGCCAGCGCCCCGGCGGGCGACTGAAACAGCGGCGCGCCGGCGGCGTCGTCGGCATGAATGCCGAAGCGCTTGAGCTCGGCGGCGATGCGGCGGGCTAGGTTTCGATCGGGCGTGACGATGCCCACCGACTGCCCCCTTTCAAGCGCCGCTCGCGCCGCCACAGCGACGGAGCGCCCTTCTTCGTCTTCGTTGCGTGCCCGGATGATCGTGACACCGGCAAAGGCCGTCTCTATCCCCGATGGCGCCGGCCGCTGCCCGGCCCAGCGGGCGGTCTCCCTGGTGAGGGCCAGGGCGTGATTGACGATGCTGGTGCGACTATCCGTTTCTTTGCAGAGCTCGGTCACCTGTCCGACACCGGCGCCAAACTGCCGTAGCAGATGCGCGAGGCCATATTGCGGATGGCCATGCGGATTGCTCTCGGGATCGAGCAGCGCTTCATGCGTGGCCGGGGTCATGGCCATGTCGAGGCCAGGAAGCACGACGGCGCCGCGGGGAAGCTTGGCGATCGCCGCTAAAAGCCTTGCAGTCGCGGGGATTGAGCCGGTGGAACCGGCCGCGATCACCGGGCGGTCGCGATAAAGGTACTGTGCCGCGGCCGCTTGCCGGTCGAGCCGGATACGGCGCAGGGTTGCTGTATCCGCGCGGTCGTCCTGCGTGAGCAGCGCTGGCCACGCCGCAAGCGCGATGTCTAAGAACTCGAGCGTCTGCTGCCAGTATTCGCCGAGATCCTGCGCCATGTCTTCGCCCAGCGCGCGGATATCGGCAGGCGTTTTCTCCTCGATGGTCAGGTCATCGATGAGCTGGCCCAGCGACTCGGCCATCGAGAATATTTCGGCGGCGGTGGGCGGCGTCGAAAAAGCCAGCCGCCCGCGCTCGCTTTGCGCCCATTGCGCGACGAGCTTAGAGAGCACCAACCGGCGCTGCAGGCCGGTCGCGGTCTTGGGCAATGCCGGTGCATCAAAGGGCGGCAAAAAGGGCTCTTCGTCGGCCTCGTCGCCGCCAAAGGTGCGGATATCAGGGAGGAGCCCTGTAAAATCGGGATGCCTGGCGAAGGCTTCGGCAAGGCCCTGACGGGCGCGCTGCGTCGGCACGATGATGCTGACATCGCTCAGCCAGAACGGCCCCGACCGTTCCCAGCCGCCAAGGAGCCGGCCATCCATGATGGCGTCGGTCAGGCAAAGGAGGAAGGGCGTACTGGGCGCGATGGAAAAAAGGCTCATGCCAGCGCTGCCTCGGCTGCCGCCAGACCCGCCGCATCACCGACATGAAACCAGTCGGCATCGAGCACCACGCCCTTGAGGCGCTCTTCTTCCAGCGCTCGATCGAACAACAGGCTCAGCGAAAACGGCCCGTCAGGCGTGCCGGCGAACAGATTTTTGCCCAGGAGCGCAACGCCGGCATAAATGATCGGCGCGCCATAGTCGCGTGTGATGGTGCCGTGGGGATCAAGGCAAAAGTCGTGGCTGCGACCGAAGCCGGAGGCACGTCGCGGCTGGGCGCAGAGAAGAACGATGTCGTCATCCTCGTAGCGTCCGATCATGCGCTCCAGCGGGCGGTCGGCTCCCGGCGTCCAGAACGCATCGGTGTTCATGACGAAGAATGGATCGGAGTGAAGCAGCGGCAGTGCTGCCTTGACGCCGCCGCCTGTGCCCAGCAGCAAATCCTCGCGGTTGGTCTTCAGCAGGCCACCGAAATGCGCCAGCACCTGATCGGCGCGGTAGTGGGCGTTGGCGGCGAAGCGGTTGGCACCCTCGGCCCGCGCATTGGCCATGACGCGCTCGATCAGCGGTACGCCCGCGACCGGCACCAGCGGCTTGGGCAGCGCCTCGGTGATCGGCCGCAGCCGCATGCCGAGCCCGGCGGCAAGCAACATCACATCAGGGAATCGGCTGGGGCGGTCCATGCCGGGATAGAACCCGGGCCGGTGCCCCCTGTCCAGTACGGCTTACGCTCAGAACTCGGCCCAGTCTTCCTCGATCTTGACTGCCGTGTTGCCGCGCTTGAGGTAGGTGTTGGCAACGGTTTTTAGCTTTTCCTGCATGCCGCGGATGCCGCTTTGCGGCATGACGGCCGGCTTGGGCGCGGCGGCCGGAGCGGCAGAGGCCTCGACGGTGAAGATATCGACGATATCGTCGAGCCGCACCGCCTGCGCTTCGGTCTGTTCGATGGCAGCATTGGTCTGTTCGACCAGCGCCGCGTTGTGCTGGGTCATTTCGTCCATCTGCCGCACGGAGATGGTGACTTCCTCGATGGCCGAGGCCTGTTCGCGGCTCTCGCGGGCTATGGATTCAAGCGCCGCGGTATTGTCGCGGATGCCGTCGAGCATGCTGGCGAGCTTTCCGGCGGCTTCCGTCACCAGCTTGCTGCCGCCCGAGACTTCGTTGGCGCTCTGTTCGATGAGCGCCTTGACGTCGGACGACGCGCTGGCGGCTGACTGCGCGAGGCGGCGCACTTCGACGGCCACCACGGCGAAACCCTTGCCGGCGTCGCCGGCGCGCGCGGCTTCGACCGATGCGTTAAGCGCCAAAAGATTGGTCTGGAAGGCGATGTCGTCAATGAGGCCAATGATGTTGGAGATCTTGCCCGACGACTGGGTGATCCGGTCCATGGCTTCGGTGGCATGCGCCATGACCGTGCCGCTGGCCTCGGCCTCACGCGACACGTCCTGCGCCTTGCGGCTTGCACTCTGGGCCTTGCTGGCATTGCCCAGAACCGTTGCGGCGAGCTGCTCCATGGTGGCCGAGGTTTCTTCGATCGTCGCGGCCTGCTTGGTGGTGCGCTCGGAAAGATCGTTAGCGCCGGAGAGGATTTCGCCGGTGGCGCGCTTGAGGGCACCCGAGGTCTGGCGCAGGTCGCCAACGATTTCGCCAAGCTTTTCGGCGACCTTGTTGGTGTCGGCCTTGAGGTTTGCAAAGGCGCCCTGATACTCGCCCTCGACGCGGCGGGTCAGGTCGGCGTCGGCAAGCGCCGAAAGCACGCTGCCAGTTTCGTCGAGGCCGCGATCAACGGTTTCGACCAGACGGTTGACCGAGCCAGCAAGTGCGTTGAGCTCGGCATCGGGAAATAGCGCATCGACGCGGCGGCTGAAGTCGCCGGCAACTGCGGCGTCGACCACGTCGCCGAAGGCGCGCTGCAGCGACACCATCATGCGGGCGCGTTCTTCCTGGTTCGCCAGCGCCTGCGCGGCCTCCGCCTCGGTCAGCTGGCTGATCTTGCGGCCGTTCTCGCGGAACACTTCCACGGCGCGCGCCATGGCGCCCAGCTCGTCGGCGCGGTGATTGCCGGGCACATCGACGTCAAAGTTGCCCTCGGCCACGGTCTCCATCGTGCCGGTCAGGCGGGTGATCGGCCTTGTGATGGAGCGCGAGAAGAGGAGGCTGAGGAGCGCGACGACGGCGAGGAGCGCTGCGCCGATAACAAGCATGGTGTTGCGCATGTCCGCAACCGGGGCCAGCACCTCGTCGGTGGCTTCGACGGCCACCGCAGCCCAATTGCCGGCGCGGGTCGTGATCGGGGCCGCGGCAACCAGCATGTCGGTTGACCGGTAAGCCGTGGTTTCGCCGTCGGTCGCCGTGCCCGCTAGGGCGGCCTCGACAATTGGGTCGACGAAAGAGGTTTCGAGCGCGTCGTTGTTTTCGGTGAAGGTGGAGTTGGAGCGCAGCAGGCCATCGGTGCCGACGATCACCACTTCGCCGCTATCGCCCAGGCCCGTCCGGCTGCCGATCACGGCATCGAGGCGCTCGGAGGGCAGCTGGAAGGCGAGGACGCCGACTGTGCGGCCCTGGCCGTTGATCACCGGCTTAGCAAAAAAGCTCGCCGGCATGTCGCCCGCCACGGGATAGCGCGCAAAATCGGCCACGGCGATCTGGTCGGGATCGGTGATGGCCATGGCTTCGCGGAACACACGGCCGAGGCTCGTGTCGGCCATAGGGCCGCCCTCGGCAAAGCTCGTGCCGTAATCCTCGCCCTTGTTGACCGAGTAGATCAAGAACCCCTTGGGGTCGAAAAGGTAGAGATCGGCATAGCCGCGCGTGCCGATCTGGCTGCGGAAGGTCGGGTGATAGCGAGTGTGGGGAACGTCATAGGGCCCGACCGTGCCGAGCGTCGTCAGTTCGGCGAGGTTCTCCTTGTTGGGATTGTCCTCGACATACATCTTGCGCACTTCGGCGGTCGGGTCGGTCTTGAACTGCAGCCAGGCGCCGGCGAAGTCGCGCAGCGCCAGGATGACAGCCTCGGAGCGCGAGGAGGCAATAAGGTCGTTTTCAACGGCATCGAGATAGGTATCGACGGCCGCCGCGCGTTCGTTGGCAATGGTCGCAAGGGTATTTTCGGCAGAGCTGCGCAGCGCCTGGCTGCCGATCATATAGCTCGAAAGACCGACACCGAGACTGACCAGCAGCGCCGAGCCCAACAAGGCAAGTGGAAGCTTGCGTGCGATTGGCAGCGAAAGACGGCGCATGAAGATCCCCCGGGACAGATCATTGGCAGCCGCTGCGTTGGTTCGCGCGGCCGATTAGTCCCGGAGAATAGAGCGAACGTCCTTAATCCTGCGTAAAGCTACTCGGCATGCGCGGCGGCAGCAGGCGGATCGATGTCATCGTCGCCTTCGGCCGCAACCGCGGCTTCGCGCAGGCTTGCCTGTGCGGCAATGGCTTTCTGCGCTGCGCCGGTAAAGGTGTCGTTGGCGGGGGCGTTGGTCAAAATACCTGCCAGCGAGCCAATGGTGGAGCGGAGGTTGTGGCGGTGTACTACCATGTCCACCATGCCGTGCTGGTAGAGATATTCGGAACGCTGGAAGCCTTTGGGGAGCTTTTCGCGGATGGTTTGCTCGATTACGCGCTGGCCGGCAAAGCCGATGAGGGCTCCAGGCTCTGCCAGATGAACGTCGCCGATCATGGCGTAGGAGGCGGTGACGCCGCCGGTGGTGGGGTTGGTGAGGACGACGAAGAAGGGAAGGCCGGCTTCGCGGAGGCGCAGCACTGCGACCGTGGTGCGCGGCATCTGCATCAGCGAAAGGACGCCTTCCTGCATGCGGGCGCCGCCGGACGAAACGAAGAGCACGAAGGGCGTCTTGTTGCGCAGCGCCGTTTCAAGGCCGGTGATGATGCCCTGCCCCGCGGCCATGCCGAGAGAGCCACCCATGAATTCGAAGTCCTGGATGCCGACGGTGATCGGGCGATCGTGGAGCTTGCCGGTGGCAACGATGACGCTGTCTTCGTAGCCGGTCTTGGCGCGGCTTTCGCGCAGGCGATCGGTGTATCGCTTCTGGTCGCGGAATTTGAGCGGATCGACCGGCACGGAGGGCACCGGCACGAGATCGTACTTGCCGTCATCGAGGAAGGTCGCAAGACGATCGGCCGGCTTGATCTTCATGTGGTGACCCGAATTGGGCACGACCCACTGATTGGCCTCGAGATCGCGATAGAACACCATCTCGCCGGATTCTGGATCCTTGACCCAAAGATTTTCGGGAGTTTCCCGCTTGGGATTGAGAATGGAGCGGATTTTCGGGCGGACGAAATTGTCGATCCAGTTCATGGCGCGGCCTTTCCGGGGGAGCGTTTGGCTCCCCTAATCGTCAATTGTGGCAAATGTTATCAGGCCTCACTTCACCAGCAAGGCCCGCTTGAAGGTGTCAGACCCGCGCCCGGCGCAGGCCGCCGGCGAGGTCGGCCACGAGGTCGCGCACGGCAGCAACGGTCTTTTCCGTCGCCTTGCCGTCAACCAGCGAAGTGCCGACCGCATTGACCAGCACGGTGCCGACGGCAATGCCATCGGCATGACGTCCGATCTCGGCAGCATCGTCGGCAGTCTTGATGCCGAAGCCAACGAT
This sequence comes from Devosia rhizoryzae, assembly GCF_016698665.1. Classification (NCBI taxonomy): domain Bacteria; kingdom Pseudomonadati; phylum Pseudomonadota; class Alphaproteobacteria; order Hyphomicrobiales; family Devosiaceae; genus Devosia; species Devosia rhizoryzae. Next base: position 2,952,812 of record NZ_CP068046.1, read on the forward strand.
CACGGGCAGGTCGGTGTGCCCCTTGATGCGTTCGACAGCGTCTCCCACGGCACCGCGCGAAGCAATGGCGCCGCCGGTCACGCCGTTCATGGAGACGTAGTAGACAAAGCCCGAAGTGTTTTCGAGCACGGTGGGCAAGCGGCGATCGTCGGTGGTCGGCGTGGTCAGGCGGATGAAATTGAGCCCGGCCGCCAGAGCCGGCTTGCAGAGCTCGTCGTCCTCCTCGGCCGGCAGGTCGACGATGATCATTCCATCGATGCCGGCTTCTTTGGCCATGGCGATGAAGCGGTCGACGCCGAAAATGTAGATCGGGTTATAGTAACCCATGAGCACGATGGGCGTCGTCTCGTCCTTGCGGCGAAACTCTTCCACCATGCCGAGAACGCCGGTCAGCGTCTGGCCGGCCGCAAGGGCACGCTGTCCGCCCAGCTGGATGGCGACGCCATCGGCCATCGGATCGGAAAACGGCAGGCCCAGTTCGATGATGTCGGCGCCGGCCTGGGGCAGCATATTGAGGATGGCCTGGCCGGTCGCGAGATCAGGGTCGCCAGCCATGACATAGGCGGCCAGCGCGGGACGGTTCTGGGCCTTCAGCTCGGCAAGGCGGCGGTCGATGCGCGTGGTCATTACTTCAGCAGTCCCAGATATTTGCCGACGCTTTCGACGTCCTTGTCGCCGCGGCCGGAGAGGCAGAGCACGACGGACTGGTCCTTGCTCATGGTGGGCGCAAGCTTCATCACCTGCGCAAGGCCATGGGCGGATTCGAGCGCCGGGATAATGCCTTCCATGCGGGTGCAAAGCTGGAAGGCTTCGAGCGCTTCCTGGTCGGTGATCGGCACATAGGTCACGCGCTTGCTGTCATGCAGCCAGGCGTGTTCGGGACCGACGCCGGGATAGTCGAGACCGGCTGAAATCGAGTGGCCCTCGAGGATTTGCCCATCGGCATCCTGAAGCAGGTAAGTGCGATTGCCATGAAGCACGCCAGGGCGGCCGCCAGTCATGGATGCAGCATGGCCATTGTCGACCTCGATGCCATGGCCACCCGCCTCGGCGCCGTAGATGGCAACATCGGGATCGTCGAGGAAGGCGTGGAAAGTGCCGATGGCATTGGAGCCACCGCCAACGCAGGCGACGACAGCGTCCGGCAGCCGGCCCTCTTCCTCGCGGAACTGCGCCTTGAGCTCGGTGCCGATGACGGACTGAAAGTCGCGCACCATTTCCGGGTAGGGATGCGGGCCCGCTGCGGTGCCGATCAGGTAATAGGTAGTGTCGACATTGGTGACCCAGTCGCGCAGGGCCTCGTTCATGGCGTCCTTGAGCGTGCCGGCGCCGGCAGTCACGGGCCGCACTTCGGCACCCAGCATGCGCATGCGCAACACATTGGGCATCTGCCGCTCGACGTCGGTCGCGCCCATGAAGATGGTGCAGGGCAGGTCGAACTTGGCGCAGACGGTGGCGGTCGCGACGCCATGCTGACCGGCACCGGTCTCGGCGATGACGCGCGTTTTGCCCATGCGCTTGGCCAGAAGAATCTGGCCAAGGCAATTGTTGATCTTGTGCGAGCCGGTATGGTTGAGCTCTTCGCGTTTGAACCAGACCTTGGCGCCGCCAAGATGGTTGGTCAGCCGTTCGGCAAAATAGAGCGGGCTGGGCCGGCCGGTATAGTGCTTGGCGAGATGCTCGACCTCAGCCAGATATTCGGGGTCGTTCTTGGCGGCGCGATATTCGCGCTCGAGATCGAGGATCAGCGGCATCAACGTCTCGGCGACGAAGCGCCCGCCATAGATGCCGAAGCGGCCATGCTCGTCAGGACCGTTGCGCAGTGAATTGGTGCCGTCCAAAAGATGTCCTAACTTGCTCGACGTTCTCCCACAGACCTCATCCTGAGCCTGTCGAAGGACGAGGTCTGTGCCCACCGACCTCGTGGTTCGACAAGCTCACCATGAGGTCTACGGTAAATCTATCCTGCTGCCTTGGCGTTTCGGATGAACGCTTCAATCAGCTTCTTGTTCTTGACGCCCGGCGCCGTCTCGACGCCCGACGACACATCGACGCCAAATGGCGGCCGCACGGTGCGAATGGCTTCGGCCACGTTGTCCGGCGTCAGGCCACCCGAAAGCATGAAGGGCACCGAAGGGTCAAGGCCTCCGAGCAGGCTCCAGTCGAAGGCCTCGCCCAGTCCGCCCGGCCGGTCCGCATTCTTGGGTGGCTTGGCGTCCAGCAGGATACGGTCGGCAACGTCGAGGAAAGCTGCGACATGGGCGACGTCATCGGCCGAGCCGATCGGCAGCGCCTTCATGATCTGCGTGCCGGCTTCCGCCCTGATCGCTTCTACACGATGCGGTGTTTCGGGTCCGTGCAGCTGGATCCAGTCCGGACCAAGCGCTGCAACTTCGGCGACGCAGGAATTGTCCGGATTGACCAAGAGCACGCAGCTTTCCACCTGGCCGCGGGCTGCCGAGATCAGACCACCAAGGTCTTCGATCGATACGTGGCGCGGCGAGCGCATGAAGTGGACGAAGCCGACCATGTCGGCGCCGGCCTCGATGGCGGCATCGAGAAGGTCGAGCGTCTTGATACCGCAGATTTTGACGATAACCGGGTCGGCCATGGGGCTCGGGCTCAAGGGGTCACGTAAGCGTAGCAGAAAACGGCAAAAAGGTCAGCGCAGTTCTAGCACATCATCCACTTCGCTCAGCGTTGAAACGCTGGTAGTGCCAGTGGCGCGGCGCTGCTTGTCGAGCTCCTGCGTCAGCTGATGGGCCTCGCGCCGCCAGTGCCGCTCGCGCTTGCGGTGCTGTCCTTGCGCAAACCAGGTCGCAATACCGCCCAGCAGCACGCCGATCAGCAGCACCACAAACAGCACCACGAAGAGCGGAATGCCATAGCCGGCGGTGGGGTCAAGCGGGGCGACGAAGGGATTGACGTTGACCGTCACCAGCTGCCGATTGGCCAGGGCGAAGGCAATCAGCAGCGCGCAGAAGGGAACAAGGACCAGCCAGCCGACGATTTTCTTTGCCATACCGTATCCTAGACGCGCCGACGACGATCCGCTCAGGACGAGCGGTTGAGCCGCTCGCGGATTTCCTTGCCGGCCTTGAATTGGGGAACGTACTTTTCACCCACGTCAACCTGTTCGCCGGTGCGCGGGTTCCGGCCGACGCGGGCCGGGCGATTTTTGACCGAGAAGGCGCCGAAGCCGCGAAGCTCCACCCGGTCGCCGCGGGCCATGGCATCGCCGATCTCGTCGAGGATGGCGTTGACGATGTTCTCGATGTCACGCTGGAACAGGTGCGGGTTTTCCGCCGCGAGCTTTTCGACAAGTTCCGACTTGATCATCCAAGGCTCCGCCGTTTCCTCCGCCCCATCGAAAGAGGCCGGGCCAACCTGCCAAAGCGCGCTCAAAGCGTCAAGCAAAACAGGGGCTTCTAGCCGCTAAACTACGGCAGGCGCTTGATCATATAGCGCGCGTCGGCCTCATAGCCATGGAGCTTTTCGGCCAGGTCGGGCCGCTTCTCGACTTCAAAGCCGAGCTTTTCCCAAAAGGGGCGCGACTTGTTGACCGCAACAAGGCTCATGGTCGCAAAATTCTTGACCGCCGCATGCTTGGTCAGCGCAGCGACGATGCCTTTGGCCGAGCCCAGGCCGCGGGTCAGCGGCAGCAGCGCCAGATCGTGAATATAGTAGGTGTCCGGTGTCTCCGGCAGCGCACCCAGAAGCGTATTGAGCGGCGGCAGGTCACCCAGGCGCCAGGGATGGCTCAGCACATAGCCTGCGGGCTTTTCGTTGACCTCGAGCAGGTAGCAGCCGTTGTGGTAGAGCGCGTATTTTTCCGCCAAAACCTCGACCGACTCGAAGAAGCCGGGATGTACCTTACCGGCAATGGTCGAGACGGCGTCGATGTCGTAGCCCGACATGGCCCGCCAGGCGACGTCACGAAACTGGATCATGGGCGGCTTCCATAAAAACGACCCGCACCATGTGGCGCGGGTCGAAAATGTCGTCAACGCAAGAGCGCTTTACTTCTCTTCGCGACCCTTGAGGGCAGCGCCGAGAATGTCGCCCAGCGAAGCACCCGAGTCGGACGAACCGAAGTTGGCCACGGCTTCACGTTCTTCGGCGATTTCGAGCGCCTTGATCGAAAGCTGGATGCGGCCGGTCTTGCGGTCGTACTGGGTGATGCGCGCGTCGACCTTGTCGCCCTTGGCGAAGCGCTCGGGGCGCTGGTCGTTGCGATCGCGGCTGAGATCGGCGCGGCGGATGAACGAGGTCACGTCGCTGTCAGCGATGCGCACTTCGATGCCGCCTTCGTTGACGTCGATGACTTCGGTGGTGACCACGGCGTTCTTGCGCAGGCCACCGGCTTCACCGGCTTCGCTCGAGGACGAACCAGCCGAAGAGGACGTGCCTTCGCCGTTGAGCTGCTTGATGCCCAGCGAGATACGTTCCTTTTCGACATCGACGTCGAGGACGCGCGCCGAAACCATGTCGCCACGGTTGTAGTCGTCGAGGGCAACTTCGCCCGACTTCTGCCAATCGAGGTCGGAAAGGTGAACCATGCCGTCCACATCGCCTTCGAGGCCGATGAACAGGCCGAATTCGGTCTTGTTCTTGACTTCGCCTTCGATGGTGGAGCCGACCGGGTGCTTCTCAGCGAAAGCTTCCCACGGATTCTGCAGGGTCTGCTTGAGGCCCAGCGAAATGCGGCGCTTGTCCGGATCGACTTCGAGCACGACGACGTCGACTTCCTGGGAGGTCGAGACGATCTTGCCCGGATGGACGTTCTTCTTGGTCCAGCTCATTTCGGAAACGTGGATCAGGCCTTCGATGCCCGGTTCCAGTTCGACGAATGCACCATAGTCGGTGATGTTGGTCACGCGGCCGGTGAACTTGGCGCCAATTGGATACTTGGCTTCGATGCCTTCCCACGGGTCGGACTGCAGCTGCTTCATGCCGAGGCTGATGCGATGCGATTCATGGTTGATGCGGACGATCTGGACCTTGATGGTCTCGCCGATCGTGAGCACTTCGGACGGGTGGTTGACGCGACGCCATGCAATGTCGGTGACATGGAGCAGGCCGTCGATGCCGCCGAGATCGACGAAGGCACCGTAATCGGTGATGTTCTTGACGACGCCGTCAACAACCTGGCCTTCTTCGAGCTGCTGCACGATTTCCGAACGCTGTTCGGCGCGCGATTCTTCGAGGATGGCACGGCGCGAGACGACGATATTGCCGCGGCGCTTGTCCATCTTGAGAATCTGGAACGGCTGCGACACGTTCATCAGCGGGGCGATGTCGCGGATCGGACGGATGTCCACCTGCGAACGCGGCAGGAAGGCCACGGCGCCTTCCAGATCGACGGTGAAGCCACCCTTGACCTGGTTGAAGATGATGCCTTCGACGCGTTCGTTGGCGTTGTACTTTTCTTCGAGCTTGACCCAGCTCTCTTCGCGGCGAGCCTTTTCACGGGAAAGGACGGCCTCGCCGACAGCGTTCTCGACGCGGTCGACATAGACTTCCACTTCCGAGCCGACCTGGATCTGGCCATCGCGGTAAGCCTGGCCAAATTCCTTGAGCGCCACGCGGCCTTCGGTCTTGAGACCGACGTCGATGATGGCGAGGTCCTTTTCGATGGCGACGACCCGGCCCTTGACGACCGCACCCTCTAGGGGTTCGTTGTCGACAAAGCTGTCGAGCAGCATCGATTCAAAATCTTCAGTAGTCACAGTTTGCTGTGCCAAACGTATTTCTCCGTTGCGCCGGTGGTTGGGTGGTTAAATCCTGCCGGAAGCCGGGTCCGCCTTGGCAAAAACACCAAGGCCGGCGCACGGAGCACCGCTTCTTGAGCAGGAGGATGGGGTAGTCTTTTGTTCCGGGCCATCGAAGAGGCTGAGCGTCGTGACGCCGGCGCACAAGGAGGAAATTAGGAAGCGTCAGCCCCCTGCCTTGAGCGCCATGGTCCGATCGACGATCGCGATGGCAGCGCGGAGTGCGGCCTCAATATCCAAAAGCGTCGTATCTAGCAAGTGCGCGTCTTGCGCCTGATAGAAGCCGCCATGGGGATTAAGCATGTCGCGGGCATCCCGCTCTTCTATCTGGTGATAGAGCGCATAGCGATCAACCACCTCTCCGCGCTTTTCGAGCTGCCTTGCCCGGCGCTCCATACGGGCCTTACTGTCGGCGCGGATAAAGAGTTTCACATCGGCATCGGGGCAGATCACGGTGCCGATATCGCGGCCATCGAGGACGGCACCATTGGGGTTCTGGGCGAACTGGCGCTGAAAATCAAAGAGCGCTTTACGCACATCGGCGATGACCGCCACCTTGCTGGCCAAGACGCCGGTTTCGGCGGAGGTCAGCGCTTCGATATCGCCAAGCTGGGTGGCATCGAGCGCGCGCGCCGCGGCAATGGCAGCGGCTTCAAACATCGTGCTGTCCATATAGGTCGCGACGGCCAGTCCCACGGCGCGGTAGAGCAGCCCCGTATCGAGGTGCGGCAGGCCATAATGACGCGCGAGCCCGGTGGCGAGCGTGCCCTTGCCCGAGGCGGCAGGTCCGTCGACGGCGATGATCATGGCTTGGCTCCCCGCTGGCTCCCCCAAGGCGATAGCGGGGTGCGGCAGGGAGGGCAAGGGGCAGCATCGGCGCGAAAGCCCATGCATTTTGCGTTTGACAGGGCTGGGCTTTGACCATAACCGAAGCGACCGAAACGGGCGCCGCGGCACTGGTGCGCCCGCACTTTTCCCAAGACGAGGCATGAGAAATGGCCAACGAGCGCGGTACCAAGCGGACCGATCCCGACACCGGCAAGAAATTCTACGACCTCAACCTGGACCCGATCGTCTCGCCCTATACCGGCAAGAGCTATCCGCGGTCCTTCTTCGAGCAGATCAGCGGCAAGGCCGGCCCGGCCACTGCCCGCAAGATCGATGACGAAGACGAGACCGAAGAAGAAGAAGTCGAAGACGTCGCAGCACCCGAAATGGTCAGCCTCGAAGAGGCCGATGCCGAAGAGGCAGGCGATGACGAAGTGCCAGATGACGTCGAAGACGTCGAGGTCGACGAAGAGCTCGGCGACGACGAGGAAGACGTGTTCCTCGAAGAAGACGAAGACGAGGACGACGGCCTCGGTTTTGAAGTCGGCGACGACGAAGACCGCTGATTTCGTTAACGAATTCGTACCGGGCAGGCTCTCTGCCCGGTGCGCCAAAAAAGTGTCATTTAGGCACTTGCACCCGGGCGGATCATCCAATAGGTTCCGCCTCGCTTCGGACGGGTTAGCCCTTCCGGAACCCAAAAAGATGGGGCCATAGCTCAGCTGGGAGAGCGCTTGCATGGCATGCAAGAGGTCAGCGGTTCGATCCCGCTTGGCTCCACCAGCCTTCGCTGCGTTGCAGCTTCGGCTAGGCAAGCCTTAGAGGCTGCCACGAAGCTCGCGGACTTATAGAAGCGAAGGCTGTCTCGTAGAAGTTGCGCAGCAACGACGGCGGACGACGACCGAAATTTCAGTTTAGCTCTTCTGGCCATCTCCTTGCCGTGTGGACCACCGCAAGTATCTCGACTTGTTCGGTTACACGGTAAGCGACGATGTAGGGTAGGTCGCTAAAGACGAACTCTCTTGTGCCTGACAGCCGTCCCTAGTCGACCCGCCATGGGACTTGCTCCCAATGCTTGAGTGCGTCGGAAAAGCTCGGCCGATAATCGATACGCAGCTGATGGACTGTCTTGCGCAACATAGTCTTGGATTTCATCCAGATGCGCCAATGCAGCACGCGTCCAGATGACCCGAATTATTCCGTGCGATACTTATTGACGACGCGATCGACCTCATCGTCGGTCGCAAAGCGCTCTTCCCGAGCGTCGGCCAGTCCGGCGGCCACCTTTTCCAAAAAACGTTCCTGCCACTCAAGAGAATGGCCGTTTTCCAAGGCGTCGACGACGATTTGCTCGACCGTCAGATTGGTACGGGCTGCAATGGCCGCCACGCGCCCTTGAGTTTCTTCGGACAGATTTAGAGCCATAGTCATGGCGCGAATATGCCACTAGGCCCTAGCTAATCGCAAGCGTCTCACTTCTTCGCTTCGCCTGCTGCCTTGTCATCGGCGCGCTCGGCCATCAGCATTTCGATGGCGCGGAACCAGTAGTCCTTTTCTTTGCCGAACGGGCGGCCGTCGTCTTCCCAAAGGTGGTAAGCGGCCTTACGGACGTTTTGTTCGAAATCCATGTCGACGAATTTTTCGGTGTCCTCATACATGACGCTTCTCCATTCTTGATCGTGAAACGCTAGCACGGTTCTTCCGTATCCATAGCTGACATGGGTTATTTGCGCAGTCGGTTGACGGCATGGGGAGCCCTGCTCATGCTGCATGCCTCCAATGGATCGCCTCGTGACCCGCAAACCTCTTGTCATTACTCAAAAACAAGCGCGCGCCATCTGGATGCGGGCGCAGCGGCTCGATAGTTTCGAGCCATTCGGCGCAGGGCCTGAAGCGGCGCAGGCTGCGATCGCTCATCTGGGCTATTTGCAGATCGACACCATCAATGTGATCGAACGCTGCCACCACCACATTCTTTATTCGCGCATTCCGAGCTATCGCCGCTCGGACCTGGCGCATCTGCAAAGCGCTGAGAAGTCGGTCTTCGAATATTGGACGCACGCGCTGAGCTATGTCCCGACGGCCGACTTTTCGTTTTTCGTGCCGGCGATGAAGCGCTATCGCGACAATCCCAGCGCCTGGTTCGGCTCGGTGACCACGAGGGAAGTCAGCGCCATGACCAGGCGGCTGAAAACCGAAGGCGCGCTGTCGATTCGCGACATCGATGACGATGAGCTTGTCGACAAGAACCACCCCTGGGCCAGCCGCAAACCGTCAAAACGCGTGCTGCAGCTGATGTTCTACCAAGGGCTTGTGACCATCTCGGCACGCGAAGGCATGCTCAAGACCTATGAGCTCACCGGTCGCCATTTCGGCTGGGACGCCTTCCCAAGAGCCGCAACCGAGCGGCAGATCACCGCATACCTGCTTGACCGCGCCTTGCGCAGCCAGGGGCTGGTCAGCCTCGATTCCATCTGCCACCTCAATGCGCCTGCCAAAGCGGCTGTGCTTGAGCTTATCGAGTCGCGCGTCAAACGGCGCCTGCTTGTTCCGGTCACGGTAGAGGGCGCTGACAAGACGCCACATTGGGCTGAACCTGCCACGCTCGACTGGGCGGGGGTCGAGGCCTCCAACCGCGTCCATATCCTTTCGCCCTTTGATCCGCTGATCATCCAGCGCAAGCGGCTGAAGCTTATGTTCGGCTATGACCATGTCTTTGAAGCCTATGTGCCGGCTGCCAAGCGACGCTTCGGCTATTTCGCCCTGCCGGTGCTGGTGGACGACCGGGTCGTGGCAGTAGCTGACCTCAAGACCGACCGCGCCGCGGGCAAGCTCTTGCAACAACGATGGACATGGCTTGAGGAGCTCGGAGCCGAAGTACGAACGGCAATCAAAGCCGAGCTCGGGCGATTTGAACGCTTTCAACTGGACCGCTCGGCATAAAGCCGCCTTTCCAGCCTCTCGTCGCCGCGCTAGAACCCCAGCCGCGACTGGGGACAGCTATGGCCACCTATACCGATATTGCTCGCCGGGTTTACAACCATACCTGGAAGCTCGATCCGATCATCCGCAGCCTGCTGGACACCGATTTCTATAAGCTCTTGATGTTGCAAATGATCTGGGGGCTTTATCCCAAGGTCGAGGCGACCTTTTCGCTGATCAATCGAACGAAATCCGTACGGCTCGCCGAAGAGATCGATATCGACGAGCTGCGTGCTCAGCTCGATCACTGCCGTAGCTTGCGCTTTTCCAAGAAGGAAATGATCTGGCTGGCCGGTAATACTTTTTATGGCAGCAAGCAGATTTTCCAGCCCGGTTTTCTGCGCTGGCTCGAAAACTACCAGCTGCCGGAATACCGGCTAGAGAAGCGCGACGGGCAGTATATCCTTGAATTTCCAGGGCTTTGGGTCGACACTACGATGTGGGAAATTCCGGCGCTTGCCATCATCAACGAGCTGCGGTCGCGGGCAGCGATGAAGCGTTACGGGCCGTTCACGCTCGACGTGCTTTACGCCCGCGCCAAGGCGCGGATGTGGGAAAAAGTCGAGCGGTTGCAAAAGCTTCCGGACCTCAAGATCTCCGATTTCGGCACCCGCCGCCGCCATTCGTTTTTGTGGCAGAGGTGGTGCGTAGAAGCGCTGAAAGAAGGGATCGGTGACAGCTTTACCGGCACCTCAAACGTCAAATTGGCTATGGATAGCGACCTTGAAGCGCTCGGCACCAATGCGCATGAACTGCCCATGGTGCTGGCTGCTCTTGCCCGCTCCGACGATGAGCTGCGCGAAGCGCCCTATCGCGTCCTCCAGGACTGGAAGAGCTACTACGGCGGCAACTTGCTGATCGTCTTGCCGGACGCCTTCGGCACCGATGCGTTCTTGCGCAATGCGCCCGACTGGGTGGCCGACTGGACCGGCTTCCGTCCGGACTCGGCGCCAGCGATCGAAGGGGGCGAACGCATCATCGAGTTCTGGAAGTCGCGTGGCCGCGACCCGCGCGAGAAGCTGCTGATTTTTTCCGACGGGCTCGACGTCGACATGATCGAGGAAGCCTATATCCACTTCGATGGCAAGGTGCGCATGAGCTTTGGCTGGGGCACCAATCTCACCAATGATTTCGAAGATTGCGCGCCCGAGCCCAATCCGGGCCTCTCACCCATCTCCATCGTCGCCAAGGTCAGCGAGGCCAATGGACGCCCGGCGGTCAAGCTTTCCGACAATCCCGCCAAAGCGACGGGCACGCCGGACGATATCGCGCGCTATCTGCGTATCTTCGGCGATCAGGGACGAGTGGAGCACGCCGTCCGCGTCTAGACTGCGGCTACGCACCAGATTCGCCACACTAAAAATTGGGGATGGCAAGCGGGAACTTTTCGGCATCTTGCATTATGTCGAGAAACCTAAGCAGGTTCCCGCCGTTAAGGCGTGGTGAACCACCATGTGCCAATCTGGCTCTTGGGGGCTCCCCGGAGCCAATATGACTTTCGAATTGATTGATATCGCCTTGGCAGAGCGCCAGGTGCATGCGCGGCTACCCGACCGTATGACGGGCAAGGTGCGCGCCGTCCTCACTGAAACGATCGGCGAACAGCAATACCGGCACGAATTGCTGCTGCCGGTCTGGGTGGATACCCATGCGGGCATGAGCGACGAAGACATCGACCTCGGCTTGATGGTCAAAGCCGCCGACATTGTCGGCCGCCTCAAGCAGACTCTGGGCCGGCCGGCGGCTTAGCCGAGCCGCGCCAGCCGCGCAGCAGCGGAAGGCTGGTGCCGATAGGCGGGTGCGACGGCAAAGTGGCGCGCTCGTGCCATCAACCGCTCCTCGCGCAGCCGCTTCTCATCGCGCACGAACCACAGCACGGTGGTAGCGACGATCGCCCAGATTGCCAGCAGTTCCCAAGCCATGACGTGCTCCTTTTTCAGGCGTGTCATAGCTAACGGGAAGTTAACGCCAAAGCGGGTTCACCAGTTAAGGCTAACGCCTAAACTTGGATCATTTCTGCCCAGGCTTGGTGCCGAGCGGCACGGCATAAAGTTCGAGCCGGTGATCGATAAGCTTATAGCCCAACCGCTTGGCGATCACTTCCTGGATGGCTTCGATTTCCTCGTTGCGGAACTCGATAACCTTGCCGGTGCGGATATCGATCAGATGGTCATGGTGCTCGTCGGGGATGAGTTCGAAGCGGGCGCGGCCATCCTTGAAATCATGCTTGGTGACGAGCCCGGCCTCTTCGAAGAGGTTGACGGTGCGGTAAACCGTCGACAGCGAAATGCGCGGGTCGACGGCCGAAGCGCGGCGATAAAGCTCTTCCACGTCGGGATGATCGGAAGCGCCTTCGATGATGCGGGCAATGGTGCGGCGCTGGTCGGTCATGCGCATGCCGCGCGCGACACAGGCTTCTTCGAGCGTTAGGTCGGAACTGATCTTGCTCACACTATCGCTCCCTAGACGCCGGGTGACCCTTCCGGGTTACCCAAGATCGCGGGCCATGACAAGCGCAGTGGCGGCGCTGCCGTCGGGCTGGGGATAATAGCCTTTGCGGGTCGAGATGGTCTTGAAACCCTGTTGTTTGTAGAGGCGGACGGCAGGCGTGTTGCCCTCCTCGACTTCCAAAAACATGCGCTTGGCCGGCGACATCATTAGGTCGGCAAAGACCGCATCGAGCAGGGCGCGGCCGATCTTCTTGCCGCGCCACTTTGGGTCAACGGCAATGGTCAAAAGCTCGGCTTCGTCGACAACAACGCGGATCAGGGCGAAGCCGGCGATGCGGCGCTTGGCGTCGCAAGCCACGTAAACCGGGGTCATGCGATCGGCGAGAAAGGTCGAAAACTCCTCGGCCGGCCAGCCGCGGTAAAAGCCCAAGGCATGGATGCGCGCCATTTCCCTGGCGTCGCCCGCTTCGCCCATTTCGATATGGAGCCCCGCCGGGGCGAGCCAGAGCTTGTCCATGCTGCTCACGCCCGGCGCGGCACGCGCGAGGCGTCCTGCGGCTTGGCATCGGCGTCGCGCACATAGGCGGCGTGCGGCGGGAAGGCGGTGGGATCGGCATCGGCCGCAAAGCGCGCCAACTTGCCGATTTCGACGAAGGGGGACTCGATCAGCGTGCCATCTTGCGGGATAGCGGCGCGCGCTTCTGCCATGGGCAGCAGCCGGGGCCCGTCCCCGACTACGCCCGGCGCCGGAAAGGCTTCGAAATAGGCTTCGTCGCGCCGCGCATCGAGCAGAACCGCGACCGGCCCGGAGGGCGCGTTCAGCGAAATCGCGAGGAGGCTCGGCACGCCGATCACCGGCAGTTTTCGGGCAAGACCGAGGCCGCGGGCCGCTGAGAGGCCGATGCGCAGGCCGGTGAACGAGCCGGGCCCGGTCGTCGTGGCAATGCGCGCCAGCGCCTCGTAGCCGACGTCATTGCGCGCCAGGAGCGTGTTGATGCGGTCGAACAGGATTTCCGCGTGACCCTTGGCAATGTCTTCAACCAGCACTTCGCAATGCCCATCGGCCAGGAGCAGCGCGAGCTGCAGGCGGGGCGCGGCGGTATCGATGGCAAGGGTGATGGGCAGGGTCACGGCAGCAGAAACCCCTCATCCGCCCTTCGGGCACCTTCTCCCGCAGGGGGAGAAGGGGGCACAGTGGTTGGTCTGGCACAGCGACTCCCCTCTCCCCTTGCGGGAGAGGGTGGCTCGGCCAGAGGCCGAGACGGGTGAGGGGTGCCAGATGCACTCCTAGCCTCGCGCTCGCGGCAAGTCCACCGCCTTGACGCTCCCAGTGCAGGCGACCACCTTGCCGCCATGTCCTTTGATTCGCCTTCCCCAAGCCGATGACCTGGCTGGCCGAAACTGCCATGTTGAGCCAGGGCTGGCGCCGCTTCCTGCTGCTGCTGGTGGCGGGCGCGATTGCCGGTCTCTCGGTGCCGCCGCTGTTTATTTTGCCGGCGCTGTTTGTCGCCATGCCGGTCTGGATCTGGGCCCTCGACGGCGCAGAGCGCGGCAAGGGTTGGCGGCGCATTTTCAGCCCGGCCTTCACTATCGGCTTTGCCTTCGGCTGGGGCTATTTCATTGTCGCCTTCCATTGGCTGGGCGCAGCCTTTTTTGTGGATGGCGGCTGGATCATCGGCGCGATGCCCTTTGCGATCGCGGCCCTTGCCGCGCTGATCGCCGTGTTCTGGGGATTCGGCAGCGCCTTTGCGCATCTGTTCTGGAGCCATGGCTGGACGCGGATCATCACGTTTTCCGCCTGGCTCGCCGCAGCCGAATTCGCGCGCGGCCATGTGCTGACGGGTTTTCCCTTCGATCTCCTCGGCTATAGCCTCACTGGCAGCGACGAGATGATGCAGCTGACCTCGGTAATCGGCATTTATGGCGTCACCTATCTGGCGCCGCTCCTGGCTTCGGTCCCGGCGCTGGTCTGGCCGGCAGATGACCGCTCCTGGTCGCGTCGCCTGGCGCCGCTTTTTCTTGCGCTCTTCGTCATCGCCGCGCAGCTCGGCTATGGCTACAACCGGCTCGCCGGCACCATCTCCACCGAGCGGCAGGACATAGCGATGCGCCTTGTGCAGCCGCTGGTCTACGAGCATGCGGATTTCGGCAATGTCGATCCGGTGGCGCTGGTCGATCGCCTGTTGATGCTGAGCGACATGCGCATGGACCCGACGGACCAGGGGCTGGGCGACATCACCCACCTGGTTTGGCCCGAATCGAGCTTGCCGTTTTTCCTTGAAAGCTACCCCGATGCCTTGGCCCGCATCGCCCGGCTCTTGCCCGAGCAGACGACGCTGATCGCCGGCGTACCGCGCCTGCCCTATGAACTGGATGGCGCGCGAACCGGGGAGCCGCCCTTCAATTCCGTCGTGGCCATCGATACGGAAGGCGAGATCGTCGCGTCCTACGACAAGGCACACCTCGTGCCCTTCGGCGAATTCCTGCCGTTTGCGACCTTCTTCCGGCAGATCGGCATCACGCAGTTCGTGCCCGGGGTCGATGGCTGGTCGGCCGGTGACGTTCGCCGGCGGGTCCTGGCCCTGCCTAATGCTCCTGCAGCCCTGGTTCTGGTCTGCTACGAGATCATTTTTTCAGGCGATCTGGGGGCCAGCGGCAGCGCGCAGTTCATGCTCAACCCGACCAACGATGCCTGGTTCGATGGCTCGATCGGACCGGCGCAGCATGCCCACCACGCGCGCGTCCGCGCGGTCGAAGAGGGCATGAGCCTGATCCGCGCTGCCAATACCGGCCTCACCTTTGCCACCGATCCGGTCGGCCGCATCACCGCCGAACTCGCGCCGGGGCAGATGGCGGCGCTCGATGTCCGCCCGCATCAAAGGCTCAACGGGACGATCTTCACTCGAGTGCGGCATTGGCCGTTCCTGATCGCGGTCATCGCGGGCATGCTGATCGGCCTTGTCGCATCGCGGCGGCTTCGACGCCGGCGGCTCTGAGCGCCCTTCCCATCGCCTCCTCGGGCCTGCTACGTCTCACGCAGCACTTTGAGGAGAAGGCTGTGACCCCGATCGATCTTTCCGCCGCGCCGTTCCATCTCGATGAGACGGCGCAGGCCTGGGTGCACCAGACACGCGACAGTCTGAGTGCGCGGGATCGGCTGGCGCAGCTTTTCAATCTCCTCAGCCGCGAGGGGCCCGAAACGGCCATCGAAAGCCTGCGGACCTTCAAGCCGGGCGGGGTGACGCGCATCTTTTCGGCGAACCTTGCCGACGAGGTCGCGCTGATGCGCCAGGTCGATGGCGCCGGTCCGGTGCCGATGCTGGTGAGCGCCGATCTTGAAGGCAGCCGGATGAGCCTCCCCTTCGGCACGGAAGTGCCGAACCCGCTCGGGCTGGCTGCAGTGGACGATGTCGAGGCAACCGCGGCGATCTCGACCATCATGGCGGAAGAAGCGCGCGCCGTCGGGCTCAACTGGAGCTTTACGCCGGTCATCGACATCAACAAGGCGTGGCAAAGCGCCATTGTCGGCACGCGCTCCTATGGCTCGGACGTCGCTCGCATCGAGCGGCACGCCTTGGCACAAATCCGTGCCTTTCAGGCCAAGGGCATCGCCGCGACGGTCAAGCATTGGCCCGGCGAAGGCTATGACGACCGCGACCAGCATCTGGTGACGACGGTCAATCCGCTGACGCTGGCGGAATGGGAGGCCAGCTTCGGCCGGCTTTATCGCGCGGCGATCGAGGCCGGGGTGATGAGCGTCATGTCGGCGCATATCGCCTTCCCGGCCTTTGTTCGCGAGCTCGATCCCGCGGTGGAAGGCGAGGCGTTCCGACCTGCCTCGGTCAGCCGCGTCCTCAATCAGCAACTCTTGCGCGAACGGCTCGGCTTTAACGGGCTCATCGTTTCGGATGCGACAGGCATGGCGGGGCTTGGCGATTGGGGGCATCGCGACCAGACCGTGCCGGACCTTGTGATCGCCGGCTGCGACGTCATTCTTTTTTCCGACGACCCCAATGCCGACCTGATGCGGCTGGTTAAGGCGGTGGCCGACGGACGGCTTTCGCAGGAGCGCGTGGACGAAGCGGTAACGCGGGTGCTGGCCCTTAAGGCAGCGCTCGGACTGCACAAGCCGGAGCGTGTTCTACCGTCACTCTCCACCGCCGAGATGATGATGGCGCGTTCGGATAGCCGCATCACCGCAAAGTCGGTGACCGAGCGGGTGCCGACGCTGGTCAAGGACGTCCAAAAGCTGCTGCCGCTGTCACCAGCCAAGCACAAGCGCGTGCTGGTGTTCTCGACGGGCGCAGTGCAGCCTTTTGCCCCCATGCCGCTTCCTTTGTCGCTTCCTGACCGGCTGCGGCAGGAAGGCTTTGAGGTAACGGAATTCTCGCCGGAGCTGGAGGTCAATCCCAAGGACTTCGACCTCGTGCTCTATCTTTTGGCCGAGGAAACGCTGCTGACGCGCGGACGCATTTTCCTCAACTGGCGGCAGCTGACCCGATCGGTGTTCGGGGCGATGCGGCGCTATTGGCACGATGTGCCCACGCTGATGGTCTCGCTGGGTTTCCCCTACTATCTCCACGACGCCCCGCGTGTGCCGACCTATGTCAACGCCTACGGGTCGAACGAGAACATGCAGGCAGCTGTGGTCGAGGCACTGATGGGACGCATTGCGTGGACCGGCGTGAGCCCAGTCGACCCGTTCTGCGGCAGTGAGCAGGCGAAGTTCTAACGCCGCCTTAAGACCCGGCCCGGCAATTGCGCGCCGGGCCGAAACGGTCAGGCCACGGCAGCCTTGAGTGCCTTCACCAGGTCGGTCTTCTCCCAGGAGAAGCTGCCATCGCGGCCGGCCTTGCGGCCGAAATGGCCGTAGGCGGAGGTCTTGGCGTAGATCGGCTTGTTGAGATCAAGATGCGTGCGGATGCCGCGGGGCGTGAGGTCCATGACTTGGGCCAGCGCGGTTTCGAGCTTTGCTTCGTCGACCGAGCCGGTGCCATGGAGGTCGACATAGATCGAGAGCGGCTTGGCGACGCCGATGGCATAGCTCAGCTGGATCGTGGCGCGATCGGCAAGGCCCGCAGCCACGACATTCTTGGCGAGGTATCGCGCCGCATAGGCCGCCGAGCGGTCGACCTTGGTCGGGTCCTTGCCCGAAAAGGCGCCACCGCCATGCGGGGCTGCGCCACCATAGGTGTCGACGATGATCTTGCGGCCGGTGAGACCGGCATCGCCATCGGGACCCCCGACGACGAACTTGCCGGTTGGGTTCACATGCCAGACGGTGTCGTCGGAAATCCAGCCTTCCGGCAGCGCCTCACGGATATAGGGCTCGACGATGTTGCGGACGTCGGCCGAACTCAGCTTGTCGTCCATATGCTGGGTGGAGAGGACGATCTGCGTCACGCCAACGGGCTTGCCATCCTGGTAGCGGACGGTGACCTGCGACTTGGCATCGGGCCCCAGCACCGCGGCCGGACCTTCGCCCGACTTGCGCGCCGTGGTCAGCGTTTCGAGAATCTTGTGGGCATAATAGATCGGCGCCGGCAGCAATTCGGGGGTTTCCCGGCTGGCATAACCGAACATGATGCCCTGGTCGCCTGCGCCAACATCCTTGTTGCCGGCTTCATCGACGCCCTGCGCGATATCGGCCGACTGGCCATGCAGCAGCACGTCGATCTTGCAGGTCTTCCAGTGAAAACCGGACTGTTCGTAACCGATGTCGCGGACCGCCTTGCGCGCCGCCGACTTGAACTTGGCGGGGTTGATCACCGGAGCGCCCGAGGCGTCGGTGACGACCACGCCGTCCTTCTTCTTGAGAAGGGTTTCGGGCACACGCACTTCGCCGGCGATGACCACGCGATTGGTCGTGGCCAATGTTTCGCAGGCAATGCGCACCTGCGCCGGGTCCATACCGACTTTTTTGGCTTCCTTGAACACGAGATCGACGATCTCGTCGGAAATGCGGTCGCAGACCTTGTCGGGATGGCCTTCGGAGACAGATTCCGAGGTGAACTGGTAATCGGGACGGGCCACGTTAAACCTCTTTGCAAAGTGGCGAGGGCGCACGGGCAGTGCGCGTGTGGAGACGTCCCCACACTTTCAGCTTCGCTTCTCGCAGGTCACGGAGGCGAAATCAATATCCATATAAAGAAAGCTTTATATCGTGCCGGTACGGTCCTGGAGAGCGCTGTGCCTTTTCTTGGCCACGGCTCTGTGCCAAGGAAGCTTCTAACCAAACGCGGGAATTCTTCATGGCCATTCGAGTGCATCGGGGCGATCTGCCCAATCTTTCCAACTATGGCCGCGAAGTTGCGATCGATACCGAAACCATGGGCCTCCATCCCCACCGCGATCGGCTCTGCGTCATCCAGCTGTCGCCCGGCGATGGCAGCGCCGATGTGGTGCAGATCCCGCAGGACGCAACCGAGGCGCCCAATCTCGTTAAGCTCCTGAGCGATCCCGGCGTCACCAAGATTTTTCACTACGCCCGCTTCGACGTCGCCGTTTTGCAGAACCGCTTTGGCGTCGTCACCGGCCCAGTTTATTGCACCAAGATCGCGAGCAAGCTGGTCCGCACCTATACCGACCGCCATGGTCTCAAGGACCTCGTGCGCGAGCTGCTCAATGTCGACATGAGCAAGCAGCAGCAGAGTTCGGACTGGGGCCACGAGAAGCTCAGCGATGCCCAACTCGAATATGCCGCTTCGGACGTGCTCTATCTCCACGATCTCAAGCGCCATCTCGATCGCATGCTGCAGCGCGAAGGCCGCACCGAACTGGCGCGCGAGTGTTTCGAGTTCCTAAAGACGCGCTGCGCGCTCGACCTGCTCGGCTGGGAAGAAACCGATATTTTTGCCCATAGCTAAATGAGCATCAGCACCGCCGCCTCACTGCCGCCGATCCACCGACGCCTTCAGCGGCGCAACCGGCTCGTGCGCGTCTTGCGGCTAGCGGTGCCGATCCTGGGCGCGCTGGTGCTGTTCGCCCTGATGCTGCAGATCGTGCTGTCGAGCCTCGGCGGGCGCTTCAGCATCGGCCAAATCACCGTAACACCAGACGCCGTGACAGTGGCCGCCCCCGACTATATCGGCGTCATGCAGGACGGCTCGTCCTATCGCGTCTCCGCCAGCAGCGCCCGTGCCACCACCGAGCGACCCGACCTTATCGGTCTAGCCGAAGCCAAGCTGGTGCTCGACCGGATCGATGGCGTTCAGCTCAGCGCCGATGCTGCCCTTGCGCAGCTCGACACCACCAACCAGCTGACCATGGTGCCCGGCGTGGCGGACATCGCCGACTCGAGCGGAACCACCGGTACCCTGCGCGATTCCGTATTCGACTGGCAGGCGCAGCTTCTGACCACCAATGGCGAGGTTGTGATCGATTATGCCGATGGCACCACGGTTCGGGCGGGCGGTCTCGTCTATGATGCGCAAAGCATGATCTGGACCTTCAACCGGTCCGTCGTCACCCTGCCTTCCACCCCCGGAGAGAACGATCTCTCGGACGGAGACCAAGACCCATGACCCGACCTTTGCGTCTCCTTGCCACTGTCGCGTTCCTGCTGCCGCTGCCAGCTTTGGCGCAAAGCCAGGTGGAGATCACCTCCGACACCTTTGTCATGAACGAAGCCGTGCACGAGGCCGTGTTTACCGGCAACGTCATCGTCAAGCACCCGACCGTCAATGTCTGGGCGCCAAAGGTCGTCGCCACTTATGGCGAAGGCGGCACCACCGACATCGAGACCTTCGAGGCCTCTGGCGGCAATGTGCGTCTCCAGACCACGGATCAGGACGCCACCGGCGACCGCGCCGTGTTTACCCCCGCCGACCAGCTCCTGCGCCTTACCGGCAATGTGAAGGTCACCAACGCTTCGGGCACGATCGACGCGACCGAACTGGTGGTCAACCTCGAGACCAATGTCTCGACCTTCACCAGCTCTGGCGGCGGCCGCGTCACCGGTATTTTCTCCTCTAAATGAGCGCTGAACCGGCGCGCCCGCGCATCGACCAGAAGGGCTGGCTCGTCGCCCATAGCCTGGCCAAGAGCTTTGGCAAGCGCGCCGTGGTGCGCGACGTTTCGCTCGCCGTGCGCCGCGGCGAGGCGGTGGGATTGCTCGGCCCCAATGGCGCCGGCAAGACCACGGTCTTCACCATGATCATGGGCCTCGTCAAACCCGACGCCGGCAAGATCATGCTCGATGGCCAGGACATCACCCGCCTGCCGCTGTTCCAGCGCGGGCAATTGGGCATCGGCTACCTGCCGCAGGAGCCTTCCATCTTTCGTGGCCTCACCGTCACCGGCAATATCATGGCTGTGCTTGAAAACACTGTCAGCAACCGCGCTGAGCGCAAGCTGCGGCTCGAAGCGCTGCTCAACGAATTTTCCATTGCTCACCTCGCCAAGTCCAATGCCCTGGCCCTGTCCGGTGGCGAACGCCGCCGCGTCGAGATCGCACGGGCCCTCGCTGCCGATCCCGGCTTCATGCTGCTCGACGAACCTTTCGCCGGTGTCGACCCCATTGCCGTGTCCGAGGTCAAGGGCCTCGTCCGCCAGCTTACGCAGCGCGGCATCGGCGTCCTGATCACCGATCACGCGGTGCGCGAAACCCTAAGCCTCGTCGATCGCGCCTATCTCATCCATGGCGGCAAGGTGATGATCCAGGGCAAGCCCGAGACCATCAGCGCCGATCCCGAAGCGCGCCGCGTCTATCTCGGCGAAAGCTTCTCGATCTAGCTGATCAACTTCTGGCACGAAACTTGCCATCCGTTATCGTTCTTGCCATGGTGCGCGCGGGAAGTGGCCGGCAACGGCCCAAGTTTGCATCAAGGGCCGCTTGCGAATGGCGCTTTCGCCACGGCTGGAATTTCGCCAGTCTCAAACGCTGACATTGACGCCTCAGCTCATGCAGTCGATCCGGCTGCTGCAGCTGAGCCATCTCGAATTGTCCGCTTTCGTCGACGACGAATTGCTGCGCAATCCGCTGCTGGAACGCGAGGACGGCGGCACCGATGAGGCGCCCGAACCCGCCGAGCCACGGGTCGAAATGAGCGCCTACGAGGATACCGTCGCGTCCTCCGATCGCATCAAGGACGCCGACCAGATCGCCGAGGGCTACGATACCGCCGTCGAAAACGTTTTTCCCGACAGCGCGCCCAGCGACTTGGGCAGCTCCGGGGGTGGACCCGACCGCAATGGCAGTTTCGACGGCGGCGATGCGCCTGACCTCGACCAGTTCGTCGCCACGCGTCCGCGTCTTTCCGATCACCTCGAAGCGCAGGCGCACATGCTGCTGCGCACGCCGGCAGACCGCCTTATTGCGCAGCACCTGATCGATGGCCTCAACGAAGCCGGCTACCTCGCCATCGAGCTCGATAGCGTCGCCGAATTGCTTGGCGCGGAGATCGAGGACGTCGAGGCCGTGCTTGCCGTGCTGCAGACCTGCGATCCGGTCGGCATATTTGCCCGCACTGTTGCCGAATGCCTCTCCATGCAGCTGCGCGAGCGCGATCGGCTCGATCCGATGATGCAGCGGCTGATCGATCACTTGCCGATGTTGGTTGAGCACAATATGCCGGCGCTGCTACGCGGCGTCGGCTGCGATCGCGAGGATCTCCAGGATATGCTGGCAGAGCTTCGAATGCTCGACCCGAAACCCGGTCTTGCCTTCGACACCAGCCCTGTTGAAACCGTCGTCCCCGACGTCTTTGTCCGCGCGGGGCCTAACGGCAGCTGGCAGATCGAGCTCAATTCCGACATCCTGCCCAAGGTTCTGGTGAACCGCAGCTATTACGCGACGGTCAGCAAGAAGACCCGGGACCCGGGCGAAAAGACCTTCCTTACCGATTGCCTCGCCACCGCCAATTGGCTGACCAAAAGCCTCGACCAGCGCGCCCAGACCATCACGAAGGTGGCGGCCGAAATCGTGCGCCAGCAGGACGGCTTCCTCACCCATGGCGTGGCTTATCTCAAGCCCATGACCCTCAAGATGGTGGCCGAAGCCATCGACATGCACGAGTCGACCGTGTCCCGGGTCACCGCGCAAAAATACATGGCAACGCCGCGCGGCCTCTACGAAATGAAGTACTTCTTCACCACCGCCATCGCTTCGGCCGACGGCGGCGGCAATCATTCGGCGGAAGCGGTACGCCACCGCATCAAGCAGCTGATCGATGCCGAACCGCCCAGCGCCATTCTTTCCGACGACACGATCGCCGAAATGCTGCGCAAGGAGCAGGGCATGGATGTCGCCCGCCGCACCGTCGCCAAATACCGGGAGGGCATGAACATCCCCTCTTCCGTCATCCGCCGGCGGCAAAAGAAGGAACTGGCGCAGGCCTCCTGACACCCTTCCCCAAGGTTGACGAATGTGTGTCTACTGTCTCGATCAATCGAACCGGTAACGACACTTGCGCATTGCTTCCTTTGCGCGAGCGGGTCTAGCATCGCTTCTGCCTCGTCCTAGTGGAGGGCAGACGTGATCCCGTAGAGCCGGGAAACGGCTTTCGGATCTCTCGCGTCAAACAAAGACTGAGAGGAAAAAAGCCATGACCTTACGCGTTTCGGGAAAGAACATGGATGTCGGCGATGCCCTGCGGGGCAAGGCGGAGGAACACTTCGCCGCCGTGGTCGGAAAATATTTCGACGGCGGCTACGACGGACACCTGACCCTCAGCCCCGATGGCAGCGGTTTCCGCGCCGACTGCATGGTGCATCTCGATTCGGGCGCCGTGCTGCAGGCCAGCGCCCAGGGCGGCGACGCGACGTCCGCCTACGAGATCATGGCCAATAATATCGAAAAGCGCCTGCGCCGCTACAACCGCAAGCTCAAGTCGCATCGCAAGGGTTTCGACGGCGATGGGCTCGATGCGGTGACCGCGCAATACACCGTTTTCGGCAACACCGAGGCGCTTGACGAACTTGATGAAGATTATGCGCCGCCGGTGATTGCCGAGACCACCAAGAACCTGCGCCAGATGAGCGTCGAGGCGGCGGTGGCCGAGCTCGATTTTTCCGGTCAGCAGCTGGTCATGTTCCGCCATGCTGGACATGGCGGGCTGAATGTGGTCTACCGCCGCGCGGATGGCAATATTGGCTGGATCGACCCAGCCCTGGGCGCCAATTGATCGGCGCCCGCGCCTGTCCGCGGGGTAATAGATCCTAAGGCAGATTAATGGACTTGGCCGATATTCTGGCAGAGCGCGCCGTGCTGACTTGCAACGGCGCGCTTGATAAGCCTCAACTCTTCAAGATCATTGCCGACAAGGCCGCCGAACTGACCGGCTTTGCCGCGGAAGATCTGCTGGCGACCCTTGAGGCGCGCGAAGACCTCGGCTCGACTGGCCTGGGCAATGGTATTGCTGTGCCGCATGGCAAAGTTGCAGGCCTCAAGCATGTCACCGCCATTTTCGCCCGCCTCGACCAGCCGATCGAATTCGACGCCGTGGACGACGAGCCAGTCGACATCGTTGTGACGCTGCTTGCGCCGATCGGTGCCGGTGCCGATCATCTTAAGGCGCTATCGAAGGTCGCCCGTCTGCTGCGGACCGAAAGCATCACCGAACAGTTGCGTGCCGAAAGCGACCCGGCTCGCCTTTACTCGATTTTGACGACGCCGCTCGAGACGCACTACGCCGCTTAAGATTTGCTCGATGGAACTCCTCCCCCGCGTTACGGGGGAGGCTGGGTGGGGGCTTCAGTCAGGCAAGGTCCCGTTCTGCGCGAGGACATCTCCCGCTAGATACAAAGACCCACAGATCAAAACGCGCGCACCTTCGACCTTTGAGGCTTCGATCAACGCTTCCCTGAGGTCTGACTTCGCCGCGGCCGGAAAACCTTGGGCTCGCGCCCGCCCGGCAATTTCCTCGGCGTCGCGCGCATTGGTTTCGCCCGGGATCGTCAGCGTCATGACCGAGACCGGCTGCAGGTCTTGGAACGGCGCCAGGATATCCTCGGGCTGGCGCGTGTTCATCATCCCCATGATCAGCACCAGCGGCTTTTGCGGCATCGCCGCGATGGAGCGCGCCAGCGCCGCCACGCCATGCGCATTGTGGCCGCCATCGAGCCAGAGCTCGTGGCTGTCGGGCAGCAGCGCTCGCAACACGCCGGTGCGCAGCGGCTGCATCCGCGCGGGCCAGCTCACCCGCCGCAATCCTTCCGCCAGCGCTGCTTCATCCACCGGCAGCGCAAAGTGTCGGACCGCGGCTATGGCCAGAGCTGCGTTTTCAAATTGATGCGCGCCAAGGAGGGCAGGGGGCGGCAGGTCGAGGAGGCCATCCTCGTCCTGGAACACTAGTCGTCCGTCTTGCGCGCTGCCGTGAAAATCCTCGCCCTGCCAGACCGGTCGCACGCCCAGCCGCGCCGCCGCACGCTCCAGCACGTGGCGCGCCACATCCTGCTGCAGCCCCATCACTGCCTTGGCACCGCGCTTGAGGATCCCCGCCTTGCTGGAGGCAATCTCTCCTAGCGTGTTGCCCAAGAAGGCCTGATGGTCATAGTCGATCGGGGTGATGATGGTTCCGAGCGGATGCCGGACCACATTGGTGGTGTCAAAGGTCCCGCCCATGCCCGTTTCCAGCAGCAGATAGTCTCCGGGCTTTTCCGCAAAGAGCTTGAAGGCTGCGACGGTGGTCACCTCGAAAAAGGTGATCGGGTCACCTCCATTGAGCCGTTCCACCTCTTCCAGCGCCGCGTTCAGCGGTTCCGTCTGAACCAGCTTGCCGGCCAGCCGGATGCGCTCGTTGAAGCGCACAAGATGGGGGGAATTGTAGACATGCACCCGTTTCCCCGCAGCCTCGAGAAAGGCCCGCAGATAGGCGATGGTCGAGCCCTTGGCATTGGTGCCAGCCACATGGATGGTCGGCGGCAGGTGATCCTGCGGATTGCCTAGTCGCTCGAGCAGCGGCAGCATGCGATCGAGGGACAGGTCGATCAGCTTGGGGTGGAGCTGGGACAGGCGTGCCAGGATTTCATCGGTGCGGGACATGGGGAAGCTCCATCGCTTAAGCCCGGAGTAAAGAGAGTGGGCCTCCCCCACCCAACCTCCCCCGTAAGTCGGGGGAGGAGCCGGCCAGTTCCAGACATCGATCCAGCCACTTTCACCGCTCGAACTCCTCCCCCGACTTACGGGGGAGGGGGGTTGGGGCTTCGGAGCTACTTCCGCAATTCTCCGCCCGTCGTCTTGGTCACTGCCGCGACCACCGCTGCGGACACCTTTTCGATTTCCTCGTCGGTGAGCGTGCGGTCCTTGGGCTGAAGCGTGACTTCGATCGCGACCGACTTCTTGCCTTCGCCGACATGGGCGCCTTCGAAGACGTCGAAAATGTCGACTTGCCTGATCAGCGCCTTGTCGGCACCGCGCGCCGCTCTCAGGATCGTTGCTGCGGCAACACCGCGATCCATGACGAAGGCAAAGTCGCGAGAGACAGGTTGAAACTGCGAAAGCTCAATGGCCGGCTTGGTCTTGCTGGCTTTCTTACGCGCTTCCGGAAGGGCATCAAGGTCGATCTCGAACAGAGCAACGGCGCCCTCAAGATCAAGCTCGGCCGCCAGAGCCGGATGCAATTCGCCGAACCAGCCCAGAGTCACCTTCGGGCCCAGCGCCACGCGACCGCCGCGCCCCGGATGGCTCCAGGCGGCGGGCTCGGCCAGCACCTGGACCTTGTCGATGTCGACACCCAGGGCGTCGAGCGCGGCCGAAAGGTCTGCCTTGGCATCCCAAACGCTGACCGCCTGGGCCTTGCCCGACCAGTGCCGGCCAGCGCCATCCTGCCGTGCCGTCCCGGTGCGCATGCCGGAAGCAAAGGTATGCTGCCCCTCGGGCCGATCTGACAGAAACACCTGCCCGACCTCGAACAAAGCCACGTCGCCAAAGCCGCGATTGCCATTGCGCCGCGCACCGGCAAGCAGGCCCGGCAGGAGCGACGGCCGCATGTCGGTCATGTCCGAGGCGATGGCATTGGCCAGCTGCCGATCCTCGGTACCACCGCCAAAGCGGGTCGCATCGGCATTGGAGATGAAGCTCCAGGTCACCACCTCGTCGAGGCCACGCGCCGCCAATGCACGACGCACGATACGCCGACGATTCTGGATCGTGGTCAGCATGCGCGGCGCCACATGGCTCAAGCGCGGCAAGGGCTCGACCGGAACATTGTCGACGCCAACCATGCGCATGACCTCTTCGACAAGGTCTGCTTTCTGCGTTACATCCGGGCGCCAGCTCGGCACTTGAACGGTCCGCGTCTCGCCCGAGCCCGAAGTTTTGAAGCCAAGCGATCCGAAAATCGCATCGATCCGTTCTGGTGACACATCGAGGCCCGTCAGGCGCTTTACCTCGCCGAGCGGGAACTCAACAACGGTCTTGGGGAAGACGTCCTCGCCGGAAGTCACCGGCTCCAGCGCTTTGCCACCGCAAAGCTCCAGCACCAGCCGCGTGGCCAGTTCCAGCCCCGGTTCGGTCAACGCCGGATCGACGCCGCGTTCCAACCGATAGCGGGCATCCGAAACAATGCCGGTTTTGCGGCCGGTGCGGGCGATGAGCTCGGGATCCCAGCTGGCGCATTCCATGAAGACGTTGGTGGTTTCCTCGGTCACGCCCGAGCGGATGCCGCCCATGATGCCGCCAAGGCAGAGCGGACCTTGATCGTCGGCGATGACGGTCATGGTCTCGTCGAGGGTATACACCTTGTTGTCCAGGGCATCGAAGCTTTCGCCGCGGCCCATGCGCAGCACCATGTCGCCCTCGACCTTATCGGCATCATAGGCGTGGAGCGGGCGGCCCCAGCCGAGCGAAACGAGGTTGGTGATATCGACCACGGTATTGATCGGCCGCAGTCCAACGGTCCGCAGTCGCGCCTGCAGCCAATCCGGCGACGGGCCATTCTTGATGCCGCGGAAATAGCGGCCGGCAAATTTGCGGATCGCCTTGAGCTCGCCGTCAGCGAACTGCTGCGGCAGCGGCGGGATGGGGCTCGGACCAACCGACGGCACCGGCGACATGTCGGTCGTTTTGAGCGTGCCGATGCCAAAGGCAGCGAGGTCGCGCGCCACGCCATAGACGCCGGTCGCATCGCCGCGGTTCGGGGTGATCGAAATGTCGAACACCACGCCGTTGATACCGGCATAGTCGACGTATTTTGCGCCTACCGGCGCATCGTCCGGCAGCGTGATAATGCCGTTATGATCGTTGGAAAGCTGCAGTTCCGCCGCCGAGCAGAGCATGCCGTTGGATGGCTGCCCGCGAATGACGACCCCACCCTTGAGCTCGAAATCCTTGCCCGGAATATAGGTGCCGGGAAAGGCAAAGACCGACTTCATGCCGGTTTTGACATTGGGCGCGCCGCAAACGACGTCGATCAACTCGCCCGTCCCGGCATCCACCTTGCAGACATTAAGATGATCGGAATTGGGATGCGGCTCGGTTGACACCACCTTGGCGACGACGAACTTGTCCAAGGCCTTGCCCTGGCTTTCGATGCCTTCCACCTCAAGCCCGACAGTCGTCAGCGCGACGCCGATCTCCTCGGCAGTCGCCTTGGTGTCGAGATGTTCCTTGAGCCAGTCGAGGGTGAATTTCATGTCTTTGGCCTTCAGCAGAAATCAAAACGCGCCGGTAGCGACCGGTAGCGGAAAGTTATGGAGCGACAGCGCCGGGCGCTTTCTGGCCCCGCAACATACTGGCGATGGAAATGTCTTCGTCGACTTCGGGCCAGTGCAAGCCCATCGGCATGAGCTCTATTTCCGCTCTCGCGTTAGCGGAGGCCGCTGCAAGGCGTGGATACCACCAGAGCGGCGTCGAAAGAATGCGGCCATCCGCAAGGCGAACATGCAGCTGCCTCTCATCGCAATGCGCCTCGACAGGCTGGCTATCCTCGATCTCAAGCACCAAAGTAGTCATTCCAGGCCTCCAGAAAGGCGTCCTTGTTCTCGCGCGCCGCGCCGATGATCTCGTTCAGGTCACGGGCGGAGAAGCCGAGGTTAACGGCCACCGACATGTCCCGCAGCCATATCTTGGCTTCGCACCCGTCTTTGACAACATGAACATGCGGCGGCTCCCACCCATCGGCCGAGTAGAAGAAAAACCGGTATCCCTTCCACCGCAAGAGCGTCGGCACGTGTCAGCTCGAAAGTCCGCCGAACAGGGTCGGCAGGTCCAGGGGCCGGAACCCGTAATGCTCGATCCAGCGCTGATCGGCGTCGAAGAAGGCGCGCAGGTCCGGCATGCCG
Source organism: Devosia rhizoryzae (assembly GCF_016698665.1). Taxonomy (NCBI): domain Bacteria; kingdom Pseudomonadati; phylum Pseudomonadota; class Alphaproteobacteria; order Hyphomicrobiales; family Devosiaceae; genus Devosia; species Devosia rhizoryzae. The sequence goes on from NZ_CP068046.1 coordinate 2,981,064, forward strand.
TATTTCAGCATGGCAATGCGGTCGATGCCCATGCCCCAGGCAAAGCCCTGGTAGACGTCCGGGTCGAGCCCGGCATTGCGGATGACATTGGGGTGTACCATGCCGCAGCCCAGAATTTCGAGCCAATCGCTGCCCTCGCCGATCTTGACCTCGGAGCCGGAGCGATCGCACTGGACGTCCACTTCCATCGACGGTTCGGTGAAGGGAAAAAAGCTCGGCCGGAAGCGAAGCGTGACATTGGGCACTTCGAAAAAGGCCTTGAGGAACTCTTCGAGCACCCAGCGCAGCTGGCCGATATGGGAGCTCTTGTCGATGACGAGACCCTCGACCTGATGGAACATCGGCGTATGCGTCTGGTCCGAGTCGTTGCGATAGGTGCGGCCGGGCATGACCACGCGGATCGGCGGGTCCATGGCGGGCGTCAGGTAGCCGGCAGCGGGCTTGTCATTGGTCTTTTGCATAACGCGCACCTGCACCGGCGAGGTATGGGTGCGCAGCACCTTCTTCACCCCGTCGGGGCCGGGCTTCATGAAGAACGTATCGTGCATTTCGCGCGCCGGATGGCCTTCGGGGAAGTTGAGCGCGGTGAAATTATAGTAGTCGGTCTCGATATCGGGCCCTTCGGCGATCGAAAAGCCCATGTCGGAGAAAATCGCGGTAATCTCGTCGATGGTCTGCGAGATCGGGTGGATGCGGCCGCGGGCCGTGGGGGCGGGCGGCAGGGGCAGGGTGATGTCGACCGTCTCGGCCTTGAGCCGGGCATCGAGCGCGGCGCGCTTGAGAGCCTCGCTGCGGGTCTCGATCAATCCGGCGATCTCAGCCTTGAGCCCATTGATTGCAGGGCCCGCGGATTTGCGCTCTTCCGGCGCCATCGCGCCGAGCGAAGCGAGGAGGGCCGAAACGCTGCCCTTCTTGCCCAGCGCCGAGACACGTACGGCATCGAGCGCGGCTTCGGTCTCGGCTCCAGAAATGGCGGCGGAGAGATCGGTGCGCAGGGTTTCGATCTGGGCGTCTAGGGACATCTTATGTCTTCCGCAGTCTCATCAGCAGACCTCATCCTGAGCCTGTCGAAGGACGAGGTTGTGGCAAGATCAGTGTGCCCTACCTCGTGGTTCGACAAGCTCACCATGAGGTCTCATGGGTTGTCGTGTTCTTGGCCGCTATAGACCAAAACAAAACGCCCCGCGCCAGCCCTTCCGGGTGGCGCAAGGCGCAAATTTCAGCCTCAGCGAGGAGGGTGCTTAGGCGGTGACGCGGGCGTGGGTGACGGAGTCCACGCTTTCCAGATACGCCAGCGCAGCCTTGGCCTTGGTGACCAGGGCAGCGAACGCTTCGGGCTGGGTGATCGCGAGATCAGACAGCACCTTGCGGTCGACAGCAACTTCAGCCTTGCTGAGGCCGTCGATAAATCGGCCATAGGTCAGGCCGTGATCGCGCACGGCAGCGTTGATGCGCTGGATCCAGAGCGCACGGAAGTTGCGCTTCTTGACGCGACGATCGCGATAAGCGTACTGGCCGGCCTTTTCGACGGCCTGCTTGGCGATACGGATCGTAGACTTACGACGGCCATAATAGCCCTCGGCGGCCTTCAAGACCTTCTTGTGACGAGCGTGGGCGGTTACGCCACGTTTAACGCGTGCCATTTATTTTGTGTCCTTCCAGCTTAGCGATTGTACGGCATGTACCACTTCACCAGACCCTCGTCGCCCTTGGACAGGATCTTGGTGCCGCGGTTGGTGCGGATGTACTTGGCATTGTGGCTGATCAGGCGGTGGCGCTTGCCGGCGACGCCGGCCTTCACCTTGCCCGTGGCGGTGAAGCTGAAACGCTTCTTGGCGCCGGACTTGGTCTTCATCTTTGGCATTTTGCGGGTCCTCAAGTGGTGGTGAGATGGATTGGTGGCCCATCGCATTCAAGAACCGCCACGGCATGCCTTTTGGCCGGGCGGTCCGGAGAAGTGGGCTCTATAGGGGCAAAGGCCCGCTAAGGCAAGGGCTTGGATGCGCGCAAACGCGGTTCGAGATGATCTTCAAAAAGGAGCCCCGGCCTGGCGGCGACCGCATCCCCATAAGCCGCCTCCGCCGCCAGAGAAACGCGCAAAAATCCGGCGACCCCGGCAACGTCATCTGCGCTTAGCCCATAATATCCTGCCTCCAGCCGATCGAGGATCGCCGTCTTGGCATGGATCATCGCCGCCGCGGTTTCGGCGCCATTGCTGAGCGATCCATCGCGTTTGACATAGTCATGCAGCGGCGTGCCGAGATGAAAGCTCTGCGGCACGGTACGGAACAGCTGCAGCAGGAAGTCGAGGTCGTTCATGTTGCGGATAGTGGGGTCATAGCGGCCGTCGGCCCGTCGGCGATCCCAGACCACCATGGAGTCCATGGAAAGATTAACCCACTTGTGCTCGCCTGCCGTGAGCTTGCGGTCCGGTCCGTCACCCACGAAACGCAAATGTGAAAAGCCGGTCGTGACCACGTCGAGCGCGGTGGTGACGATGCCGAATTCGTCCAGAGCGTCCACCGCCCGTTCGAGCTTTTGCCCTTTCAGCCGATCATCCGCATCAAGGATCGCCGCATAGGGCGTCGCCAGCTGTTCGAGCGCTACATTGCGCGTCTGCGAGGCCCCGCTGCCGATGCGGCCGGTGGTCGCAAAGACCTGCCGCTTGTCGCCCAGACCCTGCTGATCGAGGAAGCTAGCATAGTCAAAGCCGTCGTCGGCGATGATCCAGTGCTGCCAATCGCCATGCGTCTGCTCGAGCACGCTGCGCACCGTCTCGGGCAGCGTCTCCTGCGCCTTGAATGCTGGGGTGATGATGGCGACCGTCTTACCCATGGTGCAACGCTCCTCAGCCTTGAAATCATGGGTTTTCAGCCCATATCCTGCTCGTGCCAGCGATGCCATTGTTAGGGTCGCGGGTGCAAGACGTTGCTTGAGTTCAAGGACGCCCATCATGTCGCGTATCTCGGTGTTTTCCGCACCATTTCTTCTCGGCTTCGACACGTTCGAAGAACGCATCGACCGCTTGGCCCGTACCGCCGACAGCTACCCGCCCTATAACATCGAGCGCACGGTTTCCGCCGATGGTGCCGAGCGGTTCCTGATCTCGATTGCGGTCGCCGGTTTCGCCTCGAGCGAGCTCGATGTGACGGTGGAAGACAATGGCCTTCAGGTGCGCGGCAAGCAGCGGGACGATCCCTCTCGCAACTATCTGCACCGCGGCATTGCCGCCCGGCAATTCCAGCGATCCTTCCTCCTCGCCGAAGGCATGGAAGTCCGTGATGCAACTTTGAGCCATGGCATGCTCGTTATTACCCTTGAGCGTCCGCAAGCGCCCAAGATCGCCCGCAAGATAGATATTCGATCGCTCTAGCGATCAGCCCCCGCGGCCAGGCAAAACAGGAAAGGGCCAAGAAAATGATGGATAAGAGAAACGACGCCGCGATCGATACTGCCAATCCGCTCAAGGATATGACCCGCGCCCAGTTCGCGGCCCTTGGCGGTGACGCCGTGGCCTATGTGAAGTCGGTGGATGGCATCCTGCTGTCCGGCCTTATCGAGGACGCCCAGTTCGATGCCGCAACGCTTTATCACCTGGTGATGTCCGCCGATGGCACGCCGCTCATGGTGGCGGACACGCAGGCCGCGGTCACCGAATGGCTGGGCGACCAGAACATCGGCGTCGCAACGCTGCACTAGGTACCCAGCACCGAGCCTCCCCCGCACTTCGGGGGAGGAGTGCTGCCAAAGATCGGTTTGCCTGGCATCTGATCGGCACTGCGCAGATTGCCGCTACCACCTACCCTCTTTTGCCTGCTATCTGCGCAGCAAACACAGCTGGCGAAGATTGTTATTCTGCGATGACCGACCATCAACTCCCAAAAACCCGCTTCGGTGAGCCTCGGGCCTTTTTCGGCCGCCGCTCCGGCAAGACGTTGCATGGGGGGCAAAAGGCTCTGGTCGAAGATGTGCTGCCGGCGGTGGAAATCGAGCTTGCCGGCAAGCTCGATCCCAAACAGCTCTTTCCCAATGCCGAGCGCATCGTCATCGAAATCGGCTATGGCGGGGGCGAGCACCTGGCGCGCAAGGCGAGCGAGGAAAAGCAAACCGGCTTTATCGGCTGCGAGGTGTTTACCGGCGGCATCGGCAAGATGGTGCAGGCCATCGCGGCAGCCGAGCTCACCAATGTGCGGCTTTTCACCGATGATGCTTTGAAGCTCTTGATGGCCCTGCCTGACGCCTCTGTCGATGCGGCGTACCTGCTTTATCCCGATCCTTGGCCGAAAACCCGCCACCACAAGCGGCGGTTCGTTTCCCCGACGACGCTTGCCGAACTGGCGCGGGTGATCCGCCCGGGGGGTACGTTCTTTTTCGCCAGCGATATCGAGGACTATGCCGACTGGACGCTCGCCCACATCGTGCGGGCGCCCGATTTCCTCTTCAATGCCGATCGTCCGGGCGCCTGGCACGAGCCGTATCCCGGCTGGCAGCCGACGCGTTATGAGCAGAAGGCGCGGCGCGAGGGGCGGATGGTCAGCTTCTACTTTGGCTTCAAGCGGCTCTGAAGCTCAGTTCGAGGCTGGTCGGGCGCCGCGACACGACAGTCGCGTCCCACTTAAAGCCGGAGGAGCGGATCTCCAGCGTCACCGCGTCTGGAATATCGGCCGAGTTGAAGACCTGGACTTCTGCGCCGCCGTCCCAGAGGGCGCGGACGGTACAGTCGATCACCGATTTTTTGTCGTTGAACACCAGCCGCCCAGCCTTGAGCACCCGACGGCGGTCGATATGCCGCGTGGTGGCCGTGGTCGCCCCGCGCCACAGCATCGAAACATTGCGACCGGCGCCTTTGGCTTCGTAGAGCGCCTCGTCGGCCTTGACCAGAAGCGCATCAAGATCGTCGGCGCCCGGATCGAGCGTGGCTACGCCAAAGCTGGCCGAAATGGTCATCGGCGGCTTGCTGCCGGGAAAGCGCAGCGTCAGTAGACTATGGCGGAGTTTTTCGGCGACGGCCATGGCCGACGCCGCGTCGGCATCGGGCAGGATCACAGCGAATTCTTCGCCACCCAGGCGGCCCAGGACATCGCTCTGGCGCAGGACGCCGCCAACGGTCTCGGCCACGGCTTTGAGCACCACGTCGCCAGCAGCGTGGCCATAGGTGTCGTTGACCTTCTTGAAGTGATTGATGTCGAAGGCGATGGCGCTGAGCTGGCTGCGGTGGCGGCGCGCCAGCGCCACGAACTTTTGAGCATCTTCCTTGAAGGCGCGGCGCGTGCTGATGCCGGTGAGGCCGTCGGTTGTGGCCAGCCGCCTGAGCTCGAGCTCATTGGTGACGATCTGGGCGAGTTCATAAAGGATCTTCTCTTCGCGCTCGGAGAACTCGCGCGGGTGGCTGTCGATGGCGCAGACCGTGCCGATGTTGAAGCCGTCGTATGTGGTGATGGGGACGCCGGCATAAAAGCGTACCCCGACCTCGCCGGTCACCAGGGGATTGTTGCGAAAGCGCTCGTCCTTGGTGGCATCGGGCACGATCAGCGGGGCGCTCGCGATCAGCGCGTGGCGGCAAAACGTATCTTTGATGGGCAGCTCGTCGACTTTGTTGCCTTCCGCTGCCTTGAACCATTGCCGGTGCCCGTCGATCAGCGACACGACGGAGGTTTCGACACCAAAGATCAGCCGGATCAGCGAGGCGACACGGTCAAAGGCCGGCTCGCGCGGCGTATCAAGCACATCGTAGCGGGCGACGGCCTCGAGCCGCGCCTCGTCGGCGATAGGTGAGACAGGACTTGGCTTTTCGAGCACAGCAGACATGGCGCGTTCGCATCTCGACTGGTGGAAGCCCCCGCACGCGTGCAGCGGCCTTGATATATGACGCCATAGGGCGAAGCTGGGTTTCCGTTTTCGGTCGAGACCCTTTACGAACCCTTGACGGCACGATCTTGCGTTTTGCCGAGGGCGGCGCTATATGGAGGCAACATCGATGCTCTCAATCGAGAGTGGGTGCCCTGACCGGCCCCGCTCTTTTTGCTTATCTGGGATCTCCTATGGCGTTCGATCTTGCTGAAAAGCGCTACATCAAGGAAAGCGGGCTCGAGGCCCGCATCGCCCGGATCGTCGAACCGGTGGCGATCGGCCTCGGCTATTCGCTGGTCCGCATCAAGGTGACGCCGGAAAACGGCACCACGCTGCAGATCATGGCCGAAGACGAAAACGGGCGCTTCACCATCAACGACTGCGAAAACCTCTCCAAGGACCTTTCGCCGGTGCTCGACGTCGAGGATCCGATAGACCGCGAATACCATCTCGAAGTCAGCTCGCCCGGCATTGACCGGCCGCTGGTGCGCAAGCGCGACTACGAGCGCTTTGCCGGCCATGAGGCCAAGATCGAGCTTCACGACATGATCAATGGCCGCAAGCGTTTTCGTGGGCATATCGGCCCGGTCGATGACGAGGGCGTCACCATTATCCTGCCCGATGCGCCGGGTGGCACCGACCCCAACCACAAGCTCAGCTTCGTCAACATCGCCGAAGCCAAGCTGGTGATGACCGACAAGCTCATGGACCAGGCTCGTGCCGACCAGGAGCTGCACCCGATCGACGACGACGAGACCGAAACGGTCGAATATGCCGACGCCGACAATGATGACCTGGTCGAGGAAACCGCGACCAGCGACGATTCCTCCGAGGAGAAGAACTAAATGGCCGTTTCAGCCAATCGCCTTGAGCTGTTGCAGATCGCCGACGCTGTTGCGCGCGAGAAATCGATCGACCGCATGGTCGTGATCGAGGCGATGCAGGACGCCATGGAAAAGGCGGCCAAGGGCCGCTATGGCGCCGAAACCGAAATCAAGGTCGAGATCAATCCGCGCTCGGGCGAAACGCGCATGTGGCGCCTGCTCGAGATCGTCGATGCCGTGGAAGAGCCGAGCCGCCAGGTCGAGCTCAGCTATGCCAAGAGCAAGTCGCCGCAGGCCAAGATCGGCGACTTCCTGACCGAACCGCTGCCACCGATGGAATTTGGCCGTATCGCTGCCCAGTCGGCCAAGCAGGTGATCGTGCAGAAGGTGCGCGATGCCGAACGTGACCGCATGTTCGAAGAATATACCGGCCGCGTCGGCGAGATCGTCAACGGCACCGTCAAGCGCGTCGAATACGGCAATGTGATCGTCGATCTGGGCCGTGGCGAAGCGATTATCCGCCGTGACGAGCTGATCCCGCGCGAACTCTTCCGTTATGGTGATCGCGTGCGTGCCTATATCTATGACGTGCGCCGCGAACAGCGCGGCCCGCAGATTTTCCTCAGCCGCACCCATCCGCAGTTCATGGCAAAACTGTTCATGCAGGAAGTGCCGGAAATCTATGATGGCGTGATCACCATCCGCTCGATCGCCCGCGATCCGGGCTCGCGCGCCAAGATCGCCGTTACCTCCAATGACTCTTCGATCGACCCCGTCGGCGCTTGCGTCGGTATGCGCGGGTCGCGCGTGCAGGCCGTGGTGGCCGAACTGCAGGGCGAAAAGATCGACATCATCCCCTGGACCGACACCATTGCCGATCTCGTGGTTTCTGCCCTGCAGCCGGCCGATGTCGCCAAGGTGGTGCTCGACGAGCAGGCCGAGCGCATCGAAGTCGTGGTGCCGGACGAGCAGCTGTCGCTCGCCATCGGCCGCCGTGGCCAGAATGTGCGCCTCGCTTCGCAGCTGATCGGTTGGGATATCGATATCCTCACCGAGCAGGAAGAATCGGAACGCCGCCAGAAAGAGTTTACCGAACGCTCGGCTCTCTTCATGCAGGCCCTTGACGTTGACGAGATGGTTGCCCAACTACTGGCTTCCGAAGGTTTCTCCACCGTCGAGGAACTGGCCTATATCGAAGCGAACGAAATCGCATCGATTGAAGGCTTCGACGAAGAAACCGCCGGCGAAATCCAGAACCGCGCTGCCGAATACCTGGCAGAGATCGACCGCAAGTTCGACGAAGAGCGCACCGCGCTGGGCGTCGAGGACGAGCTTTACGAGATCGCGGGTTTGAATGCTGCCATGCTGGTGGCTCTGGGCAAGGACGATATCAAGACGGTCGAGGACTTTGCCGGCTGCGCCGCCGACGATCTCGTCGGCTGGACCGAACGCAAGGATGGCGAGACCAAGCGCTTCGACGGCGCCTTCAAGGACTTCCCCGTGTCGCGCGAGGAAGCCGAGGACATGATCATGCAGGCTCGCGTCAAGGCTGGCTGGATCAGCGCCGAAGACATTCCTGCCGATGACGGCGAGGAAGTAGCCGAGGAGGAGGCGGTCTCCTGACCGCCTACCTCTAGGGAGCACCCGGTTTGCCCCGGCGCGCGGACATGATCAGGACTTGTGCCCTCACCCGGACGGAAAAACCGGCTGAGGACCTTGTTCGCTTCGCCGTGGGGCCAGACGATATGCTGGTCCCCGATGTAGATGCGCGGGCCGAAGGGCGCGGTGTGTGGATCACGCTCAGCCATGCGGCAGTGGCCGAGGCGGTCAAGAAAAAGGCCTTTGCCCGGAGCCTTAAGGCGCCGGTAACAGTCGCTGACAATCTGGCCGACCTTACCCGGCTCCGGCTAGAGCAACGGTTGTTGTCGGCCTTGGGCATGGCCAAGAAAGCCGGGCAATTCGTGTCCGGGGCGACCAAGGTCAAGGGCGCGCTCGAGAACATGGACGTTATTGCTCTCCTGACCGCGAGTGATGCGGCCGAGGACGGGCGCAACAAGATGCGAGGGACGCTCAAGGCCCTCAATTATGCGCGGCGCGAACAGGGACTTTCCGGTCCCGACGTGCCGCACTTCGAATTCCTTCAAAGTGCTGAAATGGGTTTGGCACTTGGACTTGAAAATGTGATACATGCTGCCCTAACGAGCGGGGCCGCAGCCCAATCGGCAGTGGAAAAGGCCAAAAGACTGGCCCGATACATTGCCCAACCGATGGATGAAGACACCGACCCCACTGGGGCGTCCGGTGTGCTTTTGTCCGCGGAACAGGACGAAAGACGATAGGAAGCATGGCTGATAACGACGACAAGCGCACTGACGACACCGGCGCCAAGAAGACGCTGACCCTCAAGGGTGGCGCGGGCCTCGGCAACCGCCCAGGCGGGATGTCGCGCGCGCCGTCGCGATCGACGGTGGTCGTGGAGAAGCGCACCCGCATTGTGCCCAAGCCCGCAGGCCAGGCACCATCCGGCGCCAATACGCGGCCAGCCAGCTCGCCTGGCCAGGGCCGGCCACAAGGCCGTCCGATGCAGCAGCAGACCCGCGCACCGCTTGGCCTTTCGGCTGCCGAAGCTGAGGCAAGGCGCCAGGCACTCGCCCTCGCCGGTGCACGCCAGGCTGAAGACAGCCAGCGTTTTGCGCAGGAAGAAGCCCGCCGCATCGAGGAAGACAATCGCCGCCGCCAGGTGCGCGAAGAAGCTGCCCGCCAGGAAGAAGAGCGCCGCCAGGCCGAGGAAGCGCGCAATGCGCCCGAGCCGGTCGTCGAAGCTTCGCCAGAACCTCAGGCCGCTCCTGCCGAGCCGCAGGTACGCGAACCGTTTATTCCGGCAAGCCAGCGCAATCCTGGCCCATCCAGCGTGCGCACCGTTGCCGGCCGTCCGGGCCAGCCGCCGCGTCCGCAGCGCACCAGCAACGAGCGCCCGACCGGCCGTCCCGGCGAAGGCGAGCGTCCAAATCCCAATGCCCGCCCCAACCCCAATGCCCGTCCCGCTGGTTCCACCGGCGTGCGCCCCGCTGGCTCGACGGGCGTTCGTCCCGCCGGTTCGACCGGGGTTCGCCCCTCCGGCACTTCGGGTCGTCCCGCGGGTGGCCGTCCGGCTGGCGCCGGCATGGCGCCGATCGGCAATGTGCCCCCTGCCCCGCCGAGCGAGGCCGATGGCCGCCGCACCCGTACCGGCGCACCTCAGGTTCGTCCGACCACTGAAGCGGAACTCGAAAACGCCCGCCGCGCTTCACGCGCCCAGCCGGAACGGCCGACCCGCCGCACCGGCGATGACAGCGCGCGCGGCCGCCTGACGGTATCGACGGCCACCACCGAGAACGATCGCGATCGCGGTCCGTCTCTGGCCGCCATGCGCCGCCGTCGCGACAAGAAGATGGGCCGCAACCAGCAGGACGCGCCCAAGCTCAGCCGCGAAGTCGTCATCCCGGAAGTCATTACGGTTGCGGAACTCGCCAACCGCATGGCCGAACGCTCCGTCACCGTCATCAAGATGCTGATGCAGCAGGGCCAGATGGCGACCATCAACGACGTGGTCGATGCCGATACCGCCGAACTGATTGCCCAGGAACTAGGCCATACGGTGCGCCGCGTTTCAGATGCCGACGTCGAAGAAGGTCTCTATGACATTCCGGCAGACGACAAGGCCGAGGATCTGACCGATCGTGCGCCGGTCGTGACCATTATGGGTCACGTCGACCACGGCAAGACCTCCCTGCTCGACGCCATCCGCGAAGCCAATGTCGTTTCGGGCGAAGCCGGCGGCATTACCCAGCATATCGGCGCCTATCAGGTCGAAAAGGACGGTGCCAAGATCACCTTCCTTGACACGCCGGGCCACGAAGCGTTCACCGCCATGCGTGCCCGCGGTGCGCAGGCAACCGACATTGCCGTTCTGGTCGTGGCAGCCGACGACGGCGTGATGCCGCAGACGATCGAATCTATCAAGCATGCCAAGGCAGCTGGTGTTCCGATCATCGTGGCCATCAACAAGATGGACAAGCCGGAAGCCAATCCGACCCGCGTTCGCACTGAGCTCTTGCAGCACGAAGTGTTCGTGGAATCGATGGGCGGCGAAGTGCTCGACGTCGAGGTGTCGGCCAAGACCCACAATGGCCTCGATAAGCTGCTCGAAACCATCCAGCTCCAGGCCGAAGTGCTTGAGCTCAAGGTGGCCCGCGACGGCCGTGCCGAAGGTCTCGTCATCGAAGCCAAGCTCGACAAGGGCCGTGGTGCGGTGGCAACGGTTCTCGTGCAGCGCGGTACGCTCAAGATCGGTGACATCCTTGTCGCGGGCACCGAGTTTGCCCGTGTGCGTGCGCTGATCAACGACAAGGGCGAGCAGGTCAAGGAAGCCGGTCCGTCCGTGCCGGTGGAAGTGCTCGGCTTTAACGGCGTGCCATCGGCAGGCGACCGCTTCTCGGTGGTCGAGAACGATGCGCGTGCCCGCGAAGTCACCGAGTATCGTCAGCGCGCGATCCGCGAAAAGACCGCTGGTGGTGGTGCAACGAGCCTCGAGCAAATGATGAACCAGCTCAAGGTCGCTGGTATTTCCAAGTTCCCGCTCGTCATCAAGGGTGACGTTCAGGGTTCGGTGGAAGCCATCGTTTCCTCGCTCAACAAGCTCTCAACCGACGAAGTTTCGGCGCAGATCCTGATGGCAGGCGTGGGCGGCATCACCGAGTCCGACGTGACGCTGGCTGCGGCCTCGAACGCCATCGTCATCGGCTTCAACGTCCGTGCCAACAAGCAGGCATCGGATCTTGCGACCCGCGACGGCATCGAAATCCGCTACTACAACATCATCTACGATCTTGTGGATGACGTGAAGAACGCCATGTCGGGCCTGCTCAAGCCCGAGCGCCGCGAAACCTTCATCGGCTACGCGACCATCAAGGAAGTGTTCCAGATCACCAAGGTCGGCAAGGTTGCCGGTTGCCAGGTCACCGAAGGCATCGTGGAACGCGGCGCCGGTGTGCGCCTCCTCCGCGACAACGTCGTCATCCACGAAGGCAAGCTCAAGACGCTCAAGCGCTTCAAGGATGAAGTCAAGGAAGTCCAGGTTGGCCAGGAATGCGGCATGGCCTTCGAGAACTACGAAGACATCCGCGCCGGCGACCAGATCGAATGCTTCCGCGTCGAAACGGTGCAGCGCACGCTCTAACGCGCGGCGCCAACAAGTTAAAAGGGGCGTGGCGCAAGCTGCGCCCCTTTTGTTTGGGATGAAGCGATGAAGGTAGTGCTGCTCGATGTCGATGGCGTCCTGGTCACAGGCGGGGACCAATACGGCAAGCATCTGATCCCGGACCTCGAACGCGACTTCGGCATCCCGCCGCGGCGGCTCAAGCGCGAGTTCTTCGAGCGCTCCTGGCCCGACATCGTCACTGGCAAGAAGCCGCTCTTGCCTGAGCTTGGGCGCGTATTGGGGCGCATTGCTCCGACGGTCGACCCTGAGGCGCTGCTCGCTCACTGGCTAGGCTATGAGGCGCATGTGGACGAAGGATTGCTGAGCGACATTGCCGTCCTGCGAGCCAGGGGAACAGCGGTTTATCTCGCAACCAACCAAGAGCACCATCGCGCGCGCTATCTGCTGGAGGAACTCGGCCTGGCCGGTCATGTCGACGGCATGTTCTATTCGGCTGCTTTGGGCCACCGAAAGCCCGATCGCGGCTTCTTCCGCGCGGTGCAGCGGACCCTCCCTCCCGCTGGGGAAGACATCGTCTTTGTCGATGATAGCAAGACCAACGTCACTGCCGCTCGACGTTTCGGCTGGCGCGCTATCCACTGGGTCGAAGGCATGACGCTCGAGGAAGAGCTATTGCGGGCGGAGCGGGTACCAAGGCCCGGCTAAGCCTTTCTCCGCCGCTGGCATATTGCTGACACCAATTGGCTGGAGCCTAGGACACTGTGCTGGAGACGAGGAGAGAGCCAATGAAACCGATCACGATCATCCTGACCGACGGCTATTCCGACTGGGAGATTGCGCCCTTGGCCGGTGCCGGCCGCGCCTTCTTTGGTGCCGATATTCGCTTTGCGTCCCCTCGGGGTGGCGCAGTGACCTCTGTAGCTGGCTTGCCGATCTCGGACACGATCGCCCTTACGCCGCCCGATGATGGTGTGGTCGTGGTTTGCGGCGGATCGGCGTGGGAGGGCGCTACGGCTCCCGATATAAGCGACGCATTGCGGCAGAGCCTTGAGAAGGGCTGCGTGGTGGCAGCGATCTGCGGCGGCACGGTGGCGCTGGCCAATGCCGGCCTGCTGGATCAGGTGCGGCATACCTCCAATGGCGCAGACTACCTTCCCGGCCTATCCAAAGCCTACCGCGGCACTTCCAATTACGTCGACCAGCCACAGGCCCTGCGCGACGGCCAGATCATCACCGCCCCTGCCCCCGCTCCCGCGAGCTTTGCCTTTGAGGTGCTTGCCGCTGCCGGTCTCCCGGAGGATGCAGCCCGGCAGATCAAGGACATGCTCGGACAAGAGCACCAGCGCTGAGATCTACTTGCTGCAGACCCACCGGCGGACCGTACAGCCACCGTCATAGCGCGAGCAAGAGTTGAGGGCGCGGGTCTGGGCTTCGGCCCGGCCGGCAGACCAGCCCGTGCCCCAACCGCCGTGCCTGCCTACTGCCAAGGCACCGCAGGCGTTCTGAAAGTCTATGGCGATGCGGCAGTCATAGGCATATTCCTCGCAGTTGGCCATGGCGACATCCTGCGCGTCCACCTTGCTGCTGTAGTTGCGGCTATAGCCGATGGCCTGCGTCTCGGGCGAGTAGGCAATAGCGCCATATTCGGCAGCCAGCGCCGGAAAGCTCGTCATCAGGCACAGTGCAACAAGTGTCAGAAGTCGGATCATCCAAAAGCCCCCAAGGCACCGGAGCAAAGCACGGCGCCGAGGGTGCGGCTAGCCCCCTGCCCTTCGCGACTCAAAAGAAAAGACCCGCCTCTTGCGAAGCGGGCCTTGGTGTTGCCGGTGGCGGGTGACTACGGTTGATAAACCGACGCCACAGACAAGAAGGGGAAGCTGGCTGCGGCCAGCTCCAAATCAGTGGTCAGTTGATGACCGTCACGCGCGCTCCTACCGGAACGCGGGCGTAGAGGTCAATGATGTCCTGGTTCATGAGACGTATGCAGCCCGACGACACATTGGTGCCGATCGTATAGGGCTCGGTCGTGCCATGAATGCGGAACAGGGTGTCGTTGCCGTTCTTGTAGAGGTAAAGCGCGCGCGGCCCCAGCGGATTGGTCGGGCCCGGCTCCATGCCACCGGCATATGGGCCATAGCGGTCCGGTTCGCGGCGGATCATCGACTGGGTCGGGGTCCAGCGCGGCCAGGCAGCCTTGCGGCCGATCGTGGCGTCGCCACGGAACACCAGGGCTTCGTCCTTGCCGACGCCGACGCCGTAGCGCAGCGCGCGGTTGTTTTCCATGACGAGGTAGAGGTAGTGCGCCGGGGTATCGACCACGAGCGTGCCCGGACGCTCGGAGGTGAAATACTCCACTTCCTGGCGCCACCACTTGGGGTCCACGCGACGCAGATCCATCGCCTCAACGATATAGGGCTCGTTGGTCAACGTGCCATACATGGCCTGATAGTATGGATCGATGGTGGGCTCCTGCACGACCGGCTGGCGGGTTGTGGTGCAGGCGGAAAGCACGGTGGCGGAGGCGCCAAGCAGGAACAGGCGACGGGAAATCAACGCGGATACCTCAAAGACGGCAAGACGGGAGAAGGGCTGGTAGCGGCGAACCGCCTTGCCTTACGCAATACGCTTCTCGCTCTTAACGTGGCACCAATTGTGGCAGTTCCTCGCCACAATGTGATGCTCACGCCAACTGTTGCAGAGACGCTACAGTTTTGCGCTGACGAGGTCGTGAACAGCCTGCAACACAGCGGCCGCCGCATCAGCGGCTTCATGATCAGCCCCTTGCAGCGATTGGATTTCCACCCGCGGGAGAATATCGGCGTGGTGCTGCGCGTGATCGGCCGGAACCACTTCGTCGGCGCTGCCCTGCAGCAGGATAACTCGACCGACATTCGCAAGGTTCTGGATGTCGCCGCGATCCAGCGCAAATTCAGCCACATTCCAGTCGGCCGCGCTCCAGAACGGCACCGCAAGTAGCACCACACCAAGCAGGCCAGGTGGATTACCGTGGCGGGCAAGCGCTTGAAGCAGAGTCGACCCGCCCAGTGAGTGGCCGAGGGTGACGAACTCGCCCTCCACACTGGCAAGGGCCTCGGCTGTTGCCGCGATCCAGGGCGCAGCACTGGGTGCGTCGGGCTCCGGCATGGGAGGCGCCAGCAGCGTCCATCCGGCAGGCATCGTGGCGCGAAGGTTCGCGAGAAAGCGGGAGCTGCCTTCGCCCAGCCCCTGGGCTCCGGCGCTGTGGATAAAGAGGATCGTGGCCATCACCATCTCCTTGTTGCGCCACGACATTTCCGTCGCCCGCCGGGCGGGGATTGGCTAGCGTGGCGCAAACCGATTCAGGCTTGCGGGAGTGCCATGGAACAGAACGCCGATATTCCCATCTATGTCCAGATCATTTCCGGCACGATCCTGAGCGTTGCCCTGGTCAATCTCCTTACGGGCGCGGTGCGCTTTGTGCAGGAGCCGAGGACCCATAAGTTCAACGCGCTGCACGGGCTCTGGATCGTCTTCCTGCTGCTGTCGATCTTCATCTTCTGGTGGCAAGAGGGCCTTGCCTATAGCAGCGTGGTCTGGACCTTCGAGCTTTACCTCTTTCAGATCGTTTATTGCTCAACCTTCCTCTTCATGACCGCGATGCTGCTGCCGGAATCGGTGGAGGAATACGGCACCCACTACGATTACCTGATCACCAGGCGCGCCTGGTTCTACGGTTCGCTGATCGTGACCTTCTTGCTCGATATCGGCAATGTCACGATCAAGATGGGCTGGAACGAGGTGGTTGGCGACCCGGTCTATATGACGATGAATTCTATCGCGGTGCTGCTGCTGCTCGGCGGCATTCTGACGGTCAATCGATGGGTGCATCTGGCCATCGCCATCGTCTTCCTTGCGGTAACGATCTGGACCATTGTTGGATAGAAAAAGGCCCGGATCGCTCCGGGCCTTTTGTTTTCTCGAGACTGAAGCTTCGCCTTATTCGGCGGCCGCTTCTTCCTTGGTGATTTCCTTGCCGGTTGCCTGATCGACGACCTTCATGGAAAGGCGGACCTTGCCGCGCTCGTCAAAGCCGAGGAGCTTGACCCAGACCTTGTCGCCTTCCTTGACCACGTCGGTGGTCTTGGCAACGCGCTGGTCGGCCAACTGGCTGATATGGACGAGACCGTCCTTGGCACCGAAGAAGTTCACGAAGGCGCCGAAATCGGCGGTCTTGACCACGGTGCCCTGATAGATGGCGCCGACTTCGGCTTCGTCGGTGATCGAGCGGATCCACTTGATGGCCGCTTCGATCTGCGAACCGTCGGAGGACGAAACCTTTACGGTGCCGTCGTCTTCGATGTTGATCTTGGCGCCGGTCTTTTCGACGATCTCGCGGATCACCTTGCCGCCGGTGCCGATCACTTCGCGAATCTTGTCGGTCGGGATCTTGAGCGTTTCGATGCGGGGCGCGAACTCGCCCACTTCGCCACGCGATGCCGACAGGGCCTTGGCCATTTCGCCCAGGATGTGGATACGACCGCCCTTGGCCTGCTCGAGGGCGATCTTCATGATCTCCTCGGTAATGCCGGCAATCTTGATGTCCATCTGCAGCGAGGTCACGCCTTCTTCGGTGCCTGCCACCTTGAAGTCCATGTCGCCAAGGTGATCCTCGTCGCCAAGAATGTCCGAGAGAACGGCGAACTTTTCGCCTTCAAGGATCAGGCCCATGGCGATACCGGCCACCGGGCGCTTCATCGGCACGCCGGCATCCATCAGTGCCAGCGAGGTGCCGCAGACGGTTGCCATCGACGAAGAACCATTCGACTCAGTGATCTCCGACACGACGCGAACCGTGTAGGGGAACTCTTCCATCGAGGGACGGATCGGGTTGATGGCGCGCCAGGCGAGCTTGCCGTGGCCGATTTCGCGGCGACCGGGCGAGCCCATTCGGCCAGCTTCACCGACCGAATAGGGCGGGAAGTTGTAGTGCAGGAGGAAGTTCTGCTTGTAGGTGCCTTCGAGCGAATCGATGAACTGCTCGTCATCGGCAGTGCCGAGGGTGGCAACCACCAGCGCCTGGGTTTCGCCACGGGTGAAGATGGCAGAACCATGGGTGCGCGGCAGAACGCCGACTTCGGCGAGGATCGGGCGAACGGTCGAGAGATCACGGCCGTCGATGCGCGAGCCGGTATCCAGAATGTTCCAGCGCACGATCTTGGCCTGGAGATTGTGGACCACTTCGCCAAGCGCTTCCTTGGAAACGTCGCCGGCCTCGATCTTGGCGGCAAATGCTTCCTTGACCTTGGTGTTGGCGGCGGCAACGGCGGCGTAGCGATCAGCCTTGTCGGTGATCTGGTAGGCAGCGCGGAGGTCGGCTTCGGCAATGCCGAGCACTTCCTGCTCGAGCGCGGAGAAATCGGGCGGCGTGAATTCGCGCGGTTCCTTGGCGGCCAGTTCTGCGAGCTGGATGATGGCTTCGATCACCTGTGCCGAGGCCTTGTGACCGAACATCACGGCGCCGAGCATGACTTCCTCGGAAAGCTCCTGGGCTTCCGATTCCACCATCAGGACGGCGTCCTGGGTGCCGGCCATGACGAGGTCGAGCTTGGAGTCAGCGCGACGATCGACGGGGAGGTTGAGGACGTATTCGCCATTGACGTAACCGACGCGGGCAGCGCCGATCGGGCCCATGAAGGGGACGCCCGAAATGGTCAGCGCAGCGGAAGCTGCGACCATGGCGAGCACGTCGGGATTGTTCTCCATGTCATGCTGGAGAACGGTAACGACGACCTGGGTCTCGTTGCGATAGCCATCGGGGAACAGCGGACGGATCGGACGGTCGATGAGGCGCGAGGTCAGCGTCTCGTTCTCGGTCGGACGGCCTTCGCGCTTGAAGTAGCCGCCCGGGATCTTGCCGGCGGCAAAATACTTTTCCTGGTAGTTGACGGTCAGCGGGAAGAAGTCCTGGCCGGGCTTGGCGGACTTGGCGCTGACGACGGTCGCCAGCAGCACGGTTTCGCCCAGGGTGGCGAGCACGGCGCCATCGGCCTGGCGGGCGATCTTGCCGGTCTCAAGGGTCAGCGGCTGGCCGCCCCAGTTGAGTTCGACCTTGTGGTGATCAAAATTGATCGACATGGAATTGTCTTTCCATTCTGCCGGCGGAGCGGGAACGCGGGGCTAGGCGACACCCACGAACTCAACCGGTGTGTCCGCACCCGCGCCGCACCCCATGTGCGCCCGCAGGCTCAAAATCAGACACTTGTTTCATCTTGGCGCGGACGAAACATGGACAAGACAACGAGCCTCTCCACGGCGGAAGAAGCCGATAATCCTGCCATGCTCCGGCACGGCCGGCCTAGGCGTGCCTTTCAAGGAAAGGCAAACGGCGCGGAAGCGAACTCCCGCGCCGGATATCGAATTAGCGGCGCAGGCCGAGCTTTTCGATCAGGGTCTTGTAGCGAGCGTCGTCGGCCTTCTTGAGGTAGTCGAGGAGGCGGCGGCGGGTCGAAACAAGCTTGAGCAGGCCGCGGCGGGAATGGTTATCCTTGCCGTGATCCTTGAAGTGCTCGGTGAGATTGGCAATACGTTCGGACAGGATCGCAACTTGGACTTCCGGCGAGCCGGTATCGTTAGCCTTGGTGGCGTATTCCTGGATCAGTTCATTCTTGCGTTCTGCAGTGATCGACATCGATCTATCCTTTCGAAAGGGAGGATGGGCCGCCCCAGCCGGGATGTCGTCCAGGTGGGGCCAAATGAAGCAGAAGCCCGGTCTCACGAGAAACCAGGCGCCGGCTGGCGTCGATATAGGTCAAAGCGCACCGGAATGCCAGACTTATCGCCCGATTATGGCTTTTCGTCGGGCCGCTCGGCAGCAAAGGCAGGATCCAGCGCCGAAAGGGGCACATGGAAGGTCCACTCGACCCCATCAGGATGGGCTTCGCGTTGCACCTGCGCACCCAGAGCTCCGCCAACCATGGTGCGAAGGACGATCGTGCCGAAGCCGGTGCGGCCGGTTTCGATCACCAGCGGACCCGCAACGCTCTCACGCCAGTTCAGCACGAGCTCATCGCCTTGAACATGCCAGGTCAAGGCCAACGTGCCGTCCGACACCGAGAAAGCACCGTGGCGGGTGGCATTGGTTGCCAATTCGTGCAGCGCCATGCCCAGGATCTGCGCGCCCTGCGGATTGATGCGGAGGTCCGGGCCTTCGACCCGGGCGCGGTTCTCATTCACGCCCGGCAGAAACGGCGCCAGCTGTAGCTCCACAAGGTCGCGCAGCATGACGCCTGCACGGCCATTGGCGAGCAGGAGATCGGTCGAGCGCGCCAGTCCCATGATGCGCTTTTCAAGCGCTGCGACATAGCTGCGCACATCGGTCGCGCCGCGGGCGGTCTGCTTGGCCATCGCATTGATGACCGCCATCTGGTTCTTGGAGCGATGCGCCAGTTCGCGCATCAGGAAGCGATTGTCGCGCTCAGCAGTCTTGCGCTGCTCGCTGGCCTCCGCCAGAGCCTTGGAAATCTCGGCGATCTCGGTGACCGGATATGTCCGCGGATAGATCATTTCACCCCGTCCCAACCGTGCAGCATCGAGCCGCAAGCCCTGGACGCTCTCCCCGATCCGGGTGGCGATCAGCGTGGCGACAAGTGCTGCCACCAGCGCGATGGCGATACCCCAGGCTCCCAGCTGCAGGATGGAGTCGCCCAATGGCTTTTGGATCCGGTCCGCTTCTGCCCAGGCGACGACGCGCCACCCTGTGAGATTGGAGCGCCATTCCGAGGTGACGACCTTTTCGCCGTTGAGTTCTTCGCTGACCCATTCCCCTGATGGCAGATCGATGCCCTGGCGCAATGACAGATTGGTGTTGGGCTCAAGACCGGTATCGGCGGTGGCGACGATCACATTGTTTCGCGCATCCACCAGCGCGGCATGCCAGCCGCCGGGCAATTGCCGCGATTGCAGCGCCGGGAGCAGGTCCTGGGTGTTTTGCGTCAGCGCCAGGAGCCTGACCGCGGGATTGTTTTCGATCGGCAGCCAGACGTTGAACACCGTTGTCTGCGCCGTGCGGCCAAAGAAGACGCCGGAAATGGTGGGAAGTTTTCGGGTGACCGCCTTGGCTGCCGTTTCAGGATCGGAGGTTTGCCCATCGGTTTGCCCGAAAGGGACGCGGGTATTGAGAAGCTGCCTCAGATCGGCATCCACGGCAATCAAGTGGGCGCCAGTGCCGATAAGCGCCATCTCACCCCGCCGATGCAGCTCGGCCAGATTGCCCGCGTCGAGTGCACTCGTTGTCGACAGAACGCGCAGCGTCGTCACCATGCCCGAGACTTCGCGGTCCACAGTCTGCCCGATGGCCTGCACCGTGGCATTGGTCAGCGCCTGAACCACGTCTTCCTGAGCATCATTGGTGCGGTTGATCAGCACCAGCGCCACGATAAGCGACGGGATCAGGATAACAAGGATCAGCGCGAACAGATAAAGCGCCAGCGGCCGGACGAAAGCATGCTTCGGCCGCTGCGAAGCGCCGTTACCAACCCCGTCGGGGACGGTAGTCTGCGCCATGCTTGCCTCCGGGAATAATCCGCCCAACCCGAAAGCAGGCGGCACTCAACGTCAATACTTGGTGACCGGGTCGCTGGCCGGGAAAGTCTCGTCCACGGACTCGTCGTGCTTGTCCCACTTGTTTGGCTTGTCGGCCATGTCCTCGGTGCCGGCATTGCGCACCTGCTGCGGCGCGTCCTTGGGCCCGGGCTTCTTGCCATTCTTCATGGCTGCGGCGTCGTCGGTCTGCTTGTTCTGGTCGGTCATAGCGGGGTCCTCTCGCCTCTACAACACACCACCCCCTTTGCGGTTGCAGCTTATGGCATCGTGCCGCGGCCTCTGGTAAACAGCGCCGCATGGAACACGAGCAGACCCTGAGCCCAACGCCGCAAAAGCGGGTGTTTATCAAGACCTATGGCTGTCAGATGAACGTCTATGACAGCGATCGCATGGCCGATGCCCTTGCCCCGCATGGCTATGCGCCGACCGGCGACATCGCCCAGGCCGACCTTGTGTTGCTCAATACCTGCCACATCCGCGAAAAGGCTTCGGAAAAGGTTTTTTCCGAGCTGGGACGCCTCAAGGAGCTGCAGGGCGAGCGCCGGGCACTGGGTGGCGACATGATGATCGGCGTTGCCGGCTGTGTTGCGCAGGCCGAAGGAGAAGAGATCGCGCGGCGCGCGCCAGTGGTTGACCTTGTCTTTGGGCCGCAGGCCTATCATCGATTGCCGGACATGCTCCAGCGGGCCGAGGGCCAGCGGCATCTGCATCCGGCGCTCAAGCGCGCGGTAGTCGACACCGACTTTCCCGAAGAAGACAAGTTCGCCCATCTTCCGGCGGCGAAAAAAGACGTGACCGTCGCGCGTGGACTCACGGCATTCCTGACCGTCCAGGAAGGCTGCGACAAGTTCTGCTCGTTCTGCGTCGTCCCCTATACCCGCGGCGCCGAGGTTTCGCGGCCCGTGCATCAGGTGCTCGACGAGGCACGGCGGCTGGTAGAGGCCGGCGTCAAGGAAATCACGCTGCTGGGCCAGAACGTCAACGCCTACCATGGTGTGGATGCCGCCGGGCGCAGTGTCGGCCTTGGTGAGTTGGCATACCTTCTTGCCGAGATGTCCGGCCTTGAGCGCCTGCGCTACACCACCAGCCATCCTCGCGACATGGATGATGCGCTGATCGCCGCGCATCGCGACCTGCCGCTCCTGATGCCCTATCTTCACCTGCCGGTACAGTCGGGCTCCGATCGCATTCTCAAGATGATGAACCGCAAGCATACGGGCGCTGATTACCGGGCGCTGATCGAGCGCATCAAGACGGCGCGTCCGGACATGGCACTGTCGGGCGATTTCATCGTCGGCTTCCCCGGCGAGACGGACCAGGATTTCGAGGACACGCTCGCCATCATCCGCGATGTCGGCTACGCCTCGGCCTATTCCTTTAAATACTCGACCCGCCCCGGTACGCCAGGCGCCAATCTCGGCGACCAGGTTGCCGAAGAGGTCAAGACCGAGCGGCTTTACCGCCTTCAGGAGCTGGTCACCAATCAGACCAACGACTTCCACGCATCCTGTGTCGGCCGCACATTGCCCGTCCTGATCGAGCGCTTGGGCCGGATGCCAGGCCAGGTCGGCGGCCGCTCACCCTACCTCCAGGCGGTCCATCTCGAAGGCTCGGCCGACCTCATCGGCAGTATTCAGATGGTCGAAATCATCGGCACCAGCACAAATTCGCTGGTCGGCAGGCTCGCATTAGCCGCAGCGGCATAACCTGCCGCGTTAACCTTTCAGGTTAAGGTAACTACGGGGAAAGGCTTTTAGAACTCGGCACTTAGCGCAATATCCACAGCTAACCCATCCCTGAAATCTTAACGGGCCGGCAAACGTGGAGATTATTATGGCAGTTCGAGCTAAAGCAGACCTCAAGATCGTCGATACTGAACACCAGGAAGCACTCGCAGCAGTGATGGACGCCGCAAAGCAGGCGGCACCCATGATCCAGCGTCTCGCGACGCATCGGGACCGGTTCGATCTGGCGATAAAGGAACTCGAAAGCGAGCGCTTCGAGATCATTTCGCGCCGTGACCACCTTCGCCGCCAGCTTGAGGCGGTGGAAAGCGGCTTTGCGCTTCACCTCGAAGACATCGATGCAACGCTCAAGATGTATGAGGGCGGCATGAACTCCCTGGGCCTGCCGCAGACCCCATAATTGCTGCGCAATTACGGTGATCGGCACCCAAAGAAAAACCCCGCGATCTGACGATCACGGGGTTTTTGAAACTGGTGCCCAGAAAAGGACTCGAACCTTCACACCTTGCGGTACACGGACCTGAACCGTGCGCGTCTACCAATTCCGCCATCTGGGCGACGGGCGTGTACCTAGGGTGCGCCCACCGGCTTGTCAATGCGCTTTCGGCCAGCAGATCAGAAGTTTGCACCATCCCAGTGCTTGATCGTGGCGCGGTCGATCGGCGGTGCATCCTCAAGGCAGGCGACGTTGATCATCACCATGGAATTGCCCTTGCCGTCGCCTCCACGGGCAAAGCTTTCGATGCCGCAGGTTTTGCAGAACAGGTGATCTATCATTTCGGTGTTGAAGCGGTATAGCGTCAGGTTATCCTCGCCCGAATGAAGCGCGAAGTCGCTTTCCGGCATGGACTGCATGATCCAGCCCAGCCTCCGGCAGCGCGAGCAATTGCAATCGGCAACGCCGCTCAGGTCGGTCGACGCAGTGTAGCGGACGGCGCCGCAATGGCACTGGCCCTGATAGTCACGCTTTTCGGTCATAGGTCAGATCTCCTGTTGAACAAAAGAAGAACATCTGAGACCAAGAGTCAAGCCGCCATGGCTCGACAGGGGCGCGCCGCTTGGGATAAAAGCGGGCCGAACAGACGTTGACCTGGAGCCCACCATGGATCGCACCACGCCCAAACTTGTCACCATTTTCGGTGGCTCGGGATTTGTCGGCAATCACCTGGTGCAGCTTCTGGCGCGGAACGGTTGTCGCATTCGCGTAGCCGTGCGCCGGCCCGATCTTGCTGGCGAAGTGCGCATGTTCGGCGGCGTGGGGCAGATCGTTCCGGTACAAGCCAATCTGCGCAACGAAGATTCGATCCGTCGCGCCGTACAGGGCGCCGATATCGTCATCAACCTCGTTGGTGTTGGCCAGGAAGCAGGCAAGCAGAGTTTCCGCGCCGTGCACCTGAATGGCGCCGCCGCTGTGGCTCGTGCGGCTAAGGCCGCCGGTGCCTCGGCCCTGGTTCACATGTCGGCGCTCGGCGTCGACAAAGCCAAAGAGGTCAGTGCCTATGCAGCCAGCAAGCTGGCCGGCGAACAGGCTGTTCTCGATGCCTTTCCGGGCGCTGTGATCATGCGGCC
The DNA here is from genome assembly GCF_016698665.1 of Devosia rhizoryzae. Classification (NCBI taxonomy): domain Bacteria; kingdom Pseudomonadati; phylum Pseudomonadota; class Alphaproteobacteria; order Hyphomicrobiales; family Devosiaceae; genus Devosia; species Devosia rhizoryzae. The sequence goes on from NZ_CP068046.1 coordinate 3,004,832, forward strand.
TTCGCTGATGTTTGGCCAGGGTGATGGCTTCTTCAATCTCATGGGCACGCTCGCCCGCATTTCTCCTGTGATGCCGCTGATCGGCGGTCAGACGAAGTTCCAGCCAGTGTTCGTCGGCGACGTTGCCGAGGCCTTTGCCAAGGCAGCAGAGGGTGAAGTTCCCACTGGCCGCGTTTATGAACTGGGTGGCCCCACGGTCGAAACACACAAGGCCCTGATGCAGCGCATCATGCGCGAAGCCGGCCGCAACCGCTTTCTGCTGCCCATGCCCAAGCCGCTCGCCAAGTTCGTTGCGGCAGTGCTTGGAATCTTGCCAATCAAGCCGTTGATCACCGGCGATCAGGTGGAGCTGCTTGGCGTCGATAACATCGTTTCGCCCGAAGCCATCGGCGAGCAGCGCAGTTTCGAGGCTTTCGCCATCACGCCCAAGAGCATGGACGAAGTGCTCCCCACCTATATGTGGCGCTTCCGCCGCCACGGTCAGTTCGATCGCGAGAATGCGGCGCCTGACGCTGGCGTGAACCCCACCATCGCCAGCTAAGGCCGAGGCACCAGCGGCTTCGCTCCCGCCGCGCGTCACCCTTGGGCTTAACCCAAGAACCCTGCCCGTCTTCCGCAACGGCTATGTCCAACGTTCTCGAGTCGAGCCCAGAGCGACGGCACCTCGCTGTCAAAAAACTCCCAAGATATATCTTGAAACCGATCTCTGCCACGACGATCTCCTGTTCAAGGGTTTGACGACATATCAGGAGACATAAATGGCACACGACAAAGACGATCTGGATTGGAAGCGTTTTGAACAGATGGCGCGGCGCGGCTGGGGCCGCATGGCCCGCATGGCTGGCGATGAGTTCGGCAATCTGGGCAATTGGGGCGGCAACCTGCGCGTCGGCCGCATGCTTGCCTCGGGCGACCTGCGCCTTGTCGCGCTTTACCTTATCGAGCAGCAGCCTCGGCACGGTTACGACCTGATCAAGGCTGTCGAGGAGCGTTCCAACGGCGTCTACTCGCCAAGCCCCGGGATCGTTTATCCGGCGCTGACCTATCTCGAAGAGGCCGGTTACGTCACCTCTTCCGCCGACGGCAACAAGAAGCTTTATGCCATCACCGATGAGGGCAGGGAGCATCTGGCGGACAATCGGGACGCCGTTGCCCGGACGCTCGACTTTTTGGCCCGCACCGGAGATCAGATGAACCGCTTCCGCGAGTTTGTCCGCGCCGATTGGCCGTTTGGCGGCGAAGGCCGTCCGGAAGACGGCAATGTGCCGCCCAATTGGGGTGAAGCTGGTCCGCATCGTGGCGGCCGGCGTCATGAGCATGAGCCGGACAGGCCGATGCATGATGCGGTGCCGGAGCTTGAAGCTGCTCGCAAGACCCTAAAGGACGCGATCAAGAAGGCCCGCCGAAGTAGCCAGGAGCAGCAGCGCCAAGCCGCCGAAATTCTCCGCCGCGCCGCAGCGGAAGTCGTCGCTCTGGGTGATGACGAGGTGGATCTCTAGGTCCGGAGGACCCCCACCTAGCCTCCCCCTGAAGAATGGGGAGGAACTCGATGCAGTCTAGCCGCAGTCCGCTCTTCCCCCGTCTTCCGGGGGAGGCTGGGTGGGGGTTACTTCCCCCGTCCTGTGCGCAGATAGTCGAGCACCATCTGCACCGCATGAGCCTCGCGCTCCTGCACCATGCCGACGCTGGTGAGGTCGCGCTCAAAGATCACCGACAGTGTCGCCGTGTTGCTGACGTAGAAAAATCCGAGCGCCGCAACGGAAATGTAAAGCTGCACCGGATCGACATCGCGGCGAAAAATGCCGGCTTCTGCTCCGCGTTCGATGATCGCCGCGATTTGCCCAACCAATGGCGAATGCAGCGCCTTGATGTCCGGCAGAGTCTTCAAAAATCTGGCGTTCTCGATGTTTTCTGTGCCCAAGAGCCGCGGAAACCAGGGATTGGCCAGAAAATGCCGGAAGGTGAAACGCACCAGCCGGTCCATCGCCTGTACCGGATCATATTGGTCCAGCGACAACGCCCGTTCGCCGCGCCTGATCTCCTGATAAGCATCGAGCAGAACTGCCCGGTAGAGATCCTCCTTGTTGCCGAAATAGTGGTACAGCAGGCGCTTGTTGGCCCCTGCCCGCTCGGCAATGGCATCGACACGGGCCCCCTCAAATCCTCGATCAGCGAATTCCACGCGCGCAGCGGCAAGGATCGACGCGCTGGTCTTGGCCGAATTGCGGGCTCGCTTGGGCGCTTCAGTTTGTGGCAGCGCCACGGCGAGCGCCGGGGGCGATGGATCGGACACGTTGAGAAAACCGCGAGGCTGGAGGTGGCGAGATGATGCTGCAGATAACAACAACAAGCCAGCCCGTAAAGAAGGGCCCGATTGCGCCTCTGTGAGGCAAGCCACAAGTAACTGCCCAGTGGCGCCGCCGGTGGACCAATCCGCTCCATCGCCCGCTTGACGCACGCCATCCGCCTCGGCTAGCAAGTAACCAGACAGTTACACTGGGAGGTTGGATTGGCAGAGCAGCGCATCGGCATCATCATGCACGGCGTCACTGGTCGCATGGGCTATAACCAGCACCTGGTGCGCTCCATTCTCGCCATCCGGGACCAAGGCGGCATCGCGCTAACGAACGGCGACCGCCTCCAGGTCGACCCGATCATTGTGGGCCGCGACCGCGACAAAATCTCGGCGCTCGCCCAGAAACACAACATCACCCGCTGGGGCACTGATCTTGATGCAGCGCTCGCCAATCCCCAAGACACGATCTTTTTTGATGCCGGGACGACGCTGATGCGGGCAAGCCTTCTCGAAAAGGCGCTGGCCGCCGGCAAGAACGTTTACTGCGAAAAACCGACCTCGGACGATCTCGAAGTCGCTGTCAACCTCGCCAAAACTGCCCGCGCCTCGGGCCTCAAGCACGGCGTGGTGCAGGACAAGCTGTTCCTGCCGGGGCTCATGAAGATCAAGATGCTCAAGGAGTCGGGCTTTTTCGGCGACCTCCTCTCGGTGCGTGGCGAGTTCGGCTATTGGGTGTTCGAAGGGGACTGGCAGAAAGCCCAGCGGCCCTCATGGAACTACCGCAAGGCAGATGGCGGCGGCATCATCCTCGATATGCTCTGCCACTGGCGCTATGTGCTGGACAATCTCTTCGGTGAAGTGAAGGCTGTCTCATGTCTGGGCGCCACCCACATTCCGGAACGCGTCGACGAAAAGGGCAATCGCTTCAAGGCCGACACCGATGATGCGGCCTATGCTACTTTCGAGCTCGAAGGCGGTGTGGTCGCGCAGATCAATTCGAGCTGGACCACGCGCGTCCGTCGCGACGATCTTGTCACCTTCCATGTCGATGGCACCCATGGCTCGGCTGTCGCCGGGCTGCACAAGTGCTGGACGCAGCACCGCGTCAATACGCCCAAGCCGGTGTGGAACCCCGATCAGCCGCAGACCATGAACTTCTTCAACGATTGGGAAGAGGTCCCTGACAATTGGCCCGCCGACAACGGCTTCAAGGTGCAGTGGGAGATGTTTCTCCGCCACGTCACCGAAGACGCGCCGTGGGAATACGGCCTCGAGGCGGGCGCCAAGGGCGTGCAACTCGCTGAACTCGGGTTGCAAAGCTGGGCAGAGCGGCGCTGGCTCGATGTGCCGAAGCTCCAATTCTGAGGCGGCTCGATGACCACCATCAACCTGCCCAATCCCGACCGCTCGATCACTCCCTACACAATCACCAGCGACCCGATCCCCTTCGTCAAATTCATGGCTGCCGACTTTCCGCGCACTGCGTTCGCCGCCGCCCATGTTGTTGCCGATCCGCTGGCCAACAACGATCCGTGGCTCACTCCCGCCATCGATTGGGACACGACGCTTCAGTTTCGTCATCGCCTCTGGGACCTTGGCCTCGGCGTTGCCGAAGCGATGGATACGGCCCAGCGCGGTATGGGGCTCGGCTGGAGTGAGGCGCAAGAACTGATCCGCCGGTCGCAGTCCGAGGCGCGGACACGCGGTGACGCGCTGATCGCCTATGGTGCCGGAACCGATCACCTCCCGCCATCTCCGGACGTCAAGATCGATGACATTATCCAGGCCTATGAGGAACAGGTGAGCTTTGTGGAGGCGCAGGGCGGAAGGGTAATCCTGATGGCCTCACGCGCGCTGGCCTTTGCCGCGAACTCGCCCGACGATTACGCCCGCGTCTATGGCCACATTCTTCGTCAGGTGCGGCAGCCGGTAATCATGCATTGGCTGGGCGAGATGTTTGATCCCGCGCTCGCGGGCTATTGGGGCAAGGGCACGCATGAAGAGGCCATGGACGTCTGCCTCGACGTCATTGCCGCCAATGCCAACAAGGTCGACGGCATCAAGATTTCACTGTTATCGGCGGAAAAAGAAATCGCCATGCGCCGCCGCCTGCCGGCCAGTGTCAAAATGTATACCGGCGACGACTTCAATTATGCCGAGCTGATCGCCGGGGACAAGGAGGGTTACTCCCACGCCCTCCTCGGCATTTTCGATGCCATCGCGCCGGCAGCGTCAGCAGGGCTTGCTGCTCTTGGGCGCGGCAACACACAAGAATTCTTCGACATGCTCGAACCCACCGTGCCGCTTAGCCGTCACATCTTTGCGGCGCCGACCCGGTTCTACAAAACTGGGGTCGTGTTCCTCGCCTATCTTAATGGGCTGCAAGATCATTTTCAGATGATCGGTGGTCAGCAATCCACACGGTCGGTGCAGCACTTGGCCGACCTGTTCCGCCTTGCCGACAAGGCGCGGGTGCTGGCTGATCCTGATCTGGCGGCAGACCGTATGCGCGCCGTGCTGCAGGTAAACGGGGTTCCAGCATGAGCGAACGCGCTATTTCCCTCAACCTTGCCACCACGCGCCAGGTCTGGGGTTTCGCCGAGGCCGTGGACGGGTGTCTGCGGGCCGGCATCACTGCGATTTCGCCCTGGCGTGACCAGATTGCCGCGATCGGTCTTGATGAAGCGGTCCGGATTGTTCGCGAAAACAAATTGCAGGTTACCGGCGTCTGCCGAGGCGGCATGTTCCCCGCCGAGACCGGGGAGGGCCGGCAAAAGCAGATCGACGACAATCTTCGCGCCATCGACGAAGCCGCGGCTCTGAATGCAGATTGCTTGGTGCTTGTGGTCGGGGGCCTGCCGGGCTCGTCAAGGGACCTGCCCGGCGCGCGGCAGATGGTTGCGGATGGCATTGCCGCCATGCTGCCCCACGCTCAAGCTTCAGGAGTGCGCCTTGCCATCGAGCCGCTCCACCCCATGTATGCGGCTGACCGCGCTTGCGTGAACACCATCGATCAGGCGCTCGACCTTTGCGAGCAACTCGGCGAAACGGTCGGCGTTGCCATCGACGTCTATCATGTCTGGTGGGACCCCAAGCTGGCCCAGGCCATCGCGCGGGCCGGTCGCATGAAGCGCATCTTTGCCCATCACATCTGCGACTGGCTGGTGCCGACCAAAGACATGCTGCTCGATCGCGGCATGATGGGAGACGGGGTCATCGACCTGCCCGCCATTCGAAAGATGATTGAAGATGCGGGGTTTTATGGTCCGCAGGAAGTCGAGATCTTTTCCCAAGACAACTGGTGGAAGCGGCCGGGCGACGAAGTGCTGCAGGTGATCAAGGAGCGGGTGGCGACGGCTTGCTGAGATCACTACCGGCGCGCAAAAAAGCCCCGGATTCGCATCCGGGGCTTTTTCATTCTACAGGCCGCTTAGCTGCGGGTGTAGTCGATGCTGTTGCAGAGGATGCCCTGGCAGCCGGTGATCTTGAGGGTGTCCGGACCGGTCAGCTCAACGATGGCCTTGGCGTTGCCGCCATTGAGGGCAATGTTGCCTTCCCACTTATTGGTGCCGGTTGGCGTCCCCTGGACAACCTGCTGGTTGACGAAGGCCAGGTTTTCTTCCGTGCGCGAGTCACCCTGAATGTCGTTCAGCGTGCCGCAAAGGTTGGTGTTGCCTTCGCCGCAAAGCGAGAAGGTGAAGCTGGTGCCCCAGCGATCAACCCAGGTACCTTCGGGGGAGGCAGCATCCTGAGCGAAGGTCGGAACGGCGAACAGAGCTGCAAGCGAGGCAGCGGCAAAGATGGTCTTGATCATGGCGGTTCTCTGATTTGGCGGCACATGGAATCCCAAGCGCCGGATTTCGTTAGCCCTGCCGACCAAACGCCCGGATGGGGCGAGGGTTGCGCGGGTTACCGCGTAAACGTTGCGGCCAGCTCGATGTGGGTCGACCACGCGAACTGATCCACCGCAATTAAGCTCTCCAGCCTGAACCCGGCCTGAACGAGAATGAGGGCGTCGCGCGCAAAGGTTTTCGGGTCGCAGGCGACATAGACAACCCGCTTGACCTTGGAGAGCGCAATCTCCCGCACCTGCGCCTCGGCGCCGGCGCGCGGTGGGTCGAGAACCACGGCGTCGAAGCCGAGTTCGAAGCGCGTGAGCGGGTCGCGGAAGAGGTCGCGCGGTTTGGCGGTAATGGCCTTGAGCCCCTTGGCGAAGCGGGTAGCCTTGGCCAGTGCTGCGGTTGCTGCCTTGTCGCTGTCGGCGGCATGGACCTGCGCCTTTTCAGCCAGGCGCAGCGCGAAGGGTCCGATACCACAGAACAGATCGGCTACGGTTTTGCTTTTGCCGACGGCCGAGGTGACGTAGTCGGCAAGCACCTGCTCTGCTTCCGCCGTCGCCTGGAGGAAACTGCCGATCGGCAGGTCGACTTCGGCCTTTCCCATGCTCACGGTGGGCTGCTGGCGCTGCGCGATCATCTCGCCATCGAGCGCCAGCCGGGCGAGGCCCAACTGATTAACCAGCGATACCAGCTTTTCGACGCGAGTGCCTTTGGGTGCCTTGCGGATGGCGACGTCGACGCCGGCATTGGTGGCGGTCAAGCTGATGTCGCATTCGCCCACGGCGGCACCAAGCGCGCGGGCAATATCAGGCGCGCGGCTCTGTAGGGCAGGGACGAGGATCGGGCAGGCCTCGATATTCAAAACATCATGGCTGCGGATGCGCATATAGCCGGCGGCATCTTTCCGGGCATGCAGCGTTGCGCGGCGGCGGCCTGCGCCATGGGCAAGAACGAAGCGCTCGACCTTGGCGTCGAGCCCGGCATAGCGGAGCGGGGTCCCGACCAGTTCGGTCTTGAAGGCGATGTAGGCGTCTGCGCCCAGATGCTGCAACTGGCAGCCACCGCATGTGCCGAAATAGGGGCAAAAGGGCTCGATGCGATCGGGGGAGGGGGTCAGCACCTCGAGCAGCGTGCCGCGCTCGCCTTCGGCTTCGATCAAAACGGTTTCGTTCGGAAGCGCGAAAGGCACGAAGACGCGAACGCCATCGAGCGTGGCGATGCCTTCGCCCTTTTGGCCAAGAGCTTCGATCGTGGTGGTCAATGGCATTCGGTGCTCTCGGATAACACAAGGGCCCGACCATTGCTGATCGGGCCCTTGGGCTTGCTGCTTATTGGAAGGCCACCCGCCATTCAAGCATAGCTTTCATGGCTTTGCCCGCCAAAACAGGCCCACTGGGCCTGTTTTGCCTGCGGCCGCGTTCAAACCTGCTGGACCGCTTCCACGCCCGGCACGAAGTGGCGGAGAAGGTTTTCGATACCGTTCTTGAGCGTTGCAGTCGAGGATGGGCAGCCGGAGCAGGCGCCCTGCATGTGAAGGAAGACGGTACCTTCCTTGAAACCCTTGAAGATAATGTCGCCGCCGTCCATGGCAACCGCCGGACGGACCCGGGTCGCCAGCAATTCCTTGATGACTTCAACCATTTCCTTGTCGTCGTCTTCAAAGAACTCATCGACTTCGCTGAAGTCGACTAGCGGCGCGCTGTCGTCGAGGACGACGGGCTTGCCGGAGAGGAAATGGTCCATGATGACGCCGAGAATCGCCGGCTTGATATGGGCCCAGTTGGTCTCGTCCTTGGTCACCGAAATGAAGTCGGAGCCGAGGAAAACGCCTTCGACGCCGGAGATGGCGAAGAGGCCCATGGCAAGAGGCGAGGTGGCGGCGGCTTCGGGGGTGCGGAAGTCACGCGGCTCGCCCGGCAGTACGTCGCGGCCTGGCAAAAATTTCAGCGTTGCCGGGTTCGGCGTGGCTTCGGTCTGAATGAACATGGGACTTTCCGCGTTAGAATGCTTCTAAAATAGAGTTTTGCACTCAAGATGCAAGGGGCGGTTTGCATGGTAGCCGAGCAAAAACAGCGACCGCAGTAGCCCTCATCCTGAGGTGCGGAGCGTCAGCGCAGCCTCGAAGGACGTGGGCGTGGCACCCAAGCCGCCACTCGCTCAACCTCGTGGTTCGAGGCTACGCTGACGCTTCGCACCTCACCATGAGGGTTCTGGTGCAGTCAGGTTGCAGTCAGCAGATAGCGATGACGTCCTCGTCCGACATGTGCCCGGGCACGATGGTGAGCGGGATCGGAAGCACATTGGCGCGGGCGGCGAAGTGGGTGACCATGGGTCCCGGACCATCGGGCGACTTGGACGCGGCGAGGACGAGAATGGCGATGTCGTTGTCGCGGGCGATCACCGCTTCGATCTCTTCCGGGCCATTGCCCTCGCGCACCACGGTTTCGGTGCGGATGCCGCCGATATCGCGCATGCGGGCGAGCCGGGCATCGAGATTGCGTTCGGCTTCCTCGACCGCTTCGGCGCGCAAAACGTCTTCGACGCCCAAGCCGATAAATTCAGGCGCAGGGATCACGGTCATCAGAACGACGGTGCCCCCGGTGCGCTTGGTGCGGTAGGCGGCAAAGGTCAGGGCGCGGTCGCATTCCTCGGTCTCGTCGATGAGGACGAGGAACTTGCGGCGATATTCGGCTTCGGACACCATCGACATCTCCTAGCGCACGAAGCCGACGATGTTGCGCACGTCGGCCATGATCGGCTGGGCGATGGCGCGGGCGCGATCGGCACCATCGCGCAGGATACGGTCCATTTCGCCGCGATCGGCGACGAGCCGCTTCATTTCATCGGCAATGGGCGAAAGCGAAGCGACGGCAAGATCGGCCAAAGCCGGCTTGAACTTGCCCCAGCCTTGCCCTCCAAATTCGGCCAGCACCTGGTCGACATTCTGGTTCGACAAGGCCGCATAGATGCCGACGAGGTTTTCCGCTTCCGGACGGTTTTCGAGGCCAGCGGCTTCGGAGGGCAGGGGCTCGGCATCGGAGGTGGCGCGCTTGATCTTTTTTGCGATGGCGTCGGCATCGTCCATCATGAAGATCGTGGCAAGGTCCGAGCTTTCCGACTTGCTCATTTTCTTCCCGCCGTCCTTGAGCGACTTGACACGCATGGCGGGACCGGTGGCCAGCGTTTCGGTGATGGGGAAGAACTCGTCTTCGCCGCTCAGCGCCTTGATCTGCTTTTTGAAGTCGTGATTGAATTTCTTGGCGATGTCGCGCGTCAGCTCGAGATGCTGGCGCTGGTCTTCGCCCACCGGCACGGCCGTGGCCTTGTACAGCAGGATGTCGGCGGCCATCAGCGAGGGGTAAGCAAAGAGGCCCAGCGACACCTGTTCGCTGTTTTCGCCGGCCTTGTCCTTGAACTGGGTCATGCGCGCCATCCAGCCCATGCGGGCGACGCAGTTGAAAATCCAGCTCAGCTCGGCGTGTTCGACCACCTGGCTCTGGTTGAAGATGATGGATTTTTTCGGATCGACGCCCGCGGCAATGTAAGCGGCGGCGATCTCGTAGGTCCAGCGCTTCAGATCTTCCGGATCCTGCCAGACGGTGATCGCATGCATGTCGACCACGCAATAGATGGTCTCATGCGTGTCCTGTAGCGGCACGAAGCGGCGAATGGCGCCGAGGTAATTGCCCAGGTGCAGATCGCCCGAAGGCTTGATGCCGGAAAAGACGCGGGGTGTGAAAGTCATGAGAAACCCGAAGTGTTAGTGTGGGACATCTATCTCTGATCACACGCGATGTCATCCCGGCCTTGAGCCGGGATCCATCCTGAGATCTCAAGATGGGCCCCGGCTCAAGGCCGGGGTGACACCCGGTGGGTGGGTAAATTGGGTGCCTACTTTGACCGCAGCAGCCTGCGGAACAGCATGCCGAGGCGTTGGGTGCCGGAGATGTGGGCGAGGGTGAAATAGGTGACGAAGCCAAAGAGCATGATCACGGAAAGGACGCCGAGCTGCTGCCAGAGCGGCACGCCCGCGACGAGGTAGTGGGCGCCGCGATCGGCAAGGATCCAGAGCGCGAAGCCCATGATCAGGCTGATGAGGACGATGGCGAGTTGCGCGAGCCACTGATGCCGCGTGAGGCGGAAATGCCCGCGCAGAGCCAGGGTAATGGCCAGCAGGGCGACGTTGACCCAGGCTGAGGCAGCGGTCGCAATGGCAATGCCGACATGGATCAGGGTGGGGAACAGCCAGACGGAAATGGCGATGTTGACCACGACGCTGACGCCGGCAAAAAGCGTCGGCGTAATCGTGTCTTCGCGGGCGAAAAAGCCTGGTTGCAGAACGCGGATCAGCACATAGGCGGGGAGGCCGGTGGAGAAGGCGACCAGCGCCTGCGCCGTTTGTACCGTGGCGATGGCGTCGAACTGGCCGCGTTCGAAGAGGACGCGGACGATGGGTTCGGCCAGGGCGATCAGGGCGACGGCCGCCGGCATGGTGAGGAGCATGGAGACGAAGAGGGACTGGTCCTGCGAGGCGCGGGCCTCGGCTTCGCGGCCGCCCTTGAGATGGCGGCTGAGTTCGGGGAGCAGGACGGTGCCGATGGCGATGCCGATAATGCCCAGCGGCAGCTGATAGAGACGATCCGCATACGACAGTACGGAGATAGCGTTATCGGCGCCAGAGGCGATGATTGTGCCAACGAAAATGTTGATCTGTGTGATGCCGCCGGCAAGGATTGCCGGAATGGCAAGAACCCAGAAGCGGCGCACTTCGGGATCGAAACGCGGCAGCTGAAAGCGTGGGCGGAACCCGGCGCGATCGATTGCCGACCAGACCAGCCAGAGCTGGGCGACGCCACCGGCCATGGTGGCGATCGCCACCCAGATCGTCGCGTCGGCTGGGCTCATGATCCAGAAGGTGGCGAGCGGGATCATGACCGCGATGTTGACGATGTTGAGCAGCACCGGCGCGAAGGCAGCGGCAAAGAAGCGCCCGAGCGTGTTGAGGATCGCGCCATAAGCCGCCATCAGCGACATGCAGGCGAGATAGGGGAACATGATCCGCGTCAGCAGCACGGTGAGGTCGAACTTTTGCTGATCGTCGACGAAGCCGGGGACGAAGGCCACCATGATCTGCGGCATGAAAATTTCGACGACGATGGTGACGACGATCAGCATGGCGACGAGCCAGCTCATGACGCGGGCGGCAAGGAGCTTCGCCCCGTCCTCGCCCTGTTGCTCCAACGCACCGGAGAACATCGGCACGAAAGCGGTGTTGAAGGCGCCTTCTGCGAAAAGGCGGCGGAAGAGGTTGGGGAAACGGAAAGCGGCAAAAAAGGCGTCGGCGGCAGGGCCGGTGCCGAGCACGGCCGCCATCAGGGCGTCACGGGCAAAGCCGGCGACTCGGGAAACCAGGGTTAGGGAGCCGACGGAGAGGAAGTTGCGGAAGAGGCTCAAGGAAAGACCCCCACCCAACCTCCCCCGTCAGGCGGGGGAGGAGCGGGCCGGTGGTTGCTCGAAGCAATAGCCCAAAGCGAGATGCGGCTCCTCCCCCGACTAACGGGGGAGGTGGGGTAGGGGCTTTCACCCATTCGCCACCCGCTTCTCCTCGACCGGCCTGCGCTCGAAAACCCCCATCAGCGCGTCGTGAATTTTGCGTTGACGCTGTTTCACGTGAATCTTCTGGCCGGTGAGGTCGGTGACGTAGAAAACGTCGACGGCCTTTTCGCCATAGGTGCCGATATGGGCGGAGCCAATGGTGAGGCTGAGGTCTGAGATTTCGCGGGTGAGGGCGTAGAGAAGGCCGATACGGTCGAGGCCCGAGACCTCGATGACGGTGAACTTTTCCGAGATGGCGTTGGACACCGAGACCTGCGCCGGCAGGGCGAAGGGTTTCAGGCGGCGGTTGTGGCGCGATTCCTTGCCAAGGTCGATCAGCACGGAGCGCTTGCCTTGCAGCAATTGCTTGACCGTATCGATGATGCGGGTGGCGCGGACCTTTTCGTCTTCATCGGAGGTGAAGGAGCGACGGAGGCGGAAAGTGTCGATGGCGTAGCCGTCGCGGGTCGAAAAGATCTGCGCGCCGATGATGGAAGCATCCTGCATGGTGCAGGCGCCAGCAATCAGCGACAGGAGCCGCGGGTGGTCGGGGACGTAGAAGCTGACCTCGGTAATGCCCTCGAAGGCCTTGACGCGGATAGAGCCGGCAAAGGCCTGCGCCGTCGAGTCCGCCTGGCGGATCAGGCGCGCATGCTCGGTTTGCAGTTCCGGTTCGGCGCGCAGCCAATAATGGTCGTAGTGGCGGGCGATATAGGTCTCGATGGCGTCCGGCGCCCAGGTGGTGAGCGTGGCGGCGAGCGCCCGGCGTGCCTGCTCCACGCGATCGGACTGGCTGACCTGCGAGTGGCCGCCGGAGAGCAATGGCTCGGTGGCGTAGTAGAGGGCGCGCAGCAGTGAGCCCTTCCAGCCGGTCCAGACGCCGGGACCGACGGCGCGAATATCGCAGGCGGTGAGGATCATCAGCAGCGCCAGGCGTTGCGGCGATTGCACCACATCGGCAAAAGCGATGGCGGTTTCGGGGTCCTGGATGTCGCGGGCTTGGGCGATTTCGGACATCAGCAGGTGATATTCGATCAACCAGGCGACGGTGTCGGTTTCGGCGGCGGAGAGGCCAAAGCGCGGACAGAGCTTGCGGGCAATGCGGGCGCCGGCAATGGAGTGATCCTCCGGACGGCCCTTGGCGATGTCGTGGAGGAAGAGCGCCACATAAAGCAGCCGCGTATCGTTGAGCTGAGGCAGCAATTCATGGGTCAGCGGCAGTTCCTGGCGCATGCCGCCATTGGCAATATCGGCCATGACGCCGACCGAGCGGATCAAATGCTCGTCCACCGTATAGTGGTGGTACATGTTGAACTGCATCAGTGCGACGATCTTGCCGAAATCGGGCACGAACTTGCCGAGCACGCCGCTCTCGTTCATCTGCCGCAGGATGCGCTCGACCGAGAGAGGGCTCGTGAGGATGGCGAGGAAATGCTCGTTGGCCTTGGGATCGTTCTGCAAGTGGTTGTCGATCAGGCGCAGCGAGTCGCGGATGACCTTGATAGCGTCGGGATGGAACAGCAGTTCCTCGCGACCAGCGACCAGGAAGGCGCGGATGATGTTGACCGGGTCGCGCTCGAAGACATCAGGGGTCGCAAGATTGAGCCTTCCGGTGTCGACGATAAAGGCGGTCTCGCCCTTGATCCTGCTTTTGCCGGACCGGAACGGAGCGAGCACGCGGCCGACCAGATCCATGTCCTTGGCGTGGTGGAATTCGAGACTGGCGCAGATGATGCGGGTGAGGTCGCCGACATCCTTGGCGACCAGGAAATAGCGCTTCATGAAGCGCTCGACGCCGAGCATGCCGAGGCGCTGGGCATAGCCCATGCGCGAGGCGAGTTCGGGTTGGACGTCGAAGGTCAGTTTTTCGTCGGCGCGGCCGGTGATGTAGTGGAGGTGGCAGCGCACGGCCCAGAGAAAGTCTTCGGCGCGTGAAAAGAGCTTGTACTCGCCCGGATTGAGCACGCCCTTGCCGACCAGCTCCTGCGAAGTTTTGACCTGGTAGAAGTATTTGCCAATCCAGAACAGCGTGTTGAGGTCGCGCAGACCGCCCTTGCCGTCTTTGATATTGGGTTCGACCACATAGCGGGTATTGCCCATCTGCCGGTGCCGCTCATCGCGCTCGGCCATCTTGGCGGCGATGAATTCGGGGCCGGTCTTGGGCATGATCTCGGTTTCGAAGCGATGCACCAGCTGGTCGAAGAGCGTGCGGTCGCCGGTGAGGAAGCGGGCTTCCAGCGTCGCCGTGCGCACCGTCATGTCGGCACGGGCCATGCGAATACATTCATCGACCGAACGGACGGCATGGCCGACCTTCTGGCCAAGATCCCACAGCATATACAGAATATACTCGGTGACCTGCTCGCCCCACGGCGTCTGCTTATAGGGCAGGATGAAGAGGAGATCGATGTCGGAGCCCGGCGCGAGGGTGCCTCTTCCATAGCCGCCGACGGCCGAAAGCGCGATGGCTTCGGCGCCGGAGGGGTTGGTCACCGGATAGACCCGCGTCGTCGCAAAGCGATGAATGGCGGTGATGATTTCGTCCTGCGCGGCGGAAAGGTTTTGCGCGCAGCGGGTGCCCTTGCCGGTTGCCAAAAGCTCGGCCTCGGCATTCTGGCGCGCCGCGGTCAGCGTTTCGCGGAAATGGGCGAGGACAGCCTGGCGGGCAGAGGTGTCCCTGGCCGAACCCTCGCCCACAAGGGCATCGAGCTCGGCAATGATCTGATCTGCGGTCTTGAGCGCGAACTGCGGCTTTTTGGGCCGTGCCTCAGTTTCGGCGAGCGTCATCACGGATTTTCTTCAAGTGGTAAAGCGCCTCAATGGCCTCACGCGGGGTCATCTCATCCGGCCGGATTGTATCCAGCGCTTCGTGAACAACGTCCTTAGCCTTTTCGGCGGGGGCGGGCCGATGGGCAAAGAGCGGGAGATCGTCTAGCACGCTGGCCTTGTCCTTGGAAGACGCCGTGCCGACCGAGCGCTGCTCGAGCACATCAAGAACTTGTTTAGCCCGGGCGATGACCGGATCGGGGAGGCCGGCGAGCCGCGCCACCTGGATGCCATAGGAGCGATCGGCGGCGCCGGGGCCGACTTCGTGGAGGAAGACGACCTCGCCCTCCCATTCGCGCACCTTCATGGTGACATTGGAAACCCGGCTCAGCGTTTTGGCGAGGCTCGTGAGCTCATGGAAGTGCGTGGCAAAGAGGGCGCGGCAGCCCGTGGTCTCGTGCAGAGCTTCGACGGCGGCCCAGGCGATGGAGAGGCCATCAAAGGTCGCGGTGCCGCGGCCGATTTCGTCCAGGACAACCAAGCTGCGACGCGTCGCACGGTTCAGAATTGCGGCGGTTTCGACCATTTCGACCATGAAGGTCGAGCGGCCATGGGCGATGTCATCGGAAGCGCCGACGCGGGAAAAGAGGCGATCGACGACGCCGATATGGGCGCTTTCGGCGGGGACGTAGCAACCCATTTGCGCGAGGATGGCGATCAGGGCGTTCTGGCGCAGGAAGGTGGATTTACCGCCCATATTGGGGCCGGTGACGAGCCAGAGCGATCCACCGCCTTCCCCTTCGCTGCCGGAAAGATCGGCGTGGTTGGCGACAAAGCTTTGGCCTTCGGTCTTGACCATGAGCTCGACCACGGGGTGACGGCCGCCCATAATCGCGAAGGCGAGGCTGTCATCGACCTGGGGGCGGCAATAGGCGCGGGTGGCGGAGACTTCGGCAAGGGCTGCGGTGACGTCGAGTTCGGCGAGGGCATCGGCGAGGGCCTGCAGCCCGAGCGTTTGCGCCAGGACCGCTTCGCGCAGGCGGGTGAAGATCGAAAGTTCTATGTCGAGCGCGGCGCCGTGGGCCTGGGCGATGCGCCCTTCAAGCTCGGCCAGTTCGGTGGTGGTGAAGCGCATGCAATTGGCAAGCGTCTGGCGATGGATGAAGGTTTCGCGGAAGGGCGCTTCAAGGAGCTTGGCGCCATGGGCGGCGGGCACCTCGACGAAGAAGCCGAGGACGCCGTTATGCTTGATCTTGAGCGATCGCATATCGGTTTCGTCCATCAGCCGCGCCTGGAGGGCGGCGACGACGGCGCGGGTTTCCGAGCCCAGCGCGCGTTCTTCGTCGAGGCGCCCGTCATAGGCCGGGCGGACGAAGCCACCATCACGGGAAAGGAGCGGGAGGTCGTCGTCGAGCGCCGCGGCAAGCTCGGTAGCGAGGTCGCGCGGCGCCGCGGCAAGGGTCGCGGTGAGCTTTTGGAGGTTTTCGGGCAGGTCCGGCTGGCGCCCAAGTTGCTCGGCCAGATCGAGCGCAGCCGCGATCGCCTCGCCGGCACAGGCGAGATCGCGGGGCCCACCGCGTTCTAGCGCCAGCCGGGAAAGAGCACGCGCAAGGTCGGGAGCGGCCTTGAGGTCGGTGCGAAGCCGGGCGCGCAGCAGCGTATCATCGACGAGCCGCGACACGGCATCGAGCCGGCGATTAATGGCCTTGCTGTCGCGCAGGGGCGCGGCGAGGCGGCTGGCAAGAAGGCGGGCGCCGGGAGCGGTGACCGTCAGGTCGATGGCGTGGCGCAGCGAGCCCTTGGATTGACCGCGCTGGGTCTGGAGAATTTCAAGCGAGGAGCGCGTTGCCGCGTCGATCGCCATCGTCGTGCCGGTCGCCTCGGTAACCGGGGGGCGCAAAGGGGCGCGACGGCCTTTTTGCGACTCGCCGACATAACCGACCAGCGCCCCGAGCGCCGCCCGGCTGGCGCGCGACAGCGAGGTCGGATCAAAGAGGTCCGCGGCAAAGGCCTGCCGCAGGAGGGGCATGGCGACTTCGCTATCCACCGTCTCGATGATGGTCGCGATGGGCAACCAGGCGGGCGGATAAAGATGCCGCTCGGTCAACAGAGCGCGCGTCGCGTCGGTGAGCAACAGTTCGGCCGGGTCGATGCGGGCCATTTCGTCGGCGAGTTCGGCGGCAGTGAGGTCGGCGACAAAGGTCTCGCCGGTGGAAATATCGGCCCAGGCGAGGGCAAAATCGGTCTCGCCGTGGCGCACCATGGAGAGTGCTGCAAGGTAATTGGACGACCGCGCATCGAGATGGTCGTCCTCGGTCAGGGTGCCGGGGGTGACCAGCCGGACGACGTCGCGTTTGACGACGGACTTGGAGCCGCGCTTCTTGGCTTCGGCGGGGTCTTCCATCTGCTCGCAGATGGCGACGCGGTGGCCGAGTTTGATCAGCTTGTTGAGGTAGTCGTTGGCGGCGTGGATCGGCACGCCGCACATGCCGATCGGCTGGCCCAGATGGGTGCCGCGCTTGGTGAGAACGATACCCAGGGCAGCGCTTGCGACCTCGGCGTCTTCAAAGAAGAGCTCGTAGAAATCGCCCATGCGATAAAACAGCAGGTAGCCGGGATTGACCGCCTTGATCTCGAAATACTGCGCCATCATCGGCGTCAGGCCCTGCGGCTGGGCGGTATCGATCGGCGTCTGATCCATCAAGCAGAAAGGTCCCGGCGGAAAGCCGAGACCTTATGACCTTCGATTAAAAAAACAACCGCCTGGGCCAAGCTTTGCCCCGCTAGTTGCTGGCCGTGCGGATCACCGATGCCGGTTCGACCAGTTTGCGGTAGAGATGCCAGGTGGCGTGGCCGAAGATCGGGAGAACCACGGCGAGGCCGACAAAGAGCGGCAGCGAGCCAAGGAAGAGGCCGGCACCGACGATCAGGCCCCAGGCGAGCATGGGCACGGGGTTGTGCATCACGGCCCGCATCGAGGTCTCGATGGCGACATAAGCGCCCACGTCGCGATCGAGCAGCAGCGGGAAGGCGATGACGGTGGTGCAGAGCACGACAAGGGCGAAGAGGGCGCCCAGCGCCGAGCCGGCGGCTAGGAGCGTCAGGCCACCGGGTTCGGACGTCACCTGGGTGAGAAGACCGGTTAGCGTACGGGGGGTGGAGGCGCCGAAGAGCGACTCGTAGAGCGCCTGGGCGCCGGTAAGCCAGAGGGTGAACAGGACCAAAAGCATGGCGCCGACGGCAAGAATGGAGCCGATGGCCGGGGAGCGGAAGACGCTCAGTGCCTCGCTCCAGCTCGTGTCCTCCCCCATCTCGCGCCGGCGCGAGATTTCATAAAGCGGGAGGGCGGCGATGGGGCCCAGGAGGGCAAAGCCACCCACCAGAGGATACAGCAGCGGCCAGGTGTGAAAACCTTCCATCCACACCGTCAGCACGATGCCGATGATCGGGTAGATCAGGATCAGCAGAATGTAGTGGCTGGGCTTGGCCCAGAAGTCGGCGGCGCCACGGCGCAGAACGTCGCTGAGGTCGTTGGTGGAAATGGTGCGGATCGCCGGCATGTCGAGCTTATCGCCGACACCGGCCATGATATGCATTCGGGCCATAAAGGTCTCTCCTCGGGTAAGGAGGCCGCAAGACCCGGCGTGGCGCCGATTGTGGCACGTGACGCAGAACCTGCGACCGCTACAAGGAAAAAGCCTACGCCTCGAGCCGGGGATTGTCGCCCCCGGCGCGAGAAATCGTGATCAGGCGGAGTAGCCGCGGCCGGCGACCAGTTCTTCGACTTCGTAGCGATCGCTTGCGTCGTGCTGCGGGCGATAGATGAAGTAGTCGAAATCGGCGGGGCTTGCGGTGCCGTTGAGGTCGTGGGCGGCGACGCCGACAAAGGCGCCGGTGAAGCTGCCATGGGCCTGGTGGCCGCCGCATTCGTCCGAAAGGATCGAGGCGTCGAAGACCGGGCCGATCGGCTGCAGCTCCTGCCCTTCAAGGGCATAGAAGAACTGGAGGGCCCGGCCGCGAATGGTCAAGGCCAGCTTGACCTTGCCCTCATTGGGGATATGCACCGGAGCGGCGGGGAATTTGAGCTTGCCGTCGGGCCAGCTCATTTCCGAAGACATCAGGAGGAGTTCGCGCTGGCCATCGGCATGGGCGGTCACCGCGAGGTAGAAGAAATTGTAGCGGCTGTAATAGGCGGTAAGACCCGCCATGGTGCGCTCGTCGGTCGCCTTGAAATCGACCACAGTCTCGGCGTCGTAGGAAAAGTGGGTCTGGCGGCGAGCAACCAGCGCCTGTTCGAACCAGGAACCAATGGATTCACGGCCAAACAAACGTAGTTTGCCGCCATCGGTCGAAAAAATTCGTTCGGTTTCCGGCGTGCGCAGCCACTGGAAGTCCTTGTGCAGGCCATTTTCGAAGGTGTAGCGCTGCTCGGCCCAGTAGGGAGCGTCGTCGCGGGTGCCGGGCACCTCGACATGAAGGGACGGGACCGGGCCGTTCTTGACGTAAAGCCAATCGTCGTCGGCCCAATAGGCTTCCTGGATCGAAGTTTCGCGACCAAGGACGCAGCGACGTTCCTGCGTGGTCGGGCGGCCGCCCAGATGGACGAGATAGGTCTTGCCGTCCGGCGTTTCGACGAGGTCGCCATGGCCGGCGCGCTGGATGGCGGCGAGCGGCGCGTCCTTGCTGGTCAAAATATGCTTGTCGGGATGGGTCTCGTATTGCCCGTCGAGGGTGCGCGAGCGGGCAAAGGTGCAGGCATGGTCATAGGCCGTGCCGCCTTCGGCGGTGAGGAGGTAATACCAGCCGTTACGCTTATAGATATGCGGGCCTTCGACCAGCTTGAGGTCGGTGCCCTTGTAGATATTGGTGATCGGGCCGACGAGTTTGCAGGCCTCGGGATCGAATTCCTGGATGACGATGCCCGAGAACAGCAGCGGGCGGACGCGGTGGTCCCAGGTCATGTTGACGAACCATTTGCGGCCGTCGTCGTCATGGAACAGCGATGGGTCGAAGCCCGAGGAATTGGTGTAGATCGGGTCCGACCAGGGGCCTTCGATATTTTCGGCCCAGACGATGTAGTTGTGCGCGTCCTTGAACGAGCCGTCCTTGCGCTTGACGTCGGTATAGACCAGCCAGAAGCGCTCGCCGTCATGGGTGAGGTCTGGCGCCCAGACGCCGCAGCTATCCGGATCGCCGCGCATGTCGAGCTGCGTCTTGCGGGTCAGCGGACGGGTGACGAGGTCCCAGTTGGCGAGATCCTTGGAGTGATGGATCTGGACGCCGGGAAACCATTCGAAGGTCGAGGTGGCGATGTAATAATCGTCGCCGACGCGGAGGATGGAGGGGTCCGGGTTGAAACCGGGGAGGATGGGGTTGGTGATTTGTGGCATGAGCGTTGGGCTCCATCGCCCTCTCCCCTTGCGGGAGAGGGTGCCCGAAGGGCGGGTGAGGGGTAGTCTCCACACGCTCAGCGCTCGTGGAGAAATCGCCACCCCTCATCCGTCGGCTACGCCGACACCTTCTCCCGCAAGGGGAGAAGGGAAGAGCGGCTCAATGCTTGTTAGACGTACCGATTAACCAGGTTTTCGAGATATTCCTGGCGACCGGACTTGGGCTGGGGATTGATCCCGTCGGATTCTACGCGGGCTGCGATGTCCGCCAAGCTCAGCTTGCCGCCCAGGATGTCGGCGCCGATGCCGGACTTCCAGCCGGCGTAGCGGTCATCGAGGAGCTTATCGAATTCGCCGTCTTCGATCAGCGCGGCAGCGCCCTTGAGGCCGCGGGCCAGCGTGTCGAGGCCGAGGATGTGGCCATGCAGCAGGTCGGCGGGATCGAGCGACTGGCGGCGCACCTTGGCGTCGAAGTTGAAGCCGCCCTTGCCGAGGCCGCCTTGCTTCAAAATGTAGTAGAAGGCCAGGGCCATTTCGCCCGCATTGTTGGGGAAGTGGTCGGTATCCCAGCCGGACTGGAGGTCATTGCGGTTGGCGTCGACCGAGCCGAGCTGGCCCAGCAACGAGGCGACGGCGAGTTCGTGCTCGAAGCTATGGCCGGCAAGGAAGGCGTGGCCGACTTCGATATTGCACTTTACCTTCTTTTCGAGACCGTACTTCTGCAGGAAGCCGTAGACCGTGGCGACGTCGAAATCGTACTGGTGCTTGGAGGGTTCCTGCGGCTTGGGCTCGATCAGGATCTGGCCGGTGAAGCCGATTTTTTCGGCATGCTCGATCACCAGCGTCAGGAAACGGGCCATCTGGTCCTGTTCCTGGCCGATCTTGGTGTTGAGCAGGGTTTCGTAGCCTTCGCGGCCGCCCCACAGCACGTAGTTTTCGCCGCCCAGTTCATGGGTCAGCTCGAGTACGGTCTTCACCTGGCCGGCGGCATAGGCAAAGACGGCCGGATCGGGATTGGTCGCGGCACCGGCCATGTAGCGGCGGTTGCTGAATAGGTTGGCCGTGCCCCAGAGGAGCTTCTTGCCGGTTTCCTGCATCTTTTGCGCAATGATGTCGCCGATGACGCGGAGGTTCTTGTTGCTCTCTGCCAGCGTTTCGCCTTCGGGCGCCACGTCGACGTCGTGGAAGGCAAAGAAGGGCACGTCGATCAAGTTGAAGAATTCGAAGGCCACTTCGGCCTTAAGCTTGGCGCCTTCAAGACCCTTGTCGAACCAGGGACGATCGAAGGTACGGCCGCCGAACGGGTCGCCGCCTTCCTGCGCCAGCGTGTGCCAATAGGCGATGGCGGGGCGAATATGGTCTTCCATGCGCTTGCCGGCGACCAGTTCGTCCTTGTTGTAGTGGCGGTAGGCCAGCGCATTCTTGCTGGACGTGCCTTCGAACTTGACCTGTTCCAGGCCCTTGAAAAAATCGCTCACGAACGTGCCTCCTCGATGGCGGGGTAGAGTGCGCGGTAGCGCGCATATTGATCGGAATAGGCGGCCGACAGGGATCGGTCGGGCGCAATGGTGGTCTTGATGGGCGGCATGGTCATGACCTCGGCCGGATCGGCGCCGGTTGCGGCACAAAGGCCGAGCCGCGCCGCGCCCAGCGCACCGCCGAAATCGCCGTCCTCGGGAAGGGCGATTTCCATGTCGAGATTGGTGGCCAGCATTTTGAGCCACAGGGCGGATTTCGATCCGCCGCCGACGGCCAGGAGGCGATCGATCCTGGTGCCGGCATCGGCAAGCACGCGCTGGCAATCGCGCATGGCAAAGGTCACGCCTTCCATGACGGCCTGGGCCAGCTGCGCGGTTTCGGTCGATTGGCTGAGGCCGGTAAAGGAGCCGCGCGCGCCGGCATTGTTATGCGGCGTGCGTTCACCCGAAAGGTAGGGCAGGAAGATGGTCTCGCCCGGGCCCTTGAACTGCGCCTCGGCCTCGGCCGAAAGCTCGGCCTGCTTCTTGCCGGTGATGCGGCTCAGCCAATTCAGCGAATCGGTCGCAGAGAGGATGACGCCCATCTGGTGCCAGGTATTGGGGATGGCGTGGCAGAAAGCGTGGACGGCGCCTTCGGTATTGGGGCTGAAGCGGTCGTTGGAGACAAACAGCACGCCGGAGGTGCCCAGCGACACAAAGCCTTCGCCGGGGCGAATGGCGCCGATGCCGCAAGCGGCCGCGGCATTGTCGCCGGCACCGCCTGCAATCACGACCTTGCCCATGCCCCAGCGCGCGGCGAGTTCGGGCTTGAGCTCGGCGGCAATGGCGGAGCCTTCCACGAGGCGCGGCATGTGGGCCCGGGTAAGCCCGGTGACCCCAAGTAGCTCGTCGGACCAGTCGCGCTTCGCCACATCGAGCCAGAGCGTGCCGGCAGCATCCGACATGTCTTCGACGGCCTCGCCGCTCAGCAGCAGGCGCACATAGGCCTTGGGGAGCAGGACACGCTTGAGCTGGCGGTAGATGTCGGGCTCGTGCTTGCGGACCCAGGCGATTTTTGGCGCGGTGAAGCCGGGCATTGCGATGTTGCCAGCGAGGTCGCGCAGGCTGGGGAGTTCCGCTTCCATTTCGAGGCATTCGGCGGCGGAGCGTCCGTCGTTCCACAAAATAGCCGGGCGCAAGACCTGGTCGTTGTCGCCGAGCAGCGTTGCGCCATGCATGTGGCCGGAAAGGCCGATACCCTTGACGGCAGCGAGTTCTGCCGGATGCTTGGCCTTGAGCGCGTCGATGGCGCCGAGCGTGGCGGTCCACCAGTCCTGCGGGTTCTGTTCGGACCAGCCGGGATGCGGGCGAACGGGCTCGACGGCAGGGGCGGAGGCGTCGCCGATGGGCTTGCCTGCCTCGTCGATCAGCAGCGCCTTGACGCCGGACGTGCCGATATCAATGCCGAGAAATGTCATGAGGCACGTACCTCAAGAACCTTCAACACAAACATCGATCATCCTCCCTCGGCCTTTTGGCCGCGCCGCTTTTCGCATGGCTGGCCCATCGCGACGCTCAGGGCGTTCGCAGCTCAGAACAGTCCACCGGACTGTTCTGCCCTAATGGGCCGCTCCTCATTAACGCAGATTGTCGCGCAGGAAAATCCCAATTTCAATGGGGTTTGTTTCGGTGCTGCGGCTGGTGCCGAGGGCCAGGGCGCGGGCGGCGCTGATAGCCTCGCGAATTTCGCCATCGGGGTTTTGATCCAGCACGACATCGATGGCGCCACTGCGGAGGCCGCCGCGCGTTGGGGCGGTCAATTCGTGCGCGATGACGCGAAGATGGCCTGTGCGCCCGGAGCGCTCCAGCGCTTCGACGAGACCGGCATTGCCGGCACCGAGATTGTAGAGGCCGGCAAGATCCGGGTGCTGGTCGAGCAGGCTGGTGACGATGTCGCCGGTTTCGGCGCGCTCGTCGTGTCCTTCGGCCAGGCCGATGATCTCGACACTTTCGAATTCGGCGGCGAGCGCCGATTTGAAGCCTTCGAGCCGCTCGGCATGGTCGCGCAGGTGGAGCGAGCCGGCGACGACCGCGACCTTGCCGCCACCCGGTAGAAAGCGACCGAGAAGGGAGGCTGCGGTGCGGCCGGCTGCGACATTGTCGATGCCGATGAAATTGCGCCGGGCGGAGCCGGGGAGGTCCGAGACCAGGGTCATCACCGCAATGCCGCGGCGATGGGCAGCGTCGACGGCGGCGATGATTTCGGGCTCTTCGCTGGCTACGATCACCGCGCAGTCGCAGGCGCGTGGATCGAGGGCATCGAGGCTTTGGGCGAGGGCCAGGGCATCAAGCGCCCGCATGCGGCGGGTTTCGAGATGCATGCGATCGGCGAGGGCAGGGCCGAAGCGGCGGTCGACGGCAGCGGCGAGGCTGTCCATGAATTCGTTGGAGCCATCGGGGATAAAGAAGATGACGTGGAGATCGCGGGCGCGTGCCATCAGCGACGCATTGAGGTCGCGCGAAAAGCCGAGCTTGCTTATGGCGTCTTCGACCTTTTCCGCCGTTGCGGCGCGCACGCCGGGGCGGCCATTGAGCACCCGGTCGACCGTTGCCAGCGATACGCCGGCGGCTCGCGCAACATCGTGCACGGTGGCCCGGCGCCTTAAGCTTTCTTCGGTCAACCCAGAACCCTCACCATCCTTCGCAAAGACTTGCGGGCGTTGCGCCCCACCGTCAAGTGCGCCGTTGCGAGCGGCGCATGATCGGGCTAGACCTCACGCCGCAATTGGGAGGGAAGAACATGGCTGTTACGGTTTCCGAATTCGGCACGTTCCGGGGCCAGCGGGTCGATCAGTTCCGGCTGGTGAGCGACACCGGGGTCGAGGTCGACATCATCTCCTATGGCGTCGTGGTGCGCGACTGGCGGGTGCCGGTGGCCGGCGGAACGCGCAGCGTGGTCCTCGGCTTCGAAACCTTCGAGCCCTATCCCGAGCATTCGCCGCATTTCGGCTCGATTGCCGGGCGCGTCGCCAATCGCATCAAGGATGCAAGCTTCACGCTCGACGGCGTCAAGCACGAGCTGGTTGCCAATGAGGGATCGCTGACACTGCATGGTGGGCCGGAGGGCTTGGGCCGGCAGGTGTGGAACGGGCAGGTCGATAGCGCCAACAACGCAGTGCGCTTTACCCACCATTCCCCGCATGGCGCCATGGGCTTTCCGGGGAGCGTCAATTTTTCGGCGACCTATACGCTCAAGGGAGACCGCTTGCGGCTCGAGCTCGATGCCACGACCGACCGGCCGACCCCGCTCAGCGTCGTGCAGCACCAGTATTTCAACCTCGGCACGACCGAAACGGTGCTCGATCACACGATCCAGGTGAACTCCTCGGCCTATACCGAAGTCGGCCCGGACCTATGCCCGACCGGCGCAATCCTCCCCTCGCGCGGCACGATCTATGACCTGCGCCAAGGGCGCACCATGCGCGACGCGACGGGGCAGGGCGTGGACTACGATATAGGCATGATGCTCGACAGCGGCCGCAACAAGGCCGAACCGATTGCGACCGTGGTATCGCCCGAGGGCGACCTCACTTTGAAGCTGTGGAGCGACCGTCCGGCAGTCCAGGTCTATAATGGCGTCTGGACCGACGTTGCGGTGCCGGGACTTGGCGGCAAGCGCTATGGCAAGTCGTCCGGCTTCTGCCTCGAGGACCAGATGCTGAGCGATGCGCTGCACAATCCGCATTTCCCCAACATCATCTATTCGCCCGAGCGTCCCTATTCGCATTGGAGCGAGTTCGAGATCGCGTGAGCTGCGCGGAGAGGGAATTTCAAGCGACGCCGGAGTGGAGCATGGACAAGACAGAGCGTCTTTTTTCCATCATGGACGCCCTCCGGCGCCATCGTCGGCCGATCACCGCGGCCGCGCTTGCCGAAGAGCAGAAAGTGTCGGTGCGTACGCTTTACCGCGACATCCAGACGCTGATCGGGCTGGGCGCGCCGATCGATGGCGAAGCGGGCGTCGGCTATATGCTGAAGCCCGGTTTTTTCCTGCCGCCGCTGATGTTCAGCACGGAAGAACTCGAGGCGCTGGTGCTGGGCGCACGCTGGGTCGAGACGCAGCCGGACGATGATCTTGGCGCTGCGGCGCGCAATGCCTTGGCCAAGATCGCCACCGCCTCGCCGGACGATCTGCGTGACCGGATCAGCGACACGGCGCTCTGGCCGATGGCGGTGTGGGGGCGGAGCAAGCGGCCTATTCCGGTTTTGGGCGACATTCGCCGCGCCATGCGTCAGGAGCGGGCGGTGCGGATCGATTACGAGGACGAGCAGGGCCGCTCGACGACCCGGATCATCTGGCCGGTGGGGCTGGCCTTTTATGAGGGCAAGCAGACGATTGCCGCCTTCTGCCTGTTGCGGCAGGCGTTCCGCAGTTTCCGGACCGACCGCATCGGGCAGCTGGTGATCACCGAAGATCGCTATGGCAAGCGCCGTGCGGTGCTGGAGCGGGAATGGCGCGACAGCTGGCGCCATGAGGCGCAGGCGGCCGAGCTTTAGGTTTCACGTGAATCAGGAATTCGGATTCACGTGAAACAGTTATCCACAGGCTAGAGGCCGAGGATTGCGTTTAGGTCGCTAGGATCGATGACGCCCGCGGTGAAGCCGAGCAGGGCGACAAGATGCACTGCAACGATGACGAGGGTGACGCCGACGAAGCTTTCCTTGCGTGTCTTGTGGCGGAAGATTGCTTGGCCGAGCACGCCGCCGATGATGCCGAAGAACAGGTCGACACTGTGCAATCGCTTTTCGGCCGTACGCCAGCTGCCGCTTTCCGCGAAGCGCTTGTCGCTGGCGTAGTTGAGGAAGGAGAGAACACCCATCACTGCGTAGGCGAGGCCAATCGCGAGGGGCAGGCGGTCGTAAGTCAGCGCG
Organism: Devosia rhizoryzae; assembly: GCF_016698665.1. Taxonomy (NCBI): domain Bacteria; kingdom Pseudomonadati; phylum Pseudomonadota; class Alphaproteobacteria; order Hyphomicrobiales; family Devosiaceae; genus Devosia; species Devosia rhizoryzae. The sequence goes on from NZ_CP068046.1 coordinate 3,031,107, forward strand.
GTGGCCAGCAGGGTCATCAGCAAGAAAGCCACAGCGAAGCGCCAATCGAGCCTTTGGGCTTTCGGCGGCAGTCCGCGTTGGTTGACCTCGCGTGTGGCGCGCGGATTGGCGCCGGCAATGCTCACCGAACGTGCCTGCGGTCGTCCATCCTTGCCCCTGGCCGAAACGAAACTGACGCGATCCCCTTTGCGCGGGCGGTTGGCGATGCGACCGATATCGGAGATGTGGACGAAATATCGGGTATTATCTTCTGCGACGATGAAGCCGAAACCGCGTTCATCATTCCATTGCACCAGTTCGCCGCTTAGCTTCATCATGCCCCTCGCCGAGGCGAAAATAGCGGGTGTGCGCTTAAAAAGTGCTGAGCGAAATGGCTAGAAAATAGACTGACGCAGCGGCAGCTTGATGGGCGCTGCAAGGCCACGCTCAAGATCGGCCCAGAAGCCCTGGCGTAGGATTTCGGGAAAGACATGGCCCTGTGGCAAAGCCTCGCGCGCGAACCAGCCTGCTTCGACGATGCTTTCATTTGTCGCGGGATTGTTGCCGGTGTCGATCTCGCCGGACAGGTAGTCGGCAAGAAACCAGAACTGTACGATACGGCCGGTGTTGTCGATGAGTTCATCGATATATGCGAGGGTATGGGCGCGGACGCTGATGCCGGTTTCCTCCCAGGCCTCACGCTCGGCCGCCTGATGCAGCTCTTCGCTGCCCTCGACACCGCCGCCCGGCCCAGACCAGAAATCATGCTTGCCCGGCCGAAAGTGGCGGACGAGAAGAATGTGGCCGTCGCGCAGGGCCAGCACACCGGCGGAGATGCGGTGCTTCATGCCGAGCCGAAGTTGAGGCGATAGCTCAGCGCCTCGGCAATGTGGGGGCGGGCGACTTTTTCGGAGGCCGCGAGATCGGCCAGGGTCCGGGCGACCTTGAGGACGCGATGATAGGCGCGGGCGGAGAGGTTGAAGCGTTCGGCGGCCTGGAGCAGCAGGCTCTGGCTTTCCCGATCGGGCTCGACCATGCGCTCGATCAGGGCGGACGAGGCCGCAGCGTTGGTAAGGATATCGGGGTGACCGGCGGCTTCGTAGCGTTGCCGCTGGCGCTCCCGCGCGGCGGCGACGCGGCTGGCCACGGTGGCGGAGGGCTCGGGCGTAGTGCCAGCCACGATCATGTCGGTGGCGGAGACCGCAGGCACGTCGATGCGGATATCGATGCGATCAAGGAAGGGCCCCGAAATACGCGCCTGGTAGTCTGCGGAACAGGCCGCGCCGCGCTTGCAGGTGTGGCCCGGCGTTCCTGCCATGCCGCATTTGCACGGGTTCATCGCTGCGATCAGCTGGAAGCGGCTGGGATAGGAGACGCGGGCATTGGCGCGCGCAATGACTGTTTCGCCGCTTTCCAGCGGCTGGCGCAGGCTGTCGAGCACGCTGGTGCTGAACACACCAAAGTTCTGCATCGCACCCCTCATAAGCTCTTGAAATCATTGGCTAAAATTTTGACCAATTTTTGCTGACTCAAAGTTGTACCTCTGGAGAAAGCAAAGTTCTGCATCGGGGAACCGCGCAAATGTGGTTAACGCAACCTTACCACGGGCGCTTGGGTCGACCTAGAGGTATTGGGTGGTGCTGCACCTCTTGTCCGTGCGTTTGCGAAACCAGGCCGCCGTCTTTATCGCATCGAATCGGAGGCCGAGCTCCTAAAGGACCGATCGGTTGAGCCGCTATCAGCGGGCGAAACGGCCATTCGCTGTCTTTGCAGGCGAAGTGGCCTCTACGATCTTCTGCTTGTGGTCGCACTTGGGGAAGGCGCTGCAGCTGAGGAATGGACCATATTTGCCGTTCCGGACCTTCATGACGCCCTGATGGCATTTTGGGCAGGGAATGGCGGCTTCGCCATCGATCGCCTCGACGGGAATCTTGTCCATCTTCTGCAGTTCGTTGACGAAGCTCGAAGGCTTGTCGAGGGTCGTGTAGATGCGGATGTCGCGGCTTGCCCTGGTCAATGCCACGTAGAACAGGCGGCGCTCCTCGGCCACCGGAAAGGGATCCGGCGCCGGCATGGCAATCTGGAGGACGGGGTCGTCCTCGAGCTGGCTGGGAAAACCGCGGTTGCCGCCGATCATGTTGACCAAGAAGACGTGCTCGGCCTCAAGCCCCTTCGATCCGTGGACGGTCTTGTAGGAAATGTCCAGGCGGTCGCCGAAGCGCCGCTGCCAGGTGCTCAGCATATAGGGCTCATCGCTGCGGTACCGTCCCAGGATCAGCACCTTGGTCTTCTTGGCGCCAGCGACGGCGGCTTGATGCAGTTGCGCCATCTCGGTGCCGATGTGCTCGGGCATGCCATCGACATCCTTGAAGCCGAATATCCGAATGGGGGTTCCGGTCGCGGTGCTGGTGGTCCTGACCTGTTTCCGAATTTGGGCGGGATTGCGCTGGATGAAGTTGCTCGAGACCGTGGTGATCCTGGGCGGGCACCGGAAGGTAGTACCGAGGGTGAGGCTGGTGGCATTGCCGAACAGCTTCTCGAATTCGGTCATGACGGCGATATCAGAGCCGGCGAATCGGTTGATGCCCTGCCAGTCGTCGCCGACGACGCAGAGATGCGCCCGGCGGCCGGGTCGGTTGGTCAGCGCCTTGAGCATGCGCACGCGGGCCCTGGAGCTGTCCTGGAACTCGTCGGCCAGCACGACGGTGAAGGGACTGGTGTATCGCCCCTGCTCGATGTGCTCGGCCGCCTGGGTCAACATGTCCTCGAAGTCGATGTAGTTGCCCTCGCGGAGCTTTTTGTCCCAGACCTCGGCCATGCGCTCGTAGATGGAGAGGAACAGCTCCAGGCGAGAGGCATCGCCCGGCGAGCTTTCGATATTGGTGTGCAGTTGGGCCATCGTCAGCCCGTTGTTCTTGACGTGCTTCTGAAAGGTCTGGATGAGGCGCACCACGGCCTGACCCGACGTTGCCCGAAACCCGGTCGACTCCCTGTTGGGATCGAACTCCAGCACTTGGCCCCGCTTGACCAGTTCCTGCTCGAGACGCACCAGCGCCAGTTCCACAAGGCGCTCACCTGTTGCGCCACGTCGGCCAGCGCGCATTTCATGCGACATGGTCTCGAAGAGTTCGGTGCCCTTCTCCTTGTGGAGCGCTCGTTTCCAAGTGGCGCTCTGCAGATAAGTGTCGCCGAAGGGAGACCGACCATCTCGGTCGATGGCGAAATGCTCATGGTAGAGGTGGTGGTCGGGATAAAAGAAATCGGGATGGTAGGACGAATGCTGTTCGTCGGCGGTCTCGTGCTCGTATTTCCGTTCGTACTCGAACTTGACGCCCCAGAAGAACAACCAGTCCGCTATGCGACGTTCCTCATCGCTCCTGACGACGGCACCGCTGGCTGTGTTCAGACCCCTCTTGCCGTCCTTATAGCCGTCCGGGTCGGATCCATCGCGACCGCCGCGCATCTCGCGCGCATAAATGGTGCGGAACATGTCCCAGTCGCGAGCGAAACCCTTGTCGCTGGCGATGAGCTCCTTGGCGATATCGGTCATGACCTGGCCCTCTTCGCCCTGGTCGACCCATGGCGCCAAGCGTGGCTTCTGACCGGTTGCAGCACCGATTACGGTCAGTCCGAAGGCGTGGAAGGTCTGGGATGAGATGCCCTCGATGCCAGGGACATCCTTCAGCCGCTCCGCGACGCGCTCTCCCAGCTCCTTGGCCGCGGCGGCATTGAACGCCAGCATCAGGATCTGGTCGGCATCGGCCAGGCCCTCGCCGAGGACATAGCCGGCCTTCGCCACCATGGTGGACGTCTTTCCCGATCCGGCGGCGGCAACCACCATGACGTTGTCGTCCATGCAGATGCAGGCATGGACCTGCTCGGCAGTCAGCGGGTTTTTCTCGACGGTATCGAAGAATGCCTTCTTCTCGATTCGTTTCCTGGCGAGAACGGTTTGGTTGTGCTTGTTGATCTCGGCCAGAACAAGCGCATCGGGCATAGTGCTGCCCAGGGGGCTCAACCAGGAAGATCCTGTCCACGCCGGTGGCGGGAATGTCTCGGCGAGATAGAACGCCGAGCCGCTGGGAACCCATCTGTTTGTATCCAATTGACCGGCGATGTCGCGACGCCATTCCGCAAGTCGATCGCTGAAACCCGGATCGGCAATGGCAGGGCCACGGCTTGGTGCAGGCGCAAACTTCTTGGCATCACCGCCGAATTTGCCGACGACGAATAGGATGATCCCGATGAGGATAAGCCATTCCAAGGAAGTGCATTGCCCCCTGCTCTAAAGCGAATCGAGGACTTCAACCCAGCGATCTGCTGAATTGAAGCTGCCTTGAGACACGCAATTATTATGGTAGTGCGTGGCGTATTTCTCGCGCAGCGCGGCAATGCCAGGAGCGTAGACTTGGCAGAAGCCAGTGAAGAGCACCGTTGACACGTAATCCACCCGATCCTCGTCATACATACCTGACAATGGGCCTACTACTTCGTCTCTGAAGAAAGCAACGCCGGGGTTTGGTTTGCCGACGTAGGACTCTTCCGATCTCATGTCCTGGTACTCGATTGGGTGAAGACCCACATGGTCTAGCAACTCGTCCAGATATTCGGACTTTCCACGCATGCGGTCATACTGTTCGATGAGGAACCAATAGAAGTCCTGCTCCATCGGCAGCCGCTTCGCGATTTCGGGCGCGACCCGCTGGACCAACTGGAGAAGCTCTTCCTCAGTTTCTGGTTTCTTGGAGATCGAAATGCCACCGATGGTCAAGGCAGGGTCATGAACGGCCGGTGCCGCTGGAGGCGATCCGAGTACCTCATCTAGGTCGTCTTGCTTCGCCGCTTTCGTCGAACCGCCCAGAACGATAAGGCGCGCCTCGATCGAGGAGATCGCATCGCTCCATTCCTGAGCATATTGAAGATCGCCCTCTGCAATGCAGACGTCTCGGTATCGCTGAGCGTACTTGAGACGGAGACGGCACATCGCCTTCTCATGAGCCCCATAGATCTTCGCAAGTAGAAGCCCTCGTACTTTGTCGGCATTTCCGATCAGCGCTTCGAAATCGGGGATGATATCTCCATTGAGATAATCCGCCCCGGGTCTGGAGTCGCTGTACTCGTCGAACTTGTCGCTCTCGCCCTGGTACTCGATCGGGGTTATCCCAGTGGCCGCCAGGATACTCTTGTCGAAGTCGCTGCCCTTTGCGAGCAGGTCCGCCTCCTCCATGATATACCGGTAGACGTGGTTCTCCTTGGCGATGACCTTCATGAGATGCTGCGTGATTTGATCGAGCAGAAGGTCGAACTTGCCGTCCTCGGTGAGCAGATCGCTGGCATCGAAACCGCCGATGAGAGGTGGAAGCTCGAGAGCCTTATGACTGCCAGGTGAGATGAACTCCTCGGCCTCCTTGATGATCCCGTTGCATTCCGAGGTCAGGGACATGTGCAGCGCGCCGAAGTCTCTCGTCAGTAGCTGCTCGTGGATCTGATAGAGCATCGACCGGCGCAAGCGGACCATCTGATCCTGCGGGTACGAGCATAGAAAACCGTGCAGAACCACTTCCTGCTGCTGATAAGCATCCAGATCAGGGCACTGCTCCAGCTTGAGATCTATGAATTTCGCCGGATACATCTCGGCGAACTCCGCTACCTCTGGATATAGGGCGAGGTCATCGAACTTAATGATGTTGTCCAGCTCGTTGAAGAAGTGGAATTCGATCATGGGCTCGGCGACGACCCCATAGTCCCATCGAATTTCAGGGATGTTAAAGGAGACGGATAGCAACCTTTGAGCGACGTACTGTGGGCCTTTTTCCTTCAGGTCGGCAATCAGCTTCTCACGCAACCCATTCGTGTAGGACGACGTCATGACGCTGGTTCTGGCGATCTCGAAGTCGAGGATAGGGCCGAACTGCTTGCCCTGCGCGCGGTCCAGCTTCTGAGCCTGCAGTAGATCCTGCAGGGCCTCGTAATGGCGAACGCGCTTCCCCAGCAGGTTGGCTCTGTTCATGTATGGAGATGGGTTGGGACTGGCAGCGATCGACTGAGAATAATAGTTGATAGCCTCGTTCGATCTGAACTCGACAGCAGCCTTCATGCCGAGCTTGAACAGCTTTTCTCCCTGCTCTTTGTTCTCGGCAGATCGTTTTCCCAAACCAAACATCCAGCAGCCCCTAATAGAATTCTGTTTGTTGTCAAGGATCAGAGGGATACATCGAGAATGCAAGCGGCGACGGCGCCTGCACTGCAGATGGATAGAGCTGAGACCATGGCGCGAACGCCATGATCATAAACGCTCGTTATATGCGCGGACTGAACCTGTCAGGCGACCCAGATTTCGGGCCTGTCGGCCGCCGCCCGCTCCACCTTTGCCCTATCATAGATCATCGCCTTGACCGTGCCCTGGTCGAACTCCATGTCGACCCCTGCGTCGAGCAGCCGGTACTTCACCTGCTTGTGGTGGAGGCCATGCGTTTGGCACAGCTCGCCGGCGGTAACGTAGGTCTCCCTGAAGGTCCTGGCGCTCTCGGCGGTCACCACAGGGACCTCGCGCCTAGCGTTGGGGCTGTACTCCATGGTCTGCACCAGCTTCTTCGCATCGATGAGGGGCTGAATGGAACGCTGCCCCAATCCGGGGACCACGGTTTCCACATCGCAGAACCGCAGGTTGATGAACTGGGGCGCATCGGTGCGCACCAGCATCGTGACCTCATCGACATCGAGCAGGATCGCGTTGTATCCGCTCTGGCCGGCACGAAGGCCCTTCCAGCCCAACCGGTTCTCGAAGATCAGCTTCAGCACATCGACGGTGGTGGCGCCGGCCATGTGGCGTGCAGTGCCGATATCGACTTGCCGATCGTTGGGCTCCTCGATCTCGATCGCACCATCGAGCAACCGCATCATCATGGCATCGACATCCTCCTGGGCGAACCGGCTGTGTTCCCATTCGTCGCGAGCAACACCTGTGGCATAGACCAAGGCTCCTGCCTCCACGAGGGCCTCGACTTGACGACGCTCGACGCCGAGCTGCTCCATGGTCTGGGGGATAGTAAGCGCTCCCTTGAGCTTGCTGGCCAAGGTTTCGGCCTGTTCGGCGGGCAGCAGAACACGGTGGTTCCGCAAACCGTCCTTGAGGTCCTTCTTGGCAAGGCCCTTCTTCCGCAGGACCCTTCGGAGGGTGGTCGGATTGACGCCCGATGCCAGCGCCAATGTACGCACGGTGGAGATTATGGCTCGATCCAGGGTCACGCCGAGGACGTCGGTGCCGATCTCCCAAGGCATTGCGGTCATGACGTAGTCCCGCACGATGGCGCGCAGGGGTTCGTAAGCTGGATCGTCCATGGTCGACTGCAGCAACCCGTAGCCGACGCCATAGGTATCGCGCGGTCCGATAATGCCACGCGTGCGCCGCTCGGCGCTGGTCATGCGGCGCAGGAAGCGCACGATGGCGTCCTTGCCTTCCGCGGCGATGCCGAAGCCCTCATCGGCGGCCACCGCCCACTGCTGCTGGGTGATCCTGGAGGTTTGCACCTTGCTCGGATGCAGGGCCGACACACCCAAGGCTTCGCACCACTGGGCCGCGACGTAGAGCGGAAGGGTGTCGAGGAAGTTGCTGCTGTCCTTGACCCCATCGGTGCGGGCGACGAGCCATTGCTCGAAGCGGGACGGACTGGCCGGCAAGGTTTCGGCTGCGATGGTCTCCATGCTGGGCAGCAGTCCCTGCATGGTTTCGGAGAAATCGAAGGGTTGGAAACGCCGGCGGACAGGTTGAGCGTCGACCAGATAGACGTTGTGATGGTGGCATGCCCTGTAATGCAGGATTGTCCATTCGAGCCGCAGCCATGGGCGCCCGTGCTTAGGGCCATCGAATTGCTTCAGGTCCTCGAGAACGCAGTGCGGACAATACCGGAAGAAGGTGCGATTGATTCCCAGCGGGCCGAGCACTTCGCCGGCGACATGGTATTCGCGCTTGCCATCGACGGGCTTGGGGGTGAGGGCCAGCAGGCGCTCGGCATCGACATCGCCAAGGTCGGCCACCATGCGCACCGCAGCTTCAACGCCGTTGTCCACCGCATGGGGCTGGATGCCCATGTGTTGGAACATCTCACCCATCAGACGCCCATTCATGGCGGCAAGGCGTGAGGCGAAACCCGGACCGGTCTCCCTGGGTTCATGGGCATGCCGGAAGCGAAGGGGGTTGAGAATGAAGCGCTCGTTCACGTGTGGTCACCGGCGCTGATCGAGAAGTAACCTGCGTTGATGCCCAGGAAATCATCGGCGTGGAAAGGATTCAGGTCGTCGAGCCCCCTGGTGTTGGAGTGGTCACGATACGCTTTCGCGAAGTGCTCCCGCAGCAATTCCTTGTCACCGGCGAGTAGGGCATGATGGATCCCGGAGATGACGACTTCGCAGATGCGACCGAACTGGTAATTGGCTGCATGGGCAATTCGCTTTGGCATGTCCGTCGCGATCAGGGCAGCGCACTTCATGTCGGCAGCCTCGCAATGCTTCTTGATGATCTCGACGATCAGGTCGATGTCCGCTTCAGGATGAAGAGCTGCCAGAGCCAGACTGAAGTTCCTGCGTTCGGCTTGCTCGTCCTGCACCTTGAGCTCGTTGATCTTGGGCATGCCTGACAGGATGAAGCTGACCGGCCAGGGCTTGTGGTTCATGAGGCCCTTCAGGGCAGAAGCGACCTTATCCGTCGCAGCCCCCTTCGACATGAGGTGCTGGGTCTCGTCGATATGGACCAGGAGGACTTTTGCTTTTTCCAGCTGGCCCGGCAGAAGCTCCCAAACAGTGTTCTCGCGCATAGTTGGCTTTACGTCGTAACCACTCACCGACATGATCTGTCGACCCAGAACACCCAATGTTGCTGGCCCCTGCAGAGAGACCTGCACCCAAGGACGCACCATGCTGACCCCTACCGCCGCGGGCTGCATCACCGGGTGCGCGGCGAGAAGATTTTCAACGATGTCCGTCTTGCCGGCGCCGCTCTGGCCAGTGATGAAGAACGCGTTCCCCTTGCCACGTCGACCATGGCGCTGGTCTGCCATGACATAGCCCAGGAAGCGGTCGAAGCTATTGCGGAGGATCGTGTCCCTCGGGCTTTCGACATAGACCGCATTGACGCAATCGAGCACGTTGCCGGCGGCCTGATGCTTTTCGGGCATGCGGCTGCGCATGAGCGCCAGAAAGTCGTCTTGGGCATCATACTGGTCAAGGCTCAATCGTCGTCTCCCTGGTTGATGCTTCTGCTGGCGGTCTTTGGCAATTGAGCTGGAGGCTGCGGTGTAGGTGGGGTGGACGCCACAGGGGCAAGCGGCTCTGCAACTTGTTCGACAGGTGGATTTGCCAATGCATCGAGCTGCACCTGCTTGGGTGCAGCTTTGGTTCGTGTCGTCTTCGAGGTGGCAACGACCTTGCCCAAAGCGTTTTGGCCGACGGCAACTGGCGCATTGCCGATCACAGGGGCACCGGTCGACTGAGCCCCCGTGACGCGGAACTTTGCCACGACGCGTTCGTACGCCGGCTTGGTCAGAAGGTGAGTGGGCAAACCCGCTCGTTGCGCTGCCTTCTTGCCCTTCTCGGTAAGGGCTTCGTTCCCATCGATGCGGTAGCTGTCGCCGTCCTTCTGCGACTGCTTGACGAAATCGAGCACGGCCTGATTTCCGAGCAGTCGGTTTGATAGCGTCACGCCCTGGAACCGCTCATCTGTCGCCGAAACTTCAAGGAACTCGTCGTGCATCTCCATAGGAAACTTGGCTTGCAAGCCCTTCCTGAGATTGGACGGCACCAGCACGAACACCGTGCCCAAGTCCTCCGGATCGATGATCAAGGTCACCTTGGTTCTGAACCCGCGCTTCATCAGGATTTCGCCTAGTGCTGCGGAATTATAGGAAATGCCGAGATACAGCACGCCCTGGTTGTCCAGGGTGACGCCCTCATGCCGGAAGCCGAAGGCAGCGCGACGCTGGGCCAGAGTGATGGTCGCCGGTGCCCCGTTCTTGGTCAGCCTTTGCCATGCATTAAAGGGCGTTTCGTACGCTAAGCCCCGATGCTTCTTGTTGTGATAGACGTCAACGATGAAGCGGATAATGGCCTTGCGGAATTCGTCCACAGTGAGACTAGCCATCTTCTCGGCATCGTAGTCGGCCTTCTCCACGACGTTGCTGAAGGTTTGGCCGGTGAAGTATCGGCAGCATCGCCTTAGGTAGCGGAAGAAAGCCTCGATAGTACCGCGTTGGCGAGGATCCGGGTCTGGCCGCGTCACATCAAGACCCAACGCTGCTGCCGCCCCTTGGAATTCGCCCTTGAACACCGGACCGCCATCGGTGAACAAATTGTCCGGCTTGCCGAACATAGGCCAATCGCGCTTGGCACCGCCGTACTTGGCCATCTCGGCCTTGTCCTCGGTGATGGACTTGAGCGCGGCTTTGCTGGCCGGCGTGGATGGCGTGCTCTCGGAGACGTTCAACCCGACGATGGACCTGGTTCGACAGTCGATGGCAGCAGTGACAGTGCAACGGACCCGAGCGACGGCCGCGCGCTGCTTCTCATTCATCTTCGACCAGAATTCCGTAGGAGCCAGGATGGCCTGCAGGTCTGCCTCCCAATCGTCCATTTCGACGCGCTCGAGCGGCAGGTCGACTTCGACGCCCTTGCCGACGAGAGAATACTTACGCACCGCACGGTCGACGCCGAGACGCCCTACGTCGACGTAGAATGGGTCGAGGTTCGAGATGCGTCGGTTGACCGTGGCTTGGCTGACCGACGCCGGCGGTCGGTCCTTGTGCTTGGCATTGTACTTTCTGACCGCGATTTCGACCTGGTCGTGGATGTCCTTGCGGGTGGGGCATCCTCGATTGGCATATCCGTCGACGCACTCATCGACGATGGCGGAGAGTTCGGCATCCATTTGCGCGCGGTTGCCGCAGCGATGATACCGCGGCGCGAAGGCCGCCATGCGCTCGCCGGCACGGTTGTAGAGCCGCAACCAGTTCCGGAGGGTTGCGGGGCTCGGATAGTCGAAAGGCTTGTGCTCCTTGGCCGACTCATCCCCACCGGCGTGGCCTACAACCTTCACCGGACGACCGAGTGGCCGTGCCTCCTTGAACTTCTGGATGTACCAGCGGTTCATGAAGTGCATTTCGCTGTCGATGAAGATCTGCATCTCCTTGTCCGTCATCTTGGGCCGGAATGAGGTTGCCGAAGAGATCCGTGCGTTATGGAAGCGAACGCACCATTCGGTCTTCCACATCACCGTGCGGACCTGATCCTCCGAAAGGGCGAGCAGGTTGGAATCGTCTTGGCGCAAGCGCAGCTCGTTGAGGGCCTTGGTGTAATAGGCGGGCTCGACCTTGAAGTTCTTGAGACGCTGGTGCTCTGCGATCTTCTTGTCGGTCAGACGGATCTGATCGTCCAGCAGCAGCCCATCGGCGGTGAGCTGCAGGATATGGGCACCCCCGTCCTCGCCCTGTTCCTCCCAGCGGACATACCGATAGTTGGCCTTGCCGATCCTGATGCGGTCGTATCGGCCGAAGGTCTGGTGCCTGACAGTGATGGCGTTCATCGTAGGAGCCCTTGATTTCGTCCCGGCAACGTGGCGTCCCCACGTACTAGGACGGGTTAACAGGGAGCGGCGCGGCCGCCCCCGATTGCTCAGTTGGTGAAGAGATTGCCAAGGACGGTGTCCCGCCCCAGGCGTTCGTCGGCCGGGATAACCAGCTTGCCGGACTTGATCAGCGCGATGGCTGCTCGGCTGCCCCGCTGTCCGTCGCCGACGATGGCGTCGCAATCGGCTACTCGGACGGAACGACCTGCATTGGCCAGGACACCGGCAAGAGCCGCCTGGGCTTCGTAGTCGTGGTCCTTGCCGCAGCGGATGACCCAGCTGGCATTCCACAGCATGGTTCGGTTGATGCCGTCCTCGCCGAAAATGCGATAGTCGCTAGCGAAAGCGTCGCCCACTTCCTTGGCTGCTGCCTTGAGCAGGTCGTCGAGACCAGTAGAATCCTTGCGGTACTTCACGGCGCAGGCGGAGGTGCTACCATCCTTCCAGATGACCACGAAGTCGAAGTAATGCTTCACCAAGTTCTGTCCGACCGGAATCTCAAGGAGCTGCTGCTCACGGATCTCATGGACATCGGGATGCGCCATGAGAACCTGGAGCCACCAGGATTCCAAGCCGCTCTCGAACCAGACCTTGCGTCGTTGGAACGGATCGATCTTAAAGCCTGTCCTCGATCCGCGCTTGCGGCGGGGAATCTTGCGCTGAGCAACGCTGGGCGCAATAGTGATGGCCCGATCGACACGGGGGCCGACGAGTGGCCTAGACTATCGAGCAATCCTGTCCGGCGGGCGCGATGATGGTGCCCGAGAACGGCTCCAAGCCAGCCATTAGGGCGTCATACGCCTCGAAGAAAAGGTGGTTATCCTGGTACATAGCGGTCTCCATCCGTTGGTGCCGGGCACGACGACGGTCGTGCTGGCGGCCCGCCGGCCTTTGGCCAGGGGCAGGTCTTGTGCGGATGCGGGATGGAGGGTGGTAGAGCTACGCCGAGCGGGAATTCGCCCGATCAGCGTGCAAAGCTGCACCGCGGTCCAGCCGCGCGCCGAGGGGCGATATGTGACGAAGATTGCTCATGGTGCTGTCCATAGCCGTTGGATCCTTCAATTCCGGTAATCCAGTGCAGACGATTTTAACGAATGCTCAGGATGCGGCGTCCTGAGATTTTCGCGAAGGCACCGTTGGGAATGGCAGAACGCCGTCTCCGAGGCCGGGGTCATCGACCCCGGCCTTCCTGGCTGCCTCGATCTGCACGGACCGTGCAATGGCAACGAGGGATCGATGCGCTGCGTCCTCGAACGCTCGTTCGCCCAGTTCGTCGCCCACCCTGAGGAGTCTGGTCAGCACTCGAACGAGAAGATCATCCATTGCCGATCTCCTTCATCTGACGGGCGGCATGGACGCGATCGACGACCTCGAGGAATTTTGCGGGACCGATGTGTCGGTGCTCGATGAGCGCGTTGGCAACCGCTTCGATCAAGTCCACATGCCGCTGCGCCAGGGCGATGGTTTCGGCATAAAGTCGCTTCAGGTCCTGATCGACCACCGCCGTCATCCTGGGGTCCAAGGCCAGGATGTGGTCGACGCCGCCCTCATCGGCTCGATAGACCAAGCCATCGCCCATTCCGAGACCAAGGTGCATCAGTGCGACCTGGCGCGTGGCCACCGCGAGGTCGCTATGCTCGGAACCGCCGGATCCGGTGCCCACCGAAGCCAGCATCACCTGCTCGGCCGCACGACCACCCAACCTTTGCATGACGAGCTTCTCCACGTCCTCCTTGGTCGGCAGTCGGCCATCGTTCTCCACATGGGCGAAGCCGCCCCTGTCGCCACTCAAGACGATCGAGACGCCGAGGATGCGCCCCATGCCATTGACATGGGCGATCACGGCATGACCGGCCTCATGAATCGCGACGCGCCTCATCAGGTCGGGGGAGCGTTCCTCCTCGGGCGCTACCGCCGCAGTGAGGTCGACCATCATCATCGGTCGCTTGGCCGCCCGAGCACGACGACGGGCGGACTTTACGAATTCCACCACGTTGGCGCCGGTCGCTCCCATCGACAAGGAGGCTACCTGGGTCAGGTCCTCATCGGCAAGTTCACCACCAAGATGCTGGCGGAAGATGCCGGCCAACGCAGTTTCATCAGGGCGTTCGATCTCGATGATCCGGTTTAGGCGCCCAGGCCTTACCAGGGCGGCGTCGAGCTTCTCTGGGTGGTTGGTCGCGCCGATGACGATCAGATTCTCGGTGGCGCCCGAGATCGCTCCATCCAATACGGTCAGCAGGTGAGTGATGACAGGCAACCACCAGTCGGCTCCCCTCGGCGAAAGCGTGGCACGATTCGGGACGGCATCGATCTCGTCGAGAAACAGGATGGCCGGCGCCGCTGCCCGCGCTTGGGCAAAAGCCGAGTCGATCTGCTTGATCACCGAGTCCAAGAATCCGGGCGAATTTGCGAACCAACTTCCAACGCTGGTGGCGATGAGCGGAACACCGGCAGATCGTGCCAGGCTCTTCATCAATGTCGTCTTGCCGACGCCGGGCGGACCGGACAGCACTACGTTCGATGAAACTGCCGAGAATGGGATTTCACCGCGGCGCCAGGCATCGAGATCCTGAACCAACTCATTGCACCATTGTCTGGCAGCACCATAGCCGTGGAGATCCTCGAGCAGTGGCGCGTCGTCGACGCTCTGGTCGGGACGCACCTTCCGCAGGGCAGCAGCACGAAGCCGGTCGACACAGGCGCGGGCCGATGAACCGGAGCGAATGCTGGTGGCGATCTCACCGAAATCGAGCACCGAAACAGTACGGTCATCGAGACCGCGCGGCATTCTGCCGGTGACCGACTTGATCACCGCATTGACCACGCGAGCTGTCGGGTGAGGCAGGACCAGGGTCATGTCTGCTGCGGCAACCATGGCGTTGGGCAGCAGCGAGAGCTGTTGGGACACACCGAGGCACCTTCCTCCCATCGCGATTGCCTGGGTCGTTTGATCCTTCGTCACTTCGTCCTGCTGCGCCTGGTACTTGGGTGGCGCAGTCTTGCTGTGGTGGAAATCCCAGTCCGTTCCCATCCGGAAGTACCGATGGAGCGGTGCGACCCAATCGACGGATGGAGCCTGCGCCACCAGGCAGAAGGACTTCGTGTTCCTGATCTGCTCGATGCCGGCCATGCCGATGGCGTTCTCGACCAGGGCTTGCGGCAGCAGGAAATGGGCACCCCGCTTTGCGCCAATCGGCCTATTGCGCAGCTCTTCTGCTTCTGCGGCTTCGAGGACGTCGTTGTCCCAGATGTCTTCGTTGTTTTCGTCGGCCATGTTGAATCTCTTCGCCAGCAGCGGGGCGCAAGAATGCACCCGGCGGGCCGGTCCTCAATGCCCATGCGGGCGTGGTGATATCGGAATTGGTTCAGGCGCTCAGGAAGCGCGTTTGCCCGATATCGATATGAGGGCGAGATGCAAAGGAGCGAGCACGAACGCGCGTTCGGCATGATCGATGGCGATGTGCATGGTCTGCGACATGGCGGGTTCTCGCTGCAATGATGAACAGATAGTGAACCTCTTTCCCCCCGTCAATTCGAAATCGGCCTGAATCAGAAAAATAAATGATGCAACCAGTATCACTTTCGGAGTTGCGGTCGGGTAGGTTTGTGATATCGATAATATCATATAAGTGAGGGTTCGAATGCAGACTGCAAGCTGGGACGACATAGAGAAAGACGTGAAACTGGGGAGCTTCCTCATCACCGTGGCGGCGCAGAGCCTGGTTGGCGATCGTACCGTCGTGTCCAAAGGGATAGGGAAGGCTGCGCTGGGGAGTGCGTACGACCCTACCCGCTCGGCCGCATCTCAGGCAGACGAACTTTCCGACATCGAGCAGTTCGATGCGAAGGACACTCATTTCTGGAAGACGGCGAAGGCGTGTTTCGATTTCGTCCACGACGAAACCCCGCTCGACAAGATCGACACCGGCGACTTCCAGTCCGACACCCTCAATTGGATGACCTACTTCCTCTCGGCCATACCGCGGGACTCCTATGCGACGTCGTTGAGCGAGTACGCCAACCGCTTCCAGGAACGTCGGGACCGCGGCGACGAGGCGCCACTTCCGGGTTTGCACTTGGCGGCTGCCGCAAAGGCCAATCTTGCCGACTACCTTCAAAGCTTTCCTCGAAACTCGAAGCTGGAGTTGGGCTTCGCCCCTTTCGAGATTGCGGCGCTGGCCGGCATGAACATTTCGTCCGTGCGGAACTTCGTCGGGCCAGGAGGCACCAAGCCGATCCGATCGATGCCGTCTGAGTTGAAGCTGGGCGTGTACGGCGATCCGCTCGACACTTTGGAGTGGCTGGCAGGACGCCGAAACTTCAATGCTGGCAGCTTGAGCGCCGATTGGCCGACATGGGCAGCGGAACGCGCCAATACCATCGACGACGTCGGCGCACTGCTCGGCATCTATGCGTGGACCAACAGGATCACCACCGATGTCCTTGCGCAGCGCAGCGGCCTGCCAGTGGAAGTGATCAAGAAGTGGACGCGCGGCGATATCGGCACGATCGACGACGCCGCAGCGCTGGCCGGTGCCGCCGGCATAGATCCTGACATCTACACCGATCTGGTTGTGCGCCACAGCGGCGCCACGGCCCGAATCTGAAAAGGAGACCCTGCAATGTCGACCATCAACAAGAGTCTCAATGCCGACATGCTGCGCGACCCGAGGTGGCAGCCGCATCCGGAGCGCGCCGCCGGCGGCACCAAGTACATCTCCACCTTCCATAACCGGCGCGGCGATGCCATTGCTCTCGATCTAGGGTCGGGTGGGAAGAATGCGGTCTGGGTCGCTGCGCACTTGGCGCCTGGCAGCCTGATCCCGGCAATCGAGCGGGAGCTCTATCCAGCAGACAAGCCTCGGAACTCGAACCTCAACGTGACGGAGTTGAAAGGCAAGGCGTTGATGCGATTGTTCCCGACGTCCTTGAGCCAGGCGCGGCAGCTCGTCGAGCACTTCGCTCAGCTTTGACCCATCCCTGGCCGGGGTGAAGGCTGGCGGCGGGGAAGACCGCATCTTTCTTTGTTTGTTGCACAGCCCCTAGAGGGCCACTTGCCCGGCCATTTCGGTGGCCGGGTCTTTTCTGTTTAGGACAACATGCCAGGGGTTTACGTGCTCGTAATAGCTCGTCGGGAATAGCTTTTGGCTATATTCGCTGTAAGATATTGGAGGGTGAGAGAAATACTGCTTCTTGAGATGCATCAGCTCACGCCCGAATAGATGGAGAACCGACTCTGACTCACGGGTCGGCAGGGCAGGGATTATACGAGTGAGCGGAATTGATCTTGGGGAGCTGGTCCAGACGAGGATCGAGAACCTACGTCCGAAACTGTTAGACCTTGGACGTCGTAATCCGCTGATCTCGACAAAGCTTACGCCGCGCACCAGCACGTTGGTGAGGGCAGTCGATACACTGCCCGAGATTATTCGATACAGCCTTACCAATCAGGTCTCTGTTCGCTTCGCTGCCTTGCCGCCACTAGAGGATGACCCCCTAGACGAGCAGGTGCCACGGTTTCAAGACGCGCTCTCGAGCGCACGTCTTTACGATGAGGATTATCTGCAAGCGCTCGATGCTGTGGATCCGAATGCCGAGGACAGCGCGGATGTCGTTCTGAAGATCGAGCGCGATCTCAAAGACCGGGTCAGGGCGTTGCTCAATATGCCGCCCAGGCAGAAGAAGACCGAACTCTCGCTGCAAGAACACGCGCTCATCAATGGGGTCAAGCCAGGCTGGGACTTGCCTGAGCCGGACAATGCACCGGAAGATGGCTACTCCACTCCCGAGTTGCAGACGCTTCTGCTACCCGAAGACCTCGAGCGGAAGCTGAATGGTCTGATCGAGAAATTCCGCTCCTGGGAGCAGGAAACAGGCATAAACGTCCTGCACGTGGCCTTTGGCTTCCTAGAATGGCGTGAGCCAAATGGGTCGGAGTCTTCGTTCGCTCCGCTGGCACTTCTTCCGGTGAAATTGGAGAAGAAAAAGACCAAGGAAGGCGCTGAGTACTGGCTTCGGTCGGAGGGCGACGAGACCGAAACCAACTTCGTTTTGGGTGAGAAGCTTAGGCGCGAATTCAGTGTTGAACTGCCGAAATACACTGGCGGCTCCATCGAAGAGTACTTCCAGGAGGTTGCAGCAGCCGCGCCATCGACGATGTTCTGGCGAGTGCGCCGGCAGATGGTCGTCGGCATTTTCCCGTCGGCTCGAATGGCGATGTATGTCGACCTGGACACGCAGCGTCGCAGCTTCTCCGACAACGAGGTGGTGGCAAGCCTGTTCGGTGGTTCGGGACCGGGTGGCGATACGCCTTTCGCCGACGAGCACAACGTGGATGACCCGGCGATCGAGGCAAAGGCGCCTTACCTTGTTCTCGACGCCGACTCTTCGCAGTTCAGCACGATCGTCGATGTTGCCGACGGCAAGAATCTCGCTGTCGAGGGCCCTCCAGGAACAGGCAAATCGCAAACCATCGTCAACACCATTGCGAACGCGTTGGCGCAGGGAAAAAAGGTCCTGTTCGTGGCCGAGAAGATGGCCGCCCTGGAAGTCGTGAAATCTCGCCTCGAAGCCATTGGTTTGGGAGAATTTCTGCTTCCGCTTCAGGCGGAGCGCTCTTCTCGTGAACAAGTCGTGGAGTCCGTTCGCGCGCGCATCGAGCTCTACGACACCACCGGACCTCGTGACTACGACAGTCGTCTGGACAAATTCAGAGAGGTGCGGAGGGAGATCGGCGAATACATCGAGGCGATCTCATCGCAGTTCGGGAAGACGGGCCTCAAGGTCTACGACATCCTCGGCAAGGGCATCGCCACCAATGAAGTCCTGCAGAGCGCGCCGAGGAAATTGCAGACTCCAACGTTTCCGAACGTTGAGGGCATGCATGTCGTCCAGATCGAGTCGGCTCTGGATAAGGCGAAATCGCTTGCCGCAGCTTGGCATGAGACTGGAGAGGTCGGCGATTATTGGGCCGGGCTCGAATGCATTCCGGCAGACCGCTTCGTGGCGATGGACCTTGTGCGCATGGCAGAGGACGCTTCAAGGCTCTTCTCTGATTTCGCGTCCAGCCAGCAATCGCTAGTCGAACTTGGCTTCGAGGCTGATCTAACTGGAGAACCCTTGGCGTCGGTTCACGTCATGCTTGAGGAACTGACATCGATTTCCGATCGGGCTGATCCTGAGTTCGTTTGTGCGGTTCTTGACCATCAACGAACAGCCCATCTGCAGGAATTCCTCGCAGAATGTAAGGCGGCCCGCGGCTATCGAGAGGGCCTTGAGCAAGCGGTACACGAACCCGACTTGCCCAGCACGATAGACGCCCTGGGCAAATTGGCGGCCTTCAGCAGCGCAAATGATATAGCTTCTCTGAACGTCGAAGAGCTTGGTGAAGAAGTTTCGCGGCTGAGGAAGGTGCTCTCGGGCCTGTTGGAGGCGCACGGCAAGCTTGCCGAGTTCGTGCGCTATTGGTCGCCGGCTAGTTCGCTGCCAATCGATGTCATTTCCCGCGCGGGCGTGATGGTCAGAGCGACTGATGCTGGCGCTCTTGCCTTGAGGAGCGAGTTGACGGCGGGGCCGGTCGGAGCAGGCCTTCTGGAACAGCTTTGCCGTCACGGCCGTGACCTGCAGACAGAGCGGGAGACCCTCGCCAAGCAGTTGAACACCTCCACAACCCTGGATGCAGCCGAACTGCGCACTCACGCCAACGTCCTTTCAAAGGCAGGGGCATTGGCTTGGGTAACTGCTCCCTTCCGCAATGCCAAACGCGCCTATCTCGGCCTGAGTCAAAGGCCTGACTTCGATAAGGACGAAGCGGCGAGATCGCTCCTGGCTTTGGCGAAATGGAAGGATGACGTCAGAGCATTCAGCGATGACATCCAAGCTCGAAACGTCTTCGGCTTGCAGTTCCGTGGTATCGACACCGATTTCTTCGCGTTCGAGCTGCTGGGCAATTTCTACAAGGCCGTGGACACAGCTTTCCCGGGCCCGGCCTTCAGAGAGATCAGGGCGCTCCTCAAGACTGGCGACCTGGATCTGATCGCAACGATACCCGAAGTCAGTCTCGATGACCGGTCAGTGACATTCGGCCAGCTCGATCAGGAGGTGGCAAACCAGCGCCAGCAGATCGACCGCCTGGACCGCGTCATCACAGAGTTGCAAAGCCTGGTGGGCATCCTGAAGTCCCCTAGCAGCATTTCACCTGCCGCGCTGCCGGCGCTTCTCGAGGAGGCTCGGCAGTCCTCCGACCACCTTCAGCGCCTGGACGCACGGGAGGACATGTCGAAGCTGCTTGGGCAGCGCTTCAAAGGTCATCGCACGACCCGCGAGGTGTTTACCGCCGAGTTGTCGATGATCGATGCTCTGGATCGAGCAACGATTGGTCGAGACGGCGCCGTTGCTGCCGTACGTCAGCGTCGAGTCGCAGCTGCACGGGATGCCGCCAAGTCAGCGATTGACCTCGAGCTCAAGGCCAATGCCGCCTTGTCACTGCTTGTGACCAAGGCGGGTCGGACCCTTGCAGAAGACGTCTCGAAGCTTGGGACAAAGGAGGTTGCGCTCTATCTCGGCGAAGCCGCTCAGGACGAAGCCGGCATCTATGTGCATTCCCGGTTCGGCGTGGCTTGCGACGAAATGGACAAGCTCGGGCTTGGCTGGGTCCTGGATGAACTCGACGAGAACGGCATACCCATGACCGAACTGCCAGCTCTGCTGGAGGCGGTGATCTATCGAGCCATGGCCATGCGGGTCTACGATGTCCATGGGTCAAGGCTTGCGAAATATCCTGGCAAGAAGCTCGACGAGCTCCGGGCCACTCTGGCGCGCTTGGACACCGAGATCATCAAGCTGACCCGTCGGCAGCTTCGGGCCAACATTGCTCGATCTGCGAAACCGCCGGCTGGGAACTACGTTGGTCGAAAATCAGATCTGACGGAAATGGCGCTGCTTCAGAACGAGATGTCGAAGAAGCAGAAATTCCTGCCTGTCAGGGATCTGACCCGACGAGCTGGTCGCGCACTGCTGGAACTGAAACCCTGCTGGATGATGTCGCCTCTAGCCGTGGCTCAATATCTGCCACGCGATGCTGTTTTCGACCTATGCATAATCGATGAGGCGTCGCAGATGCCGCCTGAAGATGCCGTAGGTGCATTGTCGCGATCGAAGCAGGCAATGGTGGTGGGCGATACCAACCAGTTACCGCCAACAAGCTTCTTCCGTAAGATGATCGAGGATGAGGACCTGGATGAAGACGAAACCGTCCTCGATGAATCGATCCTGGAGATGGCCAACGGCGTCTTCCGTCCTGCCCGTCGCTTGCGGTGGCACTACCGGTCAAAGCATTCGGCACTGATCCAGTTCTCTAACCAGCACATCTATGACAACGACCTGATCGTCTTCCCATCACCGGCAGAAGGCCGCGACGACCTCGGTGTCTCGCTGGTCTCGGTCAACGGGAACTACAAGTCAGGGGTCAATCCCGATGAAGCCAAGGCGATGATCGAGGCCACCCTGCGCTTCATGCGGCAATATCCCGATAGATCCCTTGGTCTGGTCACGTTGAATCAGAAGCAGCGCGACCTGCTGCTCGAAGAATGGGCCCATCGCCTGGAGAAGGACGAGACCGCAACTGCCTATGTCGAAGCATGGGAGGAGAAGAACGATGGTCTTGAACGCTTCTTCATCAAGAACCTCGAGAACGTGCAGGGCGACGAGCGCGACGTGATCTTCATCGGCACTGTTTACGGCGCTGAAAAGGCTGGTGGACCGGTCATGCAGCGATTTGGGCCGATTTCAGGCTTGGCCGGCCGCCGCCGTCTCAACGTTCTGTTCTCGCGAGCCAAGCAGCAGATCGTGACCTTCTCATCGATGACCGCGGCGGACATCCGCGCAGAAGAGAGTGCCAATCCCGGTGCTTTCATGCTCAAGCGTTGGCTCGAATATTCTGCAACTGGCATCCTTCATGCCGGCGAGAACAAGAACATGGAGCCAGACTCCGAGTTCGAGGTATTCGTCATCAAGCAGCTGCATTCGATGGGCTTCGTGCCGGTGCCACAGGTAGGCGTTGCTGGCTTCAGGATCGACATCGGGATCAAGCATCCGTCCTGGCCGCATGGTTTCATCATGGGCGTCGAATGCGATGGTGCTGCCTATCATTCCTCGAAATCGGCCCGCGACCGCGACCGTCTGCGCGAGCAGGTCCTAAATGGGCTCGGTTGGAAACTGCACCGCATCTGGTCCACCGACTGGTTCAATGATCCCTCCAAGGAAGCAGGAAGGCTGAGACAGGCGGTCGAAGCGAGACTGGAAGAGCTCAAGAAGAAATCTGCGAGTGAAGCCTCTCGGCTCCAGGATCTGTTCCAGGCGCAGGCCCCGTCTCTCGCTGTTGCGCGAAACGACATCGAAGTTTCGGAGATCGTTCCGGCCGCGCCTGCACCGGCTCAACGGCCGGCAAAGACCACCCCACCTCCCAACGCCGTGGAAGTCGGCGACACGGTGCAGGTCATTTATCTGCAAGGCGATCGCACTGACCGCGAAGTCACTTTGAGCAAATCCAGGAATGCCCCGGAACTGGGCATCGTCCATATCAGCGAACCTCTGGGCATGGCTCTACTGGGCGCCGAAAAGGATGACGAGATAGAGGTCCTCGTTGGAGGCAGCATTCGCTTGGCCAAGGTTGGCGCCATACGAAAGGGCACGAGCGCTTCGTCGATGGAGTCCACCAAGAGCCCCGACATGCTTGTCTCGAGCCCTGTGGCGGCCGGCTCGGCACCAGCTATGCAGCAGGCTGAGCAGGCGGCGCATAGGTTGGATGCATCTACATTTTATGAAGCCAGCTATCGCCGCGTGCTCAAGCCCTACGCCTTGGATTTGATCGACCGGCTCGGTCCGATCACGTTCAGGCACCTCAGCGAGATCATTGCGCGAGCACATGGCTTTCAACGAACGGGTCCCCAGATCAAGCAGCAGGTCTGGGCATCCGTGTCGAAAGACCGGAAGACCTCTCGCGACAGCAATGGCGAGACGACCTTTTGGCCTGCCGGTCAGTCGCCAGTGGAGCTGGTGCCGTTCAGAGGCGCCAAGGTTGGCGACCAGCTAAGAGATTGGGATTTCGTCCCCCAAGCCGAGAAGCTGGGCTTGGCAATGGCTGTGATAAGCAATGGCAGGGGAGACCTTGCTGGACACATGGCCTCTCACATAGGGCTCTCCCGACTGAAGCAGACCACACGAGTGGAGTTGGAATCTCTGCTCAAGGAAGCCAAACAGATGCGGCAATGATGAAGCTGTTCTGACTTGGTCTACACTGATCCACGGGGCAGGCAGAAGCCCGCTTGATGATCTCCGTTCCAAACATTGTTCCCAGCGATTGCAGTGGCTGGGAACAATGTTTTTCAGCAAGGGTCATCCCAAAGCCTCGGCAGGTTGCTGAGATGCTTAACCGAGATGGGCATCGCACGGTCTCGAGCGCCAAGTGGACCCGAGGTTGACCTATTTCCTCTTGGGCCTCTTTTCCATGCCGACCGGAAAACTCGCGACCGTCGGTAGGCCGGCTGCATCCACGAGGTTGGGAAGCAGCGCACCACCGGCCTCCGGCTCAATGACCATTGAGAGTATAGCTGCCAAGCTCTCTCATATCGGCAGAGTGGTGCTTTCGACCGAGAATGACGGCGACTGAAGCCGAACATGATTTGTCTATGACGCTAAATCGGCCCCCAACTCCTTCAGACTCTGGCTGCTTGCCGATCAATGACGCCCGTGCATCGCGCTATTGTCCTTTGGCCGTCCGCCTTGGCACCAATCGATGCAACCACCCTTGATCCAAAAGTGGCAACCGCATTCGTTCAATTGATGGACGGAGGGCAGCAGCGTGGGCCTGCGCCAGAAGTCGATGGCGACGGTCCATTTGGGACGTCGTAAGGGGTTCAGCGACAGGTTGATGGTGCGACCGCATCCGCCCGGGCAGGTGAGGCAGGCCCATTTCTCAACGTCGCCATCGCGCACGACAACGAGTCTGCCTTGGGCGAGGCCAGCGTCGGACGGAAAGGTCGACGCCGTCTCGGCCAGGAAATCGAATTTCATCACGCCCAGGGCCCTGAGCAGTCTTGCCACGATCTTCCTCATCGTTAGCTCACCGCATCGAGGAACGGGACGACGTCGCCGGCGCCGCGAGAACCATCTGCGTTGCAGACTGGGCAGCCCTCCCGGGAGCCATGGGCGGTAAACCGTTCATCCCGTGCATGCCAGCGGCGGACCCGGTTGGGGACCATGCCGTCGTTGCCGTGGAAGCCCGTCAGCGCCGCTATCATTTCGTTGACCGCCGTCGTCGCCATCTCCGTCGTGAAGGTGACCACCGCTGGTGCCGGGTCGCCGCCGCCCATCACATAGGCTTCCGCCTTGCGCTTCTGGAACTCGTCCGGCCGGCTCCGTTCGAGGTCCTCTTCGTTGGCCCGTGCAGCATTGACCACGCCCGAGCAGATCAGGCAGGGACGGCCGGGCAAGACGGTGGTGACGCGTCCATTTAGGTCGTTGCCGTGCGTTTCGCTGGCGGCGACCATCCGGAGGCCGACGTCGATCAGCGGGATGCCGTAGAAGTATGCCAATCGATTGACGAAGATGCGGCCGGAATTGTCGTCGGTGCATCCGAACACGAAGTCGGCCGATTTCAGGGTGTCCCGGACCTCCTCCGACTTCACCCACGCCTGGCTGGTGACCACATGGCAGTCGACGCCCATGGCTTCGATCTCGCGCTTGAGGATGTCGACTTTGAGCATGCCGACGTCATGCCTGCGCGATCCGTGGACCCGGTTGAGGTTGCTCTCGGCAAGAGTGTCGTTGTCGATAAGGGAGATGCGGCCCACGCCCAACCGGGCAAGCAGCAGGGCGACCGGGCTGCCCGTGCCGCCGCAGCCGACGACGCAAACCCGCAACGAGCGCAAGGTCTCGTTGAACCGGTCGCCGAACAGCCGTCGCTGCCGGTCAAGGTGCGGCGCATCGAAGTCATCGCCGTTGGAGGCGTGGCGGAGGAAACGGCCACCAACGATCTGCACCGCATCGGCCAAAGTGTAGCCGTTGGCATCGGTCCACATACGGGCGCAGATCGATCCGTCGCCACCCAAGACAATGCTAACCAGGCCACGAACGCCCTTGAGGCTCGCGGTTCGGGCGAGCTCGCGCTCGTTGCGATCGTCCTGCTCCGAGAAGAAGGCATGGCTGCCGGGATGGGTGTGCACGATCGCAGGCACTTTTCCGGCGATCGTGGCATCACCGAGCAGGCGCATGAACCCTGTGGTGCTCCAGGTGACGTGGACCGGCGACGCGCTGATCCTGTCGGCGGCAGGGATGCCTACGACCCGGTGAGAGATCAGGCGCAGCCGAGGCTGCCCGGTCCAAGGGTCGGTGGCGATGTCGGAGGCGCCCAGCAGCATGTAGGCGGCGGCTTCCGGCGCATCGCGCGCCGGAAGCAAGGGACGCAGGAGGTCCATGTGCTGCTCGAGGACGGTGATGTCGAGGGCCACCATCCTAGGCCGCCTTCGCGAAAGCGAGTTCAGCACGGGCCACCATGGTGCGGATGCCGTCGATGCCGGCCCGCCATTCGGCGTGGCGCGACCAGCGCTGCCAATTCTGGCCACCGAACAGGTGCGGCTGGTCGGCGCAGTTCGCGTAACGACCGGTGGCCTTGAGCTTGATCCACGGCATGGTGAAGAACATGTCGACGCTGGCATCGGGATAGCCCGCCGGCAGCTGGATCATCACGTCCACCACGTCGCGATCGAACTTGCCGGGAGGCAGCGGGAAGTTCTTGATCACGACGCCGGTCGAGCCCGCGTCGGCGATCATTTCGCAAGTCAGGCCATGGTCCTCAATGAACTGGCGGTCGGCGGACGGAAGGGCACCAAGACCCTCCGTGGTCTCGCGGATCACCGTGATGAACCTCTCGATGCCCTTGCCGGACAGATCTACCAGATCGGTGTCGCCGATGGGGCGGTCATGGCCACCGCGCACTTCGAGGTAGATGGTGTAGCGCTCGTCCACGCCGGCGAGGTTCCGGACCGCCTTGCCGCTGATCAGGTTGCGGCCCCAAGACATCTGGCGCTGCTCGATGGTGAAGTTAAAGGCACGGTCGCTCTCGAAGTAGGCGAATACCTCGGTTCCCTTGGCGCGCAGGTCGTAGGTCTCGTCGAGGCGAACGTCCTCGAACTCGCCGTTAGGCAGGATCGCGTAGAGGATGTTGTTCTCGATGTCGCGAACACCCGCTGCCATAAGGATCTGGCGGCCGAGAGGGATAGGATCGGGGACGGAAGCATCCTTGAAGGTCACGCCATCGGTGGTAGTGCGGATGCGGTACGCGGTATTGGCGGCCTCGGCCGCATTAAGTTCAGAAGTCATAATCGTTCTCTCCGTGGGCATGTCGCTCAATTGCGTGCCCTACAGGGAGTTGATCTGAGCCGGTTCGCCGAACCGGTAAGCGATCTTCAAACTTTTTTAACGAGCGTGCCTTCGGGCAGCGTGCCGCAAATGAAAAACGATGGGCATTTCGGGCATGGGCGCCCCGTTCGATCCAGCGGCAGGTCGCCGGCGACGATGGTCGACAGCACGTCATCGACCTCCTGGCGCCGTGCAGCCCATTTCTTGGGTTCGATCTCGATGGTGACAGGCTCGTCCTCGGCCAGGTGCACGATCTGGATGGTCGAGGTGGGGAAGGCATCCTTCGCCGCGAGGAACATCGAGATCGTCGACAGGTCGCTCAATGCCGACTTGACGGTTTGACCCGTCTTCACCCGGCGGACCAGGATGCCGCCCTCTGGCGTCCGAAGCAATTCGTCGACCCGGATGTCGATGCTAGCAGCGGCCGCGGCATGCCTGAGGCCGGGGTCCTCCAGCTTCGTCATGCCCGCACGGCTGGCGATGAGCCGGTCGACCAGCGACTGCGCGATGCCGCGATACTCGGCTGCATAGCCGCTGGCGCTGACGCCTGTTGCCTCCAGCGCCCCGGAGAGCCGCTGGGCGACCTCCTCCGACGAGACCTCGTGCGGCTCCATGGCGACGACCCAGTCCACCACGGCCTGAACGGCATCGTGCATCTTCATGAACGTGGTCTCGGTCCGCTTCCCCCCGACGCCGAGCAGATGGGAGTAGTAGAAGCGCCGTGGGCAGCTGGCGTGCGTCGCCAATCGCGTGGCGGCGAAGGACACGCTACCATCGAACACGATGTCGACCAGCGAGTCGTCGGCCTGGACGAGCTCGATCGCCGGGTCCACGCGGTGGCGCCGCATCGGCGGCACGATGCGGTCGAGGAATTCGGAATGGCCCCACTTCGTCCCACCCTTTTTCATAGTGGGCGTGTAGATCGCCAGCCGATCCTTCGCCCGGGACATGGCAACGTAGAACAGACACTCCTGCTCGTCGACATGCGCTTTGACCCGAAGCTCCTTGCCGGTGCCGGACAGGTCGCGCACCAGGCCGTTCGGGGTCTCGACACCTTGAAACCGGTTCGGCGTGCTCGGAATGGTGGTGTTGTTGGCACCGGGGAAGTGCACCGCGCGGAATTCCAGGCCCTTGGAGCCGTGGATGGTCATCAGCCGAACGGCGTCGAGCTTCTGGGCGGCAGTTGGCAATTGCCGAAGGTCGCGATCGTCGGCGAGCCTGACCAGTCGACGGATGCGATCGAGAAGACTAGAGATTGGTGCACCCGATCCGGGGGCCGGATTGCGCACGAAGTTCATCAACTGCCAGATCGCGATGCTCTTCGCCCGCGACGAGATCGTGGTCTGCGAAGCCAGATCGGCGGCAATGCGGGTGCGGTCGAGCAGGAGGGTCGCGAGCACCTCCGAGGGATAGGACTTCTCATCGAAGCCGTGCAGCGCCACGCCCAGCGCGCCGAGCGCTGCGCGACCCGGTGCCGTCAGGTCGGGAAGCTGCTCCGGCGACGGATTCCAAATCTGGTCGGTCGTGGAGCCGGCGGCCAGGCTCTGGACGACCAGCGACACGTCGCCGATGCTCATTTGGAACTGAGGCATAGCGGCCGCCCTGACGATGCCCATTGCCCGCTTGTCCACCAGGATCGACAGCAGCGAAAGCAGGTCCTTCACCTCGGATCGTTCGAAGATGCTGCCCAAATGCAGCACCGGAATGCCCAAGGTCTCGAGGGCGGCGCCGATCTTGGCCAGTTTGTCGTTGCCAGTGCAGAGGATGGCCTGATCCCGGTAGTCGATGCCGTCCTTCCGGAACGCTTCGATGGCCTCTGCCACCGCTTCGATCTCGTCGGCGGCGTAGTCGACCTGGCAGTGCTCGGGCGGGTGGCCGAGGCGACCCCGCTGCGCAACGAGGCCGGAGTCCTTGCCCTTCGCGACGTTCATCGTAGCGGCAAAGCGGGAGAAGGTCTCGACGATCTCCTCGCCCGAGCGGTAGTTGACGATCAGTCGTCCGCCTTCCGCTCCCGCGAAATCGACGGCGAAATTCCCCAGGTTGACAGACGACGCGCCGCGGAAACGATAGATCGACTGCTTCGCGTCTCCGACCGCCCATAGGTGCTGACCAGTAGGACGAAGCAGCTTAAGCAGCGCCACGCTGCTCCGGTTGACGTCCTGGTACTCGTCGACAAGGATGTGCGCATAGTCCTCGGAAAGGGCGCTGCGGACGTCCTCGTGCTCGGTCAGGAGCTTGACCGGCAATGTAACTAGGTCGCCGAAGTCCAGACGCTGCGACGCGCCCTTCATCTCCTCGTACCGGCGATAGACCCCAGCCACCTCGATCTGCTTCTCGGCCGCGATGCGCAGGTCGTCGTCGCCCCCAGCGGCGGCGAGCATGGCATCTGCGAGGATGGCGTAGTCCTGCGGCGTTGCGAGCTCGTCCTTAGCGCGCGATATGGCCGCCAGAATCCTGTCGAGATTGTCGGTGGGGTCCCAAAGGTTCTTATAGTGCTTCAGCTCGAGGCGAGGCGCTTCGGCCTCCAGGAGACCGATCGCGTCGGCACGATCGATCATCTTGGGATCGTCCGGCAGCCCGAGCAGATCGTGGAACCGGCGCACCAGGTCGAGTCCGAAGGAATGGAAGGTGCCGATCCACATGGCGGCAGCGGCCTCCGGGTCGACTTCGGCGATGCGCTCGAACAGTTCGCCGGCCGCCCTGTTCGAGAAGGTCAGCACCAGGATCCCGCGGGGGTCGACGCCCTTGGAAAGGAGGAACGCCACCCGGCCGACGAGCGTCTGGGTCTTCCCGGTGCCGGGACCTGCTTCGAGAAGATAGGCATTGCCCAAGTGCTCGGCCGCGGCCCTCTGCTGGTCGTTCAACGGGCGTTCGATATTCTCTTTTTGCCTTTCCGCCTCCACCACGGGCAGAAGCAGGGCATCGAGCAGTTGTTGGACTACAACCGCACGCGGCGCGCCGATATGCGTAGCCAGATCGACCGACGTCATCCCGCCATCGATATGGAGGGCTTTCGCAGTCGCACGAGGAAGGAGCAGTTCGCGGGCGAACAGGTCCATCTGGACCTCACGCCTCTGGCGCCGGCTGTAGTCCTCGACACGCTCCGCCCCTACCGGCGGCATCTCCGCGGGTCTGGAGGCATCGACATCCGTCGTCTCGTACCTTTGCGTGCGGTCGCCGAGCTCCACATGACCCACCTCGTGCGCGACCAGGAACGCATCGTCGAACTCGGACCCTGTCGTCTCGTGGGCGATGAGCGGCATGTCGGGATCGTAGATGGCGCGGGCACCGTTCAGCATGGCGCTGCCCTTGTCGACCCGTTGCACCTCCACGCCCGCCCTGGCTGCCGCGGCCAGCGCCAGCTGGTACGGCATGCGGATGTCGGCCCCGCCGGCGATCAGTTCGGCATTGATCTCGGCTCCCCGCCGCCTTGCGACCTCGACGGCGTCCATCTCACGCCTCTTCTAGCAGTTGGGCGATCTCGTCCGGGCTGTGGCCGCATTGCGCCAGCAGCTCCGGCAACGTCAGTTGAGGTCCGACGCTGGGCTTGCCATCCGCTTTGTAGCTCGCTCCGGTCGCGAGCGTGCGCGGCTCACTCAAGTAGGCGGTCAGCTCGTCCACGCTGGTGCTCAAGGCTTCGGCCAGGCGGGAAAGGAAGCGCGACGGGATCGAGGCGATCTGGACCGCGCGGTCTCGGAGCTGCATGACGACCATGGTCCTGACCCCGATGCTGACCGCGACCTCCTTCGTGAAGCCCTTGGCGGTCAGCGGTGCCGTCGAGCTCAACGAATACCTGTTCCAGGATGCCAAGACCAACGGCGATTCCATATCGATGGGCGTGTCGTTCTCGCCGTCCAGCTCGAGTTCGAGCACCAGATCGAGCAGGTCGGTCTGCAGGTCGGGATAGGTCGTCATGTAGCGGTCCAGAGTGGCCTTGTCGTGGCTCGGCTCGATCGCGAATGCGGCCAGGATGTTCTCCACATCTTCAACTGGGCGGGTCATTCTAATTCCTCCAAAGCCTTCTTGAGCTTACCAATGGCCCGTTTCCGCCGATTGCGCACCGTTTGGTCGTTGCAATCGAGCAGACTCGAGATGGTGATGACATCCGGGTCGATGGAGGCATCCTGGTAGCCCTTCCGGGAGAGCAGAATCACGCTTCGTTCTTCTGCAGGTAGTTTGCTGATCGCAGCGTCGAGGGCGGACCGGTAAACCGGATCATCAATTTTTTCGCGATTCTGGGGATCGAACGCGCCCGCTGCCTTTTCCACCTCGGAGGAGATCGCCTCGTCGTCGTCGTACGAGAGCGGTTCATTGCGGCTCTCCTCGCGATCGACCTTGGCGCGGGCGGTCGATCGCAGCGACTTGATGGAATCGGCGAAGTTGACCTCGTAGTAGTCAAGCCCAGCCAAATATCCGTTCCGGTCCTTGGTCAACTTGAGCTCGAACGCGAAAACGACGGATTCCACAATCTTGGCGGCCCGACCGGTAATAGCCTGCTTTCCGTTCACGTAGTGATATGCGCCCGGCACTGTCCCAGCGTACACCACCCGCGCCAGCAGCGCCTTGTACATGAGTTCGAACTGGCGAGTGGAATTGTCTTGCTTTGACTTCCGAACGAAATGGAGAATGCACTCCGGCGGAACAAAGTCGGGATGGGTCGGCGTCGATATCTGCATCCGTTGAATTAGCTGGTCTCGAGGCAGTTGCTCGAGTTGGCCGATCATCGCTTCAACATCGTCCCGACGCTGGTATTGGACGCCGTTCGGATATGTCATCCTGAGCGGTTCTACCAAGAAGTCCCCCTTTCCCCAAGGAATGGAACTAAATATCGTTGGGACCCGCGCTTTCTGCAAGTCATCCAGCGGTATTCTGCTAGTCTATTCATTCGCGTGGCGATTAGTCAGGGCAAGTATTCGCGCTAGATCATGGCGACTGGTAAGGGCATCGATCTCACCCCGTGGCCGTGCAAAAGCGCCTCCATTCTCGTGGGTTATCCGGTCAACAAAAAAATGGTCATGCCACCACCAGAAGCACCGCATTCTGGGCAGGTCATCGCGACCTTGAAGGCGTAATCGACCTCGGCATCGCCATGTGTGGCCATCACCGTGTCGTAGACAATGACATGCTGGTGGCCGCGACCTGCCGAGCAATGGCTGATGAGGACATAGCCGGCATCGCGGAACTGGGACAGGCGGGTGATCGGCTCGATGGGCTTGGGCGGGATGTCGGGGACACGCATCTTCTCGGGCACCTACTCGAAGATCCGCCGGTATGATGCCAACGATGGCAAGGCGAGGCAATGACATCGAGCGGGCCGAAGTTTCGACCGCTGGTTCTATGCATCATCCACCCACATGCTCAGCATCGTCACAGGAGACGGCGATGCATTGGCAAAGACCCCGCAACGGGAACTACATGAGCGACAGTCTGGACGGTCACACTTGGCAGATCAGCCGGCTCGCAAACAATGGCAATGCCTCGCTGGATCTTTTGGTCGACTCGGGGAGTCCGGCGAAGAAAGCCGTGGCGCAATGCGCCAGCATTGCCGAGGCCAGGATTATCGCCACCTGTCTGGAAAATGCCGACGATATCGAACTGCCTGATCTTGCCGAACAGGCTTCCGAGCTTGGCCTGCGCGAGCTTCAGGGCTTCCCCGATGACGTGGCAGACGAGATCATCGGCAATCTGTTGCGGCACGGTCACGACAGTCACCGATACAAGCGACGGGCGCGCAGATGGTTCGGCAATGACGAGGTCACCTATTTGATGACGGTCGATGAGACCAACCACTTCCCGGTCTATGGCTTCCGCATGGGTGACGATCGAATTGTCCGACCCGACTTCGTGTATATGCAGCCGCGCCCACTGAGACAGGCAACGGCCGCTGCCTTTGCATTCGGCCAAATGGAAATCCTGATGATGCGTCGCGAATTGCACGGATCGATCGAGAACTCGCTCAGGGGAGATCAACATCATGACCTAGTCGATCGCTTTGAGGACGGCTACTACGGCGCGCTGGAAAACTCATACAGAATCTGACGGAAGGTCTACGTGGCCTCCCACACCCGATTGAGGATCTTGGCCGCGATCGCGGACTTGTCCTGGGGCAGGAAGCGCCCATAGTGCTGCTGCACCATGGCCGGTGTGTCCTGGATGGCATAGCTCGCCTGCTCACAGCTACCGGTCTGCTTGAGATTATGCGTGGCCGATACATCGCGAACGTTCTGCGGGCGATGAGGCAACAGAACGGATCCCATTTTGCACAATTGGCAATGGCAGGAGCACCAATTCGTTGAACGCTTTGGAGCAGGTTATGTCTGGCTAGCGCCCATGCCAGAGGCGCAACCTCATATGATCGGCATGCGTATCAGACGCACACCTAAACGATTTGGCGGTCCAGCCTTTCGATCGTGGCCGCCAGATGGGCCCGCAGTCGGACGAGTGACATCGAGGTGATCATTGGCCGGCGTCCGCTCAAGACTAGGAAGAGGTCGAACACCTCGTCCGAGTGCTTTGCCAGTTCCACCAGGTGATGCCCGGTGGGGCCGCAGCTCCCCGACAGCCAGTTCTTTGCAGTGCGTTCGCTGGCGCCTGTCCAGTTCATCACGGTCTTGATGCTGCGACGGCTTTGGCCCAGTTCATTGCGCAGCGCTGCTGCGACCATCAGATTGAAATCCCGTTTCATTGCCTGATCTCTCCATGGGCAACCTTCTGCCCACAATAGGCAACACCATCCGCGTCAACCGACGATAAAGTCCTTTGCGAAAACTGGAGGTTTCGTCAGACGTCACTGTGCATGGCGAAGCAGGAGTGTTTCGCCATGCCGGACGATGTTGTGAGTTCCCGCCCCCCCGGCACCCTGCGCCGCGCGGCCGAATACGTCCGGATGTCGACCGAGCATCAGCAGTACTCGACCGAGAACCAGGCCAGGATCATTAAGGAATACGCCCAGCACCGGGGTTTCGAGATCATCAGGACCTATGCCGACGAGGGACGCAGCGGCCTCCGCATGGAAGGTCGCGATGCTTTGAAGCGCTTGATCGCGGATGTCGAGAGTGGCAACGCGGGTTTCGAAGCGATCCTGGTCTACGACGTCAGCCGGTGGGGTCGGTTCCAGGACGCCGACGAAAGCGCCTACTACGAATACATCTGCAAGCGCGCTGGCATAGCCGTGCACTATTGCGGCGAAATGTTCGAGAACGACGGGTCGCCTGTCTCGACCATCGTCAAGGGCGTCAAGCGTGCCATGGCCGGAGAGTACAGCCGAGAGCTATCGGCGAAGGTATGGATCGGGCAGGGCCATTTGATCGAGCTAGGATACCGACAGGGCGGTCCGCCGGGATTCGGCTTCCGAAGAGTGCTGATCGATCAGTCGGGCGCTCACAAGGCGGTCCTGGGCCGCGGAGAGCACAAGAGCATTCAGACAGATCGTGTGGTTCTTGACCTCGGTCCGCCCGAAGAGCTCGAAACCGTTCGCGGCATCTACCGCCTGTTCGTGCACGACAACCGGACCGAGAAGGAAATCGCGCAGGCGCTCAATGCTGAAGGGATTCTCACCGATCTGGGCAGGCCGTGGACTAGAGGCACCGTGCACCAGATACTGATCAATGAGAAGTACCTGGGCAACAACGTCTGGAACCGGGTCTCTTTCAAGCTCAAGAAGAAGCGCGTCAAGAACGATCCCGATATGTGGATTCGCTCGGATGGCGTGTTCCCTGCGATCGTCGATCGAAACATCTTCGATGCCGCGCAGACCATCATCAAGGCTCGATTCATCAAGCTCACCGACGAGGAACTGCTCGACGCATTGCGCGGGTTATGCGACCGGGCCGGCGTGCTGTCCGGCATGACCATCGATGAAGCCGACGAAATGCCATCGAGCAGCGCGTATCGGTCTCGGTTCGGCAGTCTGCTTCGCGCCTATCAGTTGATCGGGTACCGTCCGCGTCGCGATTATCGGTACATCGAGATCAATCGTGCTCTTCGCGCCAAGCACCCCGGCATCGTTTCCGACGTGACCTCCGCGCTTCGGCGGTGGGGATCTTCCGTTTCCACGGATGCCTCGACCGACCTGCTGTCCGTCAATGGCGAGTTCAGTGCTTCCATAGTAATCGCCAAGTGCCAGCGGACATCGGCAGGATCGCATCGCTGGCGCCTTCGCTTCGACCACGGTCTGCTGCCCGACATCACCATCGTGGTGAGGATGGCCGCCAACAATGTAGATGCCCTCGACTACTACCTTCTGCCCAGCATCGATCTGGTTCGCGGCAAGCTGAAGCTGGCCGAGGAGAACGGCCTGGGTATAGACGGATACCGCTTCGAGGATCTCACCGAGTTCTACTCCTTCGTCAGTCCTGTCCATCTCATGGGAGCCGCGTGAATGGCCGTCCAGCATGCTCAGAAGATCGAGATGATACCTATATCGGCGATAACACCGATCAATCCCCGATCGCGGAACAAGAAGCAGCACGGTGAGATCGTCGAGAACATCGACGCAATCGGGTTGAAGCGCCCTATCACGGTCAGTACAAGGCGTGGTCCTGGCGGCGTCCGATATGACCTGGTGTGCGGCGAGGGTCGCCTGGAAGCATTCAAGCTTCTTGGAGCGACCGAAATACCCGCCGTGGTGATCGAGGCCGATGAAAACGACTGCCTCGTCATGAGCCTGGTAGAGAACATCGCTCGACGCAAGCATCGTCCGATCGATCTCATGCAGGAGATCGGAAGCCTGTCCAAGCGGGGTTACACAGACAAGCAGATCGCCGATAAGACCGGCATCAGCCCAAGCTACGCCAACATGTTGACCAAGCTCCTCGAGGACGGCGAGGAGCGGCTGGTTTCGGCAGTTGAAAGCGGGTTGATACCGTTGAGCCTCGCCCTGGACATTGCACGATCCGAGACCGCCGAGGTCCAGAACATGCTGATGGACGCCTATCAGGCTGGCAAGATCAAGGGCAAGAAGCTGGCGTCCATCCGCCGCCTTCTCGACCAGCGCGAACGTCGGCGCAGGAAGATGCCGGATAGCGGTTTCGGTTCCGTCCGAGGATCCCGCCGCATCACGCCAGTCGACCTCATGAAGGTCTATCAGAGGGAGGCCGAGAAGCAGCGCATCTTGGTGAAGAAGTCCGATTTCACCCAGCGCAAGCTGCTGTTCATCGTTGAGGCGCTCAAGGATCTCCTGTCGGAAGCCAGCTTTGTCGATGTTCTCCAGTCCGAGAAATTGGAGTCGATGCCGCGCGCTTTGGCGTCGCGCATCGCGGGGGAAACGGTACAATGACCGCCGGTAGCGGCAAGGCGGTGAAGCTCGCTTTCGAGGCCTCGGGGATCCACCTGAACCTAACTCAGATCGTGCCCTTGAAAACGATGCGACCTGGCACGAAGGAGAGCAAGAAATACGCCCAGATCCTTCGATCGGTGAAGGCGATCGGTCTTGTGGAAGCACCAGTGGTCTCACGCGACCCGAGCAATCCAGGGAAGTTCTTCCTGCTCGATGGCATGCTTCGTATCGAGGCACTCAAAGATCTTGGCATCGACCAGGTAGAATGCCTGATCGCTACTGACGACGAGACGTATACCTACAACAAGCGCATCAACCGACTGGTGCCTGTGCAAGAGCACAATATGGTTGTGAACGCTATCAAAAGAGGTGTGCCTGAGGCTCAGATCGCGGAGGCCCTGGGCTTGGAGGTCACCTCGGTCCGGCGGCGCGCGCGAATGCTCGACGGCATCTGCCCCGAGGCAGTACAACTCCTCACCAATGCGCCGTGCCCGTTCCGGGTCTTCGACATTCTGCGTCAGATGACATCGATCCGTCAGATCGAGGCGGCCGAGCTGATGCTGGGGCAGCAGAACTTCACCGCGGTCTTCGCCAGGGCGCTATTGGTGGCGACGTCGGAGAACCAGCTCGTCCCAGAGGCTAGGACAAAGCCTCAGGAGCCTCAGTCGGCCAAGGAGCAGATTGCTCGATTGGAGCGCGAACTCGTCAGCCTGCAATCCCAGATCAAGTCGGTAGAGGACGATTACGGCATCGACAACCTGCACCTAACGGTCGCGAAGGGGTATGTCGCCAAGCTTCTGGGCAATGCACGGGTGGTGCGCTGGCTGGCGCAGAATCGGCACGAGTATCTTGGTGAGCTTCAGAACGTGGCCGAAATAGAAACGGTGGGCACAGCAGCCATAGCCGCCGAGTAACGCGAACCCGGCCCTATGGTCGAGTCAGATCGCCGTGCTTCCAACTGAGACGGTCGGCCTTTGACCATTCCGAGAACGCATTCGCCACTGCCATACTCAGCTCGGACAAGGGGACAGCATTGGCCAAGCGTCCGGCAGCGGCCAATGCAATGCGCTTCGTCGTCGGCAGCCGGTAAGCTGGGATGACGAAGAATGACCACTGCGAGGGCTCCCTGTGGTCCGCGCTCTCGTCGACAACGGAATGCAGGGCAAGGACGTAGACGTCCGCGTTCCGTCCCGGCGCGTCAACCCATGCATCGTCTCGCCAGACCTGCTTGCGCGGGGCGATGTCCCAGGATGGCCTGGGCCCGCCCTTGGTGACCCAGGTCTGCTTCAAGGCCGATTGTTTCACTTCCAGCCGCACGCCGTCGGCGTTGATGAAGTCGTGCTCGGCATAATCGGCGCTGCACCAGGTCCAGTCCGTCAGCGCACCGGCGATCATGGCTTCGACGATCACGGACCGGTAGACGTTGGTCACCAGCGGCCTGCCGAAGATCGCCGCCGCGGCGGAGGCGATAACCTCATCCTTGGTCACTGCCGTTCTCCTCAATTGCGTCGAGCCACGCGTCCAGCCTCCGCGTGCTGGATGCGTCATCACGAGCACCGCTTCTTGGAGCACGTAGCTCGGCCAGCATCGAGCGGCAGGTCGCCTCGCCTTCATCCGCGGCTTCATCCTCGCGTCGGTGCGACGGGATGCGTTGGAAGTAGGCGAGCTTCTTCTCGAAATGACGGATCAGCTTGTCACGCTTGGGATCGACCGTGGGGACCCGCATCAGCACCAGAACTCGTGGCCATCGGGCCAACGGCGCGCCAGTCCCTCGGAGATCAGGATATCGCCGACGTCGGTGCCGCCGATACGGATGGTGGCAAGGGTTCGGTCGTAGCGATCAGTGCCGAAGGTCTCGACGCTGAAGCTGTTGCTGTTCAACAGGTCGAGGAGGCGAGCGCTGGCGCGCTTGGCCAGGGCTACCTCTTGGGCTCCGCCGCAGATGTCGTCATACGGCTCGGGCGTGTCGTAAGCCTGCAGTCGGAGGTTCATGCCATCGAGCCAGATGGTGTCACCATCGACCACGCAGGTATGGCGCTGCCCGGAACCGCACATGCGGAACTGTACCCGCATCTCGGATGCCACGACGGCTTGGCCGCCGCCTGGCAGGAAAGAGTCGGCGGCGATCCATCCCAGTGTGCAGACGCTGAGCAGCGCGATCACGGCAAGCGCCGGCGTGATCGTGTCCCGCCTGGCAGATTTCGGTGGCCGCGCCGATCGGCGCCTTTGATCGAAACGGATGATGGACATGCCGGCATCCTATCAGATGAGCGTTTCCGGTTGGTTTCGCGGCTGGCACGATTTCGATGGGATAGGTCTACCGGTAACTCAGGGGGCGGATGAACATCGACCAGTAATACTCTGTGGCCTGCTCAGCCGACATTCTCTTGATGTCGTTCTTCCTTTCGAAGTCCGAAATTCCCATGCCCATCATGGCCGAGAAGACGAGCTCCTCACCGGCTGAAGGCGAGAGGATCTCATTGGCAGAATTAGCCGTAGAACGACCCTGCGTGTAACAGATGCTATTGGGCCCAAACATGTCGCCCAGATAGATGCGGCAGTCGCACTTGCTCTTCCCGTCCACGAACAATTCGGCGCGGAAATCGGTGGCAGTGTTGTCGGTGAAATCGGTTTCGATTCGCGCTTCCTCTTGACTGGCCTGCTCCAGCCTCGCCTTAAAACCCTCCCGGATATGGGCGAACCCCTCCTTGGCGAACTTCCTGATCTCCAGCTCGGTCGGCTTGGTCTTCAGCCGCGGCAGTACGGAAGCGGATGGGCGTGGTGTCGCCGGTGAAGCCTCCCCTGGGAACGTCTTCTCGCCGTGCGTCACCGTAGCTCCAGGGAATACCGGTCGCTTCTCTGGCTTGGCCCGCTTGTGGTCGATGCCGTCAAGCAATGTCCGTCGCGCGGCATCCTCATGCAGGTCGTGGATGCGGATCTGCACGATGGTCGGCAGCAACCCAGTCGGCTGGCACTCGCGGACCATCACTGGCACGATCCGGCGATCCTGGCCTTGCGGATCCTTCGCGAACGCCGCCGCCCACTCCGATGCAGCCATCTTCGACCCAAGATAATCTGGCGAGAGCACCAGTACCGTTCGTTCCGCCTTGTCGGCGGCATCCTGCATCTCGAGCACGAAGTTGCTGCCCGGCCGGAAATCCCAAGCCTGTATTTTGGTGGTGAAGCCGGCCTCCTCAAGCACGAAGGCGATCCACTCCGCCCACTGACGATCCTTATGAGTGTAGCTGATGAAGAAGTCGGTCATCGGAGATCCGGTCAGAGGAATCGAGTGCCATCATTCTACCCGCTCCCTCAGACGAGATGGAACTGCTAGTTGATGCTACTGAGAGAGTGCCGGATCCTTTGGCGGCAGGGACAATCCCATTGTTCTCTCTGCCGACACTTTCCGAATTACGGGGTCGAACTCTTTGAAGACTCGCAGCGTGAAATCGGCCATCTTGGAAACGAGGTCCACGTAGACCATTCGGGGCTCGGAATTGAGCGTCATGAGTTCCTCCTCGACGACACTGATGAAACGGCCACTGCCGACGGGCGCCAATCCGGCGATATAGGCATTCCTATCGGGTGTTGTACCAGGCCCCATCATCAGATGGGCCCGGATGGACGTCTCGTCCTTTTTGATCTCCAGCAGCATCAACCGTTTGGTGTTCGTCCAGTCTTTGGCGGTTCTGAAGGCTGCCAAGTCGTCCCAGTCCTCATAGGCATACCTAAGGATTTTCTTGGCGTGTTTGTCTGCGACCACGGATACGCCTGCTGGGGATATGCTCGCAACGAAGGCAGCACCGTCCTCCTTGATCTGATCCAGGACCTCCTGCAGGGGGTCAGGCCTGCGATCCATCAGGTATGCTAGAGCGTCCCCATGTTTGGACCAAAGTTCCCGAGCGGTTCTTTCAAGTTCCTTGTTCCCCAAGTGATGCCTCCTCATCATTGATATGTACGACCGCAGCATCTCATGTGCTTGCGAAGCATGATGTTCACTGGCGTCGGCAAACTCACTGAGTGCGTCTATGAGATCGTGCAGTTTGAACTCGGTCCACGAGGCATCGTTTGGTGCTTCATGGTGCTTCGTTAGGAAGAGGTAATCGTACCTCCACCCTTCGGTACCAGGCCATGTGGCCTCGATGATGGTCCTGTATCGCTGGAGCTGATCGCTGCTCTGCGAGGCGTCAATCTTCAGTTCTATGGCGACTATGCGCTTGGCCTTGGGGAGCAAGATGAGCAAGTCGATATTTCGCCATTCCCTTCTGATCTCGGCATCGTCGAGCGCACTTGCCTCTATGGTGCTCATGGCGTCTTCGATGAGCGCACACTTCAGAAAAGCCCATAGTATGGACGTGCCGAATCCATGGGGTCGAAATGGGTTCAGTATATACCCAAGGTAGTTGCTGTGTCGGATTTCGGCTCGAACCATGCCCACTGCCTCGAACGGGCAGAACTGGCCGAAGCGGCCTTCCAATTGTTGAAAGGCCGGGTCGCTCATGAGTGCGGTTAGCTCATCCATCTCACCTGAAGGTCCCCTGTCTAAGCCGGTGCGCACTGCGCCGGCCGGAACAGCATCGCTCACGAAGTTTCTCCTTCACCTACTTCAACACCGGCGAAATTCAGCTCTGGCAGCCGTTCCATTCTGGTCTTAATTCCGTCAAACGTCATGGGCTGGAACGACTGATGGTCGACACCGCAGTCCCAGCTGCGCCGGCTCGACGGCAGCCGGTCGTGCGTGTGGCCGTGGAAATGGACATCCCCCGAATGAAGGCCGTTCCATTCCCTGAGGGGATAATGGCACAGCACGATCTTGGGCCCGCCCTTGGCGACTACGGTTCGCATGTCGTCGACACTCGCCCAGCCCAAATTGGTGCAGATGTCATCGCCATCATGATTGCCGCGGATCAGTCTCTTGATCCCTTTGAGGCGCTTGAAGATGGCGGCGGCGTCACCGAACGGAACATCTTCTCCGGCGAAATCCCCCAAGTGCCAGACGGTATCGGTGGGCTGCACGAACGTGTTCCACTTGGTGACCAGATCACGGTCGTGCGCGCCGATATCGGCGTAGGGTCGCATGGCCATGTCGAGAATGCCGGTATGTCCGAAATGGGTGTCGCACACGAACCAATGCGTGTGGTCGACCAGGATGGCATCGGCGCTGCTCATGGTTTTCCTCTCAGCTGACCTTGCCCTTGACGCCCGACTTATCCCCCTGCCGGCCGCAGGGCGTAGTCTCCAGGGCCAAAGGAGAATCAGATGCACCAGATTTTGGCAACGGTGGTGGGGGCGGTGTTGGGTGGACTTGGGTTTCTCGCGCGCCGTCTTCTTGAGCGGGATCCACTGGCCACGGTCATCGATCGTCGGCTGCGCTTGGTCTCACTGCATCAGCGCATGAAGGCCGCCCAGCTGACCGAAAACGACCTGGTCCAGATGGAGCGAGGGCTAGCGCAGGATGAATCCAGGGAAATTCGGCCGAAACGGGCCGAGGATCCGGCCGATTCGACGTCGGATACTTACGTTCAGCAGAAACCTTTCAATCAGTACGGATTGTAGCTCAGAGCAGAACATTGGCTTCTAGAGCACAACTTAGGTGTTCTCAACAGCTGGGCTGGAATTCCGGCAGCTCATCGAGAAAGAGCACGCCGTTATGCGCGAGGCTCGCTTCACCGGGCCGCACCTTTAACCCGCCCCCGACCAAGGCCGCCATCGAGGCCGAATGATGCGGCGCGCGGAAGGGGCGGCGATCGGACAGGGCACCGCCGGCAAGTTCGCCCGCGATGGACTGGATCATCGACACGTCCAGCAATTCGCGTGGCGTCAGCGGCGGCAAGATCGAGGGCAGGCGCGCGGCAAGCATGCTTTTGCCCGCGCCGGGCGGGCCGACCATGAGGAAGTTAGAGGGTATTATTACTCCTCGCCTATGCCTGTGACACACGGCTAATACCCTCTAATATGAACAAGTTATATCGTATTGTTTCCGTCAATGTGCAGCAAAACACTAGCAACTTTCCCAAATCTCCAATCAAGATCAGAGCTTCATGTCTTCTATATTTTAACTTCATGTACGCTGAGAACCGCGTGATGGTACGCTCCCTTCCTTACGTCACAATATGAAATGTTGTTAAACCCCAATCTTCCAATTGCCCGCAACGTTACTTGGTAGCGTAAAAATTGTATTATTTCCCAGATTTTTGCGATTTTTCGCTACGTCGAATATTTCGAAAGCATTTCTCAGATCAAATTTCTGAGAATTTCGTTCCAGATTTTATTGTCCGAAATTCCAGAAAAAATGGGCGTGTAAAGAAAAATCTGGGAAATAAAAAGTCTTTCTATTTTTTCCTCCGTCGCTTTACATGGAGCTAAAAAATTATATTTTATCATCATTCAAATAGATAAGGCTGATACGCTATGTTAAACGACAATAAAAACTCCTCTCTGCAAGAAAATATGTCCGCTCTTTGCGCTGATCTGTTTAGAATGCATCTCAGCACGTTTTCAAGCGACACATCTGATGAACTACAATTCCTTTTTGCATTCTCGCTAATCTATAAGAGAGACTTAGCCGAGATGCACAAGTCGGTCCACCTATGTGGTGCCAGGGATGCTGATAAAATCAATGTTGCTGTGAACTCATTTTTCGGGCGAGCGGAGCTTAATTCGGCGCAGCCTGCAACTGTCCGGAAGCGATCAAAGGCCGTGGTGAAAGTCAGCAATCTGTCCTCACTGAGCCCCTCAGGTGTATGTTATCGAACTGGGCTAGTCATTCTGCCGGACGCGTCTCGCAATGCTGACGATGTCGAAGCCTTGTTCAACGAACTCGACCTAGAAGGCGTGCCGGTGGTTTTTCACGGCCCCACCGTCGAACACGCGTTCCAGTGGGTGCTGACAGGCCAGGCTGTTGACCCGGCTCTTCTTGAAGATTTCCTCGACCATTAGACGTCGTGAGGTCAAGCGCACTCTGCGCTTTGTACAATACTCTAGTTCAATTCAAATTGGTTCGTGATCCTAAACGCGTTCACGACTTAAATTGTCACAAGGGAAAAAAATGAGCAGATTGCGTTATAAGGCAGAACGGATACGAGCGCTTGTGGATGATCATCTGAGCCGGTTTAACATACCGCGAAGCTCCAGAGAGCCCCTTTACTGTGATTCTGTGGGATATATCAGCATCACCACAGATAATCCGGGTGAATTGCCTTATTTCGAAGAAATTCGAGCACATATGCTTCACAGAGATTCGTACGAAAAGCTTCGCAACACACTTTTTATTCACGGTGACGTTGGTGCTTATAACGAACGGTTCACGGAAGAAGCAATCTTCGTAGCGCCTGCCGGCCTCAAGGATCTGTTTTTGGAAGAGTTTCATTCAACAGCTGAGCACTTGGGTGTTAGCGAGCAATTCAAAGAGTACGACATTGATGGTCAAGAGGCATTTCTATTCGAAGCGATGTTCCATGATTATGTGGAGTGCCCGCAGGGTTTTCCCAATGTTCACTTCGTTTAAGACTTACGGTTTATGATTTTCATCTTTTCGCTTTGCTAGAGAGGGGTTGGCCGTTACCGTCTGACTTTGAGAGGGATACATGCCACGGACAGCTTATTCTTATATCCGCATGTCAACGCCTAGCCAGATCAAGGGCGACAGCCTGCGGCGGCAGGCGGACTCTTCACTTCGGTACGCTTTGGAGCACAATCTAGATATCGATGAAACACTGGAGCTCAAAGATCTGGGGGTGTCTGCTTACAAGGGCGATAACGCGACCACCGGCGCGCTTTCCCGATTTCTCCAAGCAGTCGACACTGGGAGGGTCTCTCCCGGAAGCGTTCTGCTAGTAGAGTCTCTTGATCGCCTCAGTCGGCAGCGTGTTGGAGCGGCGATGTCGCTGTTCTTAAACATTGTAGAGCGAGGGATAACCATCGTAACTTTGTCTGACGGTCAGATTTACGCTCCAGGAATATCAGACCCTATACCACTACTGCAGTCGTTGCTCATCATGTCACGAGCACACGAAGAATCGCAGCTCAAGGGTCAACGCGTGGCTGCCGCCTGGCAGAGGAAACGAGACACAATCGATCTTGAGAAACTCAGTAAGCAATGTCCGCTTTGGCTTCGGTTGGCAGATGATCGCAAGCAGTTCTTTGTACAAGCTGATAGAGCAGAGATTGTTAGGACCATTTTCGAATGGTCGCTTGAAGGGCTTGGCCGCTACAGCATTGCTAAGCGGCTGAATGGCGATAGCGTTCCGCCCTTTGGCCGAGCAGCGAAATGGCAGGAGTCCTATGTTGAGAAAATACTGAGTAATCGCGCAGTAATTGGTGAATTCCAGCCCCATCGCAAAATTGATGGCCGACGGATTCCACATGGCGCAGCTATCGCTGACTACTTTCCTGCGGTTGTTGAGAGAGACCTTTTCTACGCAGTCCAGGGTGTACGTTTTGAACGCCGTTCCGGTGCTGGTGGGCGCCGAGGTGTCGACCATGCCAACTTGTTTACACATGTTGCAAGATGCGGCGAATGTGGCGATCCGATGAGAATGGTGAACAAGGGGAAAAAGCCCAAGGGTGGCCGATATCTTCGTTGCGCAAGTTCGCTACTTGGCTCTGGATGTACCGCAAAAGCCTGGCCATACGAAGCCTTCGAGAGAGCCTTCCTTAGCTTCTGTGGAGAGATAGACATAGCGTCAGCCGAAGACGCCGCTGACCATCAGGCTGCTAATACAGCGCGACTACAGTCGATTGCAGCAAGCGAAGAGCGCTTGCGGCTTGCAAGAATTCGTAGGGATAACGCTTTCACGCTCCTCGATGGGACCGCGGACGTTGCCTATATCCAAATCAAAATTGAGCAATGCAATGAAGAGGTTCGTCTTCTGACGGGTGAGCTAGAAGCCGCTAGGACTTTGAAAGTATTTATCCCTACGCGAGAAGAGACGGTGAGCTTAGTTGAGCGAGTCAAGGGTGTGCGGCATGGGGGTACTGAATTTCGGTTAAGGGTTGCTACCCGGCTGAAGCAAATTGTCCGGTCGTTACGGCTATACCCAACAGGCATCGATGCCGGGCGTATGTTGAAGCCCTTTAGCAACGCGGATTGGCTAAACGACCCCGTCAGCCGGACTCAAGATTTTGGGATACCAGCTTTTGCGGTGGAGTTTTCGAGCGGTCTGCGGCGTCACGTGGTGGCGGGGATAGATGCTGTTTCACCTTACGCCATAATCACTGAGGCGCCAGGGGTTGGTGATCCACAACTGCTTCGGCTTAAACGAAAAGAATTAGCATTAATGGGGCTCGTTGCCGCCTAAATAGCAACGGACACATAAAACGTTTTCAGAATCCTAGCCCCACCACGCGTGGGTAGGTAAAGTACGTTTGCTCATGCGACAACTCCCTTGAGCGATCCCCGACATTAACATTTTGATCACCCTT
This sequence comes from Devosia rhizoryzae, assembly GCF_016698665.1. Taxonomy (NCBI): domain Bacteria; kingdom Pseudomonadati; phylum Pseudomonadota; class Alphaproteobacteria; order Hyphomicrobiales; family Devosiaceae; genus Devosia; species Devosia rhizoryzae. The sequence continues at coordinate 3,075,821 of NZ_CP068046.1, forward strand.
GAGCTTTGCTCCGGGGTAGTCGTATCATGGAAATTTAACAGTTGAGAAAAACGTTGAAGCTCAAAAATACTACTCGGTCGAATGTCAAGGCTTCTAACAAACCTAACATCTTGAGCAGTGAACAGGCCCAAGGTCACTATCAACGATGGATCCAAGATCTTTTTACTACATACCGAAACAAAGAGCCCGCGGAACGCTACTCGTCTTTGGACGAGTACCTGAAGCAAAATGCAACATTTATAACGGCCACTTTCCATCAGTGGGGCATAGCGTCAAAGAAGCGAAACATGGAGCTTCGAGGGTCCGATAGCTCTTTGGAACTAGACGCCTTTCATAAGCTATACCGGGACGTAGCTCGGGGTACCTTAGGCAACCACTGGGACAAGAAGGGCAAAGCTATTCGCTGGCCGCTTGCTGTGGTCGCTATCGATCATCCCGAAGCCAAGTACGCAAAGACAACCACAAGTGCGATGACGAACCTTCATTGGCATGCAGTGATGATCTGTCGGTCTCACGATCGCTTGGCTTTTATGAAGGCGCTAGAAGACATTAGGCTGAATTCAGACTTCTACTTCAAAACACTGGTAGACACTTTGGATTTCCGTGGGTGGGATCCGTCGAAGGATGCTAGCTACATCACTAAAGCCCATGTGAAGGCTTTGGATGTCGCGACTCCTGGCACCGATGACCTCTGTATCTACCCAAACCCGTCCGCCACCGGTCGGTTGGGTTGGGGCTACCGTAATAAGCATCTCAGGTCTTCACAGGGCGTAGCGAAGCTTATTGCCGGTCTGAAGCGTGATCAGCACACTGCATGTCGGTATGCTTGGCTTCACGGGTCTGAATACTGAAACTCAAACGATGGAGGACATGATGTCCCGAGACACCCTGAAATGGGGTGGGCAGCTCCCCGATCTTCAAGCTGCAATCGCCCGCATTGGCTTCATAGGCCACTGGGTCGAACAGGATGACAAATGGCGGTTCAACGGCGACGCTGGCGAGGTGATTACCTGGTACCCAAAAACTAAAACTGTCCAGGTACAAGGTACCAATCATCCAAGGGTCCGCGCGCGTGTCTTGACTGGACTCGTCGGTGAGCGCAACACCTTAGATTTTGGCGATGAATGAAGTCGCCTCGCTCACTTTCAAAGTCTGTGTTGGGGTGGATTCCTGCCAGTCCGCTTTGCGGCAGCGAACCGGCAAAGCAGACTGAAAGTCGTTAACCCTTTTATCTTGCAGCAACGGCACAATTCAGTAGCGCCTTACCATCTCGGCAAGCGACGGCAGTAACCGCCCACGCTCCGGCAGCTACGGTGCCGACGGTCGGCGAACAAAGGTGCTGAACTGAAACTTTTGGCTTGTTGACCACGGTGTCAGGTGATCGTGCCAGCGGGTATCGATCAGCTTGAAATCGTCGCCGAGCGTATCAGTAAGGCTATCGGCATCATGTCGCGCTACGGGAAGGCCGCTGCATTTTTCTGGACCATCCAGTGCGAATGTGCCGATGATAACGTGCCCGCCAGGGTCAATTGCGGCCCTCAGACGATCCATGTAGCCCTGCCGCTGGGCTGGCTCGGTCAGGAAGTGGAAGGCGGCGCGGTCATGCCAAACGGCATATTTCTTGGACGGCGTCCAATCGCCGGCATCAGCAACAATCCAGTCAACTTGGTCTGCCAACGAACCAAGGTGCGTTCTCGTCATTTCCAGAGCTGCGGCTGAAAGATCCAAGACCGAGACATCCGTATGGCCAGACGCTAGCAGATGGTCGACAAATCGGGAAGCACCACCCCAATGTCGAGAACTGCCATGGCTGGTGTCGCGCCGATCAGACGCAGTAAATCCATGGAGGGTTGAGGCTCCTCCTGGAACCAACTCACCTGGTCTTCACCCTTGCTGGAGTAGACGGTCTGCCAATGCTCTTGCCGCTCGATCGCCATCAGTTTCCCGTCTCCGGCTTTTGTGTAACTGGCTCGCAAAAGACCTTGTAGAGCGTTGTGAGCACTTGGGTGACCGGTTCGGAAGCCAGTCGATAAAAGATCGTTTGGCCATCGCGCCGCGTTTTGACCAGACCCAGAGCACGAAGCTTGGAGAGGTGCTGCGATAGCGGTGACTGCTCCAGTCCCACGATGCGCGAAAGCTCGCTGACATTGAGCTCCTGTTCCAGGAGATTGCACAGGATCAAAAGGCGTCGCGGATTTGCCATGGCGCCGAGGAGCTTCGCCGCTTCTTCAGCCTGGGGTTCGAGGTCAGCTATGTTCATCAGTCGGGTCGTTCCGTTTTTCACGGTTTACATATTAGAATATTCGAATATACGTATCAATGCCGTTTATTGGCGGCCCAACCCGTCAGCTGTAGCGCAAGATAGGATCATGATCACCACATTCACAGCCCTGGAAACGCTGCTCGGCGGTTCGTTGATCGGTATTGCCGCTGTGGCCCTGATGTCCCTGCACGGCCGGATCGCTGGCATGACAGGCATCTTGACGGGCCTCCTTATGCCCAATGGCAACTGGGATTGGCGACTGGCGTTCCTTGCCGGCGCAATCGCTGCGGCTGCGCTGTTTTTTTGGCTCAGTGGCGTGGACGTAGCGTTGCAAGCTGACTTGCCTGCATGGGCCATTGGTATGGGAGGATTGCTGGTCGGCATCGGCGTCACTTTCGGTGGCGGATGTACCTCGGGTCACGGGGTCTGAGGCATTGCCCGTCTTTCGCTTCGATCCACCGTCGCCACGGTGACCTTCATGCTTGCGACCTTTGTCACCGTCTTCGTCATCCGTCATATGCTGGGAGGACTATAATGGTCCGGATCGTCTCTGCGGCCATGATCGGCCTGGTCTTTGGAACCGGTATTGTCATTTCAGGCATGGCCAATCCTGCCAAGGTCCTGAACTTTTTCGACGTGTTTGGTACATGGGATCCAAGCCTCGCGCTCGTCATGGCATCGGCATTGGCAGTGACACTGGCCGGATACCTATTTGTCTTCCGACGCCTTGCACCCCTCTTCGGGAGCCAGTTTCACTTGCCGACCAAGCGTGATCTCGACCTTCCCCTGATCGCAGGTTCTGCGGTGTTCGGCATCGGCTGGGGCATTGCCGGGTTCTGCCCCGGGGGCGCCATACCAGCCCTCGGCCTCGGTCATACGCAACCAGTGCTGTTTGTTGTCACCATGACGGGCGGCATTCTGGTGGCCAGTTGGCTGAAGACGGTATCAACCCGTCGCCAATCTATTGCCTGATAAGGAAGGAGAGTTTCATGTCCGACCAGCCCATCCCGTTTTCACCTGACTTGACCCTCGTCCCCGAGGTCCTCCCTTTCTTTGACGAGCAAACCAATACCATCAGCTATATCGTCAAAGATCCGCATTCTGACGCCTGCGCGGTGATCGATTCCGTACTCGATTTCGACTATGCGTCCGGTCAAATCACCTATGACGGTGCCGACAGAATTGTCAGTCATGTTCGTGACAATGGCTGGACCCTGGAGTGGCTGATCGAAACGCATGTGCATGCCGATCACCTCTCGGCCGCCCCCTATATCAAGGCACAATTGGGTGGTCAGTTGGGCATAGGCGAGCATATTCGCACCGTGCAGGATACGTTCGGTAAGGTCTTTAACGAAGGCACCGCGTTCCAGCGCGACGGTTCCCAATTCGACCGACTGTTTCGGGATGGAGACAGCTACTCTATCGGCTCGATGACGGCCCACACCTTGTTCACACCCGGGCACACCCCGGCCGATATGGTGCATGTCATCGGCAATGCCGCCTTTGTGGGGGACACTCTGTTCATGCCCGATGGCGGCTCGGCCCGCGCCGATTTTCCTGGCGGCGATGCGCGCACCCTCTACCGATCGATCCAGCGCGTCTTGAGCCTGTCCTCTGAGATGCGCCTGTTCATGTGCCATGACTACGGGCCCAATGGCCGCAACATCCAGTGGGAAACGACCGTTGGCGAACAACGCGCTCATAACATCCACGTCGGTCACGGGACTTCCGAGGATGAGTTCGTGCGTATGCGCGAGGAGCGCGACAGCAAGCTCGCAATGCCCAAGCTGATCATTCCATCCCTGCAGGTGAATATGCGTGCGGGCGGGCTGCCGCCGGCAGAGGACAATGGTCAGACCTATTTGAAAGTGCCGATCAACGGGCTTGTTGGCCCAAAGGATTAGACCATGACCATTCAGAAGATCGACGAGCATTTTTCGCAAAGCCCACAGATCCTGGCCGAGGATATGAAATCCATCTCGGAAGCCGGCTTCAAGGGGATTGTCTGTGCGCGCCCAGACAATGAGGATTCTGGCCAGCCGTCTTTCAAGGACATTGCTGAAGCGGCAAGCCGTTTTGACCTAAAGGCCTTCCATATCCCGATCTCTGGTCGCGCCACCGAGGACCAGATCGACCAGTTCAGGCAGGCCATAGCCAATACGGCTGGCCCGGTTCTCGGCTATTGCCGCTCCGGTGCGCGCGCTGGCAATCTCTATTCCGCATCGCGCTGATCATTGAGCAATGATGGTTCTCGAGCCTTTGCAATATCTGCTCGGCACCCTGTCCGGCGGTCTGGTGGGATTTACCCTGGGCCTGTTCGGCGGCGGCGGCTCCATCCTTGCCGTGCCGCTCATGGTCTATGTCGTGGGTGTTCCGGTCGCCCATATGGCCATTGGAACGAGCGCTTTTGCTGTTGCGGCCAATGCTGCCGCCAATCTGGTTTTTCATGCCCGAAGGGGCAATGTGATCTGGCGATGTGCCCTGATGTACACCGCCGCAGGGATTGCGGGCGCCTTTGCCGGGTCGACGCTGGGCAAGGCGATGGACGGGCAAAAACTTCTGTTCCTGTTTTCCGTTCTCATGCTGGTCGTGGGGGTGTTGATGTTCAGAGGGCGTCGCAACCTTGGCGCCCCGGGCGCAACCTGCAATCGGGAGAAAGCGCCAAAGGTTGTCGCCTATGGTGGGCTGACTGGATTGTTTTCAGGGTTCTTTGGTATCGGCGGCGGCTTTCTGATCGTGCCGGGCCTGGTCGCCTCTACCGGAATGCCGATCCTGAATGCGATCGGCTCCTCATTGGTCGCCGTGACCGCCTTTGGGCTCACAACGGCGGTCAGCTATGCATTGTCCGGGTTTGTCGACTGGCCGCTGGCTGCAGTCTTTGTTGGGGGTGGTGCGCTCGGTGGCCTGATCGGCGCGCGGGTGGCGGGTGCCCTTGCCACGCGAAAAGGGCTGCTTAACATGGCGTTTGCCGCACTCGTCATTGGTGTCGGCTTTTACATCTCGGTCCAGACCATTGGCAGCTTTGCTGCATAGGCGCTGCCGCTGAGACTGGCACAATCCATAAGCCGCCGCGCCTTCTGTATGCCTGTGGGCTACAACGTCACCGTATCGCCGGGATTCTTGAGAGAATGAAACACGATCCCGGCTTTGCGAAACCATTGGTCGAACGTTGCGTGACGCGTATCGACAAAGAAGTCGCGTGCGTATCCATCATGAACCGGAACCACCGATTTTGGTGAGAGCATGCGGACGAACTCGTAAACTTCAGTTTCTGTCAGGAAAGGCGCCATGATCGGCACTATCAAAGCGTCAAGCCCCTTCCATTGATGTAGTCGCTCATCGAAGCTATCAGCGACATGCAATATTCGATCATCGATCAGAAATGCGGTGACTTGAGGGATTTGTTCTTCAAGGATTGGCTGGTGGGGGACTGCGATCGGAAGCAAGCTGATTTCACCTGCATCGACCGGCTGACCGTCCGTGGCCACTTGGACCTTTATGCCCTTTGATCCAAGCGTTGCCGCTACCTCAACGTTGCCGAGCACGCGCAGATTTTGACTGGCGACGAGCTGTCCAACCGCATCGACATCAAGATGGTCGGGATGGGTATGCGTTATGACGATCCAGTCCAAGCGCCCAAAATCGGCTAGCCTGACCCTATCCTCGTTGAACGAGAACTTGCCCGGATCAAACAGCACTCTTGTCCCAGCCTTCTCCAGGAGGAGGCAGGAGTGGACAAATTTGGAAAGATGGATTGCCACGCCGCACTCCTCGGGGTTTCACAACCCGTTTAGGCATCAAATGAGAATGCAGCGCCCCAGGGCGCTGCATTCGGATTACATCGCGCCGGCTTTAACGACCTGACCACGAATTTCACCATCGGGGAATTTTGCGGTGTGCACATTGAAGTACCACATGCCGGCGTCAAGATCGGCGGCCTGCGCCTCGGTCAGAGTAGCCTCGCCCTCAATCGGACTGGCCAGCGGACCGTCGATCGGCACTACGGGCTTCGCATTTTCGCCAACAGCCGCTGGTCCGTGGAAGTGGGCGGCGGTTGCATCACCCGTCAGGCCTTCATAGCTGACCGACCAGGTGAGCTTCATGGTCTCGGTATCGTAGGTAATGTCCGACATGCCAGTTGCCGTTGAATCGGTTGCGGGGACTTCCTCCCCAGCCGTAAGATCGGCCTTGTACTTGACCATTTCCGCGAAGGCTGGAGTTGCGCTCATAAGCGCAATACCGCCCGCCACGATCGCGGCGTAAGAAAGCATCTTCATAATTTTCTCCTCATGCGCGGTGAGCCGCGCGCTTGGACAATCGAGGCAGGGAGCGGTCGTTCCATCACGTTCACTGCCCTCACTATCAGCCGCTCGCCTTCTCGTCTGCAAGACAGGGTGCCATGAAAAGCCTACCCGCCCACGCACCGGCGAAAGTCCTGACCATCACCACCGTCCAGACCACTGCCAAGCTCGCGACCAGCACGCAGCCAAGGATGTGGAGGGCGTCGATAGGGAAGATGCTCTCGAGACGCAGTGTGGCAACGGCATAGACGCCAAGGGGGAAGGTATAGCCCCACCAGCCCAAGTTGAATGGGACGTGGCTGCGGAAATACCGAATGGTGATCATGGCGGCCATTGCCGTCCACCACACGCCATAACCCCAGAACAGCACACCTGTAAGCAGGCTGGTGCCGCCAATTGCCGCTGCATAGTCACCCAGCCCGTTGGCAGCCAGAACCGCCGGGCCGTTCTGGGCAAGTAGCATCATGCCAAGGGCGCCCGTCGCTATGGGGCCAAGGGCCAACCAGCTCGAGGCGGCCATACTGACATGCGGCAGTTTGTGGATCGCCATCCGGAGGACAAGGATCACGATAATGCTCATGGCGAGCGGCACCGAGCAGGCCCATAGCACATAGCTGGTGAGTAGAATGGTGAGTTGTGCCGCGCCATCTCCGACATGCGGCAGCAGCAGGCCTCCACTGGCGGCAGCCACCTCGCAGGCGACAAAGGGCAGTAACCAGATAGCCGTCATCTGCTCCATGGCATGCGCATGCCGTGTAAACATCAGAAACGGGACACCGAGGCCCACCACAAGGGCGATAGCTGCGTCTATCCACCAAAGCGTCTCGGCAATCTGTACTGCGGCGTCGCCCAACGACGGTATTCCAAATAGCAGGAAGCCGTTGATGATGGTGGCAAGACCCATTGGAATGCAGCCCAGAAACATCGACATGCTCGAATGATCGAGAATGCGCCGGGCACCATCGAAGTAAACAATCCAACGGGCCGCGTAGGCCACGCTGAACAGCAGGAACAGACCGATGTTGAATAGCCATAGAGCTTGGCCCGCCTGATGCAGGACCGCGATATCGGGGAACTGGCCAAGGCCAATCGCCAGGATACCTGTGCCCATGGTGGCGGCAAACCAGTTCGGGGTAAATTGACGGATCACTTCGCTTGGATGGTCGAGAGCGGCCAGCAAGCGGGGGCGATTGGCTAAGGTGTCCATGGTCATCAATTGTCTCCTATAGAGGCGACAATACGGGTCTTAGGACGATCACTCCAACGGAACGTTTCTGTCGTTTCAATCGATAAAATCGAACACTCAAATGTCCGCAGCTTTGGCGAGAGTGGCTATCATTCCGGCGGCGATATCGGGCGCCGTGTTGACGTGGGGCTGGGATGCCCGATTGGGAAGATAGGAAAGCGCCCCAAGACAAAGGGGGTCAAAGCATTCGCGGTTCTACCGGCCGGCACGATAGCGCGCAGTCTGGGGAGGTTTTCGAGCAGATCGAGGCTCTGGGCTACGCCTGCTTTGATATCCGGTACCGTAGGCCGTTGTCGTCTGGGCGATAGCCAAGGCACGATATTCCAGAGAATGATGCGGGTACGGACAATGCCCGCCGCCGTCAGGAACCGACGCAAATTGGCAGCCGTGCCGGTAGGATTGTCGATGGAAACGAAACGCACTGGGGAAGTGCTGGGTCCGGGTGTTTCGAGCAGGATCAGGAGTTCTGCTTCAACGCCGCCATCGAAAGGGTCGAAGTGGGGCACGCTTCGTCCATCGCGCTCCAGATTTTCGCGAAACGCTTCAAGAGCCGCCATGTGAGGTGCCGTCAGGAGCGCAAGACGAGGCAACACATTCGCCTCGCCATCCAAAGTGGTTTCCAATCGGAATTTCGGCATCGTCAGTGGGTAATCGCGATGATGACAATCACCGCACCACCGATCGCGAGCCCGATCGGCATAACCGCTGCCTGCAGGAACACCTCCTTGCCCTTCACAAGACCGGTAGCGATATCGACAGAGCCATTCCAGAATTGAGCGAAGCTGCGGCCCGTGGCATGGTCTGGCGTCATGTCACGCCCCATGACGGCGCTACCGACCATCAGCCCGAAAAACATTACGGCAATGAAGGTCACCGCTGTTAATTCCATGAAGCTGCTGTCCGATCCAAAGCCCAGCCAGCAGACCAATAGGAAAAATGCCGTAGCGACCAGCGGCATGGCAACGACCGCGGGATGTACCGAAGTGTCGGGAAGCAGATTGCGGCGTGTGGCCTGGGTTTGTTTTGCATGGGTTGGAAACGTAGCCATTTGGGCCTCCTTGTTTCGTTGCGACAACCATGCGCGTATAAAACCTATCTGATCCAACGCTAATTTCGACATATTCCGTTCGGGAAAATCTATCGATTTACTGCCAGGTCAATCAGGGCATTTGCCGCACGCGTGCGGAAGCGCTCCTTGTGGTGCAGGATGAAAAAGCTGCGCTGTCTGGCAAAGCCGTCCACGACGACCAGCGACCCGGAAGCAATGCGCGACCGGGCTACCGACAGAGAGACCAGCGCGGCACCAAGCCCAGCTTCAACCGCGCCCAACACGGCTTCGTTGCCTGGCAGCATCAGCGCGACTTTGACCGAGACATCCTTCGTCAGGTCATTAAACATGGCCCGCGTTCCCGAGCCTTCTTCGCGGACGATCCAGTCGACGTCCGTCAGAATGGGCGGTGTTGCTTTTGCCCAAGAGTGAGCCGGGGAGATGACGACGACCATCTCATCCTGGGCAAAAACTTGGGCACTCAAGGTTGCCCGATTGACGACACCCTCTACCAGCCCAACTTCGGCTTCACCACTGTCGACGGCATCGGCAACCTGATCGGTATTGGCAAAGCGGACATCTACATCGATATAGGGATACTCTCGTCGGTATTGTGCGAGATGCTCGGGCAGCCAGTAGCTCGCAATGGTCTGACTGGCCATGACTGACAATGTCCCACGTCTGAGACCAGACAGGTCGTCCAGCGCTGCTTCCGCGGCCTTTGCACGATCGAGCACAGCTTTGGCTTCGGGCAGAAATGTGCGTCCGGTTTCGTTGAGGATGATGGCCCTGCCCACGCGATCGAACAGCGTAATGGCGTGGCGGCTTTCCAGAGCCGATATCGCAGAACTGACCGCAGACTGGGTCATGTGCAGCGCTTCAGCGGCGCGGGTAATGTGTTCGCGCTCGGCCACGGCGATGAAGATGCGAAGTTGTTCGAGGGTCAAGGCGAAAGGCTCCGTTCTTTGCAAATACCTTAGACACTCACCGAGATGGGCACATCATCGAGCTGCGAAAATAATCTGAAAGCCGATGGAATAATCGGGAGCGCGCGGGCGTCTCTGGCGCATCGTTTAATCGAGGAGACTCAAATGCCGCGCATTCTCTCACTTGCAACTGCCGCTATAATTGCCTTGTCGACCGCCAGCGCCGCCCTGGCTGGGCCGGCGCTAGACATGGCCCAGACCCGCATCGATGCCATTGCCAAGGGTGACATCGACACTGTCACCGGCGCCTACAGCGCCGACGCCACGCTGGGCTGGGTCGGCGGTCCGCTCGACGGCACCTATAACACTCCCGAGGCCATTGCCGAGGTTTGGACCAAATTTGCCACGGCACAGGGCGAGCAGACCGTTGAAATGGGCGATGCCTGGGAAGCGACAAATCCAAAGGGGTCGACCGTTGCGGTCAATGTAACCTTCAAGGGAGCCATGACGGTTCCCGTGCTTTATGTCCTGACCTATCGCGACGGTAAGCTGGTAGACGAGATTTGGCAGGTCAATCCGCCGGCACAATAAGTCAAGGTCACAGGGGCCGTGCACGACCACACACGGCCCTAGCCGTCTGGAAAAGCCATGCAATCCATGGATGACCGCCTTGAAGCAGAAATACCGGCCTTGCGCCGGTATGCGTTCGCCTTGCTGCGCGACCATGCCGCCGCGGACGACTTGGTGCAGGACTGTCTGGAGCGCGCGATGTCGCGCTGGCATCTAAAGCGCCCTGATGGGCAATTGCGTGCCTGGCTTTTTACCATCATGCGCAACATGCACATATCCGACCTGCGGCGGCAACGTCGCCGTGGCTGGCATGATGACATCGACGACGTCACCGTGCCCGGGACCCGGGCCGGACAGGAAGATGGGCTTGCCGTTCGTGATATCCTTGATGCGCTTGACCGACTGCCCGAAGAGCAGAAGTCGCTGCTGCTGCTCGTCGGCGTTGAAGAAATGACCTATGACACTGCCGCCAAGGTCCTTGGAATTCCCGTGGGCACAGTCATGTCGCGTCTTTCCAGAGGACGCGATCGTTTGCGCGCTATGCTTGACGGCCGGCCGGCGCCAGGCTTGAGAAGGGTCAAGTGATGCCGATCGGGGAAGATGATCTTCAGGCCTACATCGATGGCCGTCTTGATGCTGATAGGCTCACTGTCGTCGAGGCCTATATCGCGGCCAACCCTTCGGAGCGCGCCAAACTCGATGCCATGCGCGCGGATGTTTCGGATTTGCGCAACAGGCTTGCAGCAAAAGCCGACGAACCCATTCCCGCCCATTTGCGTATCAGCGCCATTCGGCAGCGAGCGGCGGGAAAGCGCCAAACAGCCTTCCGTCAAGCCGCTGCCGCCGTCGTGCTTATTGGGGCGGGCGCCTTGGGCGGCTGGCTGATCAAACCTGATCTGGCCACTCGACAGCCGGCTCCCCTCCTGGTGGCGTCAACCGCCACCGATGCCTATCGGACTTTTGTAGTCGAAGTCGTCCATCCGGTGGAAGTCGGCGCCGACGACGAGGCTCACCTGATCAAATGGCTGTCCAATCGCACGGGTGTGGAGCTGCAACCGCCGGACCTGTCTTCTTTTGGCTATACGCTTCTTGGTGGACGCGTTTTGCCAGGCGGTTCGGCTGCCGCAGCGCAATTGATGTACGAGACCCCAGCCGGGGAACGTCTGACGGTATTCCTGCGACCCGGCGCGACGGGTCAAACCGGCTTCACTTTCGAGCAGGAAGGTGAAGTTTCCAATTTCGTATGGGTCGACCGGGGTTTCGATTTCGCCGTTACGGCAAAGCTCGACCGAGCCGCATTACTGCCCATTGCAACTGCCATCTACCAAGATCTGATATAAGGACAAAGGACCACGCATGATTTTCTCCCGGCCTGTTCGCCTCGCGGTAACGACATTTCTGTTGGCTTCAACCTTGGTTGGTCAGGTCTTTTCCCAAGACTTGCTGTCACCGGCTGGCCGACCAGATCGTCCCGCCGGTTCGGCGGATGCCCCGGTGACGCTGATCGAGTATTCCTCGCCGACATGTGGTCACTGCGTGACCTATCACCGCGACGTAGCGCCGGTCATCAAGGCTGATTATGTCGACACCGGCAAGGTGCGCCTGCTGTTCCGCCCCTTTGCACGCAATCCGGTCGACGCAGCCATTTTCATGCTGGCCGAGGCACAGCCGGATGCCAACTATGACCGTGTGGTCGACGCCTTCTACCAGCGTCACGAAGAGCTGGTTTCTGCCCCGAATGTAAAGGCTAAGCTTGCGGAGATTGCTGCATCTGTCGGCATTGAGCAGGCCGCGTTCGAAGCAATACTTGCCGACGAGGGCGCGTTCACCCCAATCCAGGCTCTCGCCACCCAGGCTATCGAGGACTTTGGGCTTGAAGGCACACCGACCTTCTTCGTCAACGACGAGAAGATTGTCGGCGGGATCTCTGCCACCGACATGTCGGCTCTGATCGAAGCCAAGCTCGCCACGAACTAATCCCTTGGAAGCTCATGAAGGCCGAATTTCCTTCTTGAGCTCTACTCTCTTGGATTCGTATTCAGCTTCCGACTTCTTGTAGATGTCCCGCGTCGCTTTGTCGGTGATCGGATCGTTCACCTTTTTTGCGGTTGCGCGACTGCATCACGCCATATGCGAGTGCAGCCAGCAGCAGGACGGCGCCAACCACATAAATGATTTCCTGCGACATTTGTCTTTCCCTTCTGGCCTGTTTTCAGAGTAACCGGTGGCTGCCGCAATGCGTTCCTAACATCGCGACAACCTTGATCGGCCTTTAGTCTGTCAGCGGGTCCAACCCTCGGTGGCCATGAGCTCCTGAGCTTCAGCCGATACCAGAAAATCTAAAAACTCAGCGGCCTCAGGGTCGGCATCCGGCGCCATGGCGACATTAACGTCGCGCCAGATTGAACGCTCAGGCGCGAGCTCAACGGCTTCCAGGACGTCGGGATTGGTGACTGGCCAATTGGGCCAGGTGATCCACGCATCTGCGTCGAGTTCCTTGAAGGCATCGAAGCTGGCGCCGGAGCCGTTCTCGAACGCGACAATGTTGGCTCGGAATGCGGCGACATCTTCAAGGTTGCCGAGGCGACCCGCAATATCCTCCCAAACGCCCGTGCCAGACGTGTTGGCCACGCCGGCGCCTTCGGTCACAACGATCTTGATCCCGTCAGCCAAAAGGTCTTCGAAGTTTTCTATGCCCTTGGGATTACCCGCCGTGATCGCGATGACGGCAGGCCGAATGTAGATGGGCGTCACATCGGCGCTGTCGAACATGGTATAAGTTTCGAGATAGGCGGTCATGGTCTGCTCGGACGTGCCCCACAAAATGTCTGCATCGGCCATCGCCTGTTCGGACCATGTCTTCTCCGGCCCAGCTACGATCTTGACCTCTGCGCCACCCTGGGCCTGCCAAGCATCGGCCACCTTCTGGAATGCGGTATCTGGCCCTCCGGCCCCATAGAGAGTGATAACGCCATCCTGGGCATTACGCGGGGCGTCTTGAGCCGTGGCAGGCACGATAATCGACATTGATGCTATGAGCGCGGCGTGCAGTCGCATGGAAATCTCCTGTTGCAGCTTGAGCTGAACCAAGGAGACGCCGGAAAGATCAGAATCCTTCCATGTCAATCGTTCACCAGTCCGTGAGGTAGAAGCCCAAAATCTTCTATGAGATATTTCAAACGCGCACTTCGTCGCCGCCTCGTTCGCGGGTCGAATAGGTGGCGTAAAGTAGCCCAATGAAGAACACCGCAATGGCGCCGACCATTACCCATCCGGGAACATGCCCTGTCGAAGCCTGAGCTATCAAGGCGGCCAGCGACCGTTGTGGATCGAGATGCACTCCGGTTTGCAAGTCCGGTTATGCTATCTTCAAAATCCACGCCACCAACAGGATGAGATACATCCAGATATAGTTACAGCGTAAGCGACGGCCCATTGCCCGCCAGAATGTTATTCGGAATTTGCGATGACGAAGATCCTGAGCCAGCATTTCCAGCCACGGACCTGGTTCGGTCGTTGTATCAGGTCCAAAGAACTGACCAAAATAATGGCGTTCGAATTGACGGACGCGCATGCGGTACACATCGAAAAAGCGGTACCGACGCGCTTCTGCTCCGAGCAGCAGTGAAACGATGACCATGGCAAACATCACCAAGCCGTGGTGAACACTCGGCGTCGAAAGTGTGACTGAGAGCATGGCGGCTACAACAGTGATTGTCCAATTGGTGGTCAGAGCGAGACGTGAGCGCCGAGCATTCAACCTGCCCATTTCGGCCCGATAGTAATGGACCATAGCCGTCGTCGCCTCCGACGCGGAGATTGGTAACGACGGCGCAGACACCGGTTCCTAAGGCGAGTCATCTGGCGAGGTTTCAATTTTTCCTCGATGGTCAAAGGAAACCACCCAAGTAGGTCACGTTCCAGTTAGCTGTGAGATGTCTGCTTTCGGGAAAATGTGGAACGCCCGCAACGGCCGAAATGGGGTCGCTAGCGGACGAAGGTTGAGCAGGAGGGAATGGCGGCTCACGACCCCATTTCGGTCACGGCGAGCAGCTGGGAAAATTTCCGAAAGCAGACGCTCAGAACGCGCCTGAGCCGGCTTCAGCCCAGGGGCGTGACAGGATTATGGCGCGGCGACCAGCGCAAGCGAAGTCGCCGGTCACCCCTAACGTCCAGTAGATCGCGGCTCAGAGCCATATCTCCACTCCGACCGTAATGACAAGCCGAAGACCACTGCGGTACGCGGGACGATTTTGGGCAGCTGTCCCAACCGCTCGACGTCCACCAATGAAGTTGCGCGGGAGAGTGCCAGCAGATCGGAGACGTGGATCAGAACGGTGCAGCAGATGACCAGACTTCCGACGATCAGGTTTAGCCACATGGGTTCTTCTCCCCGAACGGGTCGAGACTATCAGCAGTACCGGTGCGTTGTGGAGAATGGGCAATATCGGCCAGAGTGGCTTGGTCGGTAACGCGCAGGAACGTCATGAGAGCGGTGTCGAGAACGGGAGCGAGACCACATCCGGGAGCAAGTGAGCAGTCTTGACCCGCCATGCATCCAACCAGTTCGAAGTCAGGTTCCGTGACGCGCACGACCTGGCCGACAGTTATGCTTTCCGCCGGTCGGGAAAGGGCAAGTCCTCCCGAACGCCCCCGGCTCGTCTTGAGTAGGTTCGCCTTGGCGAGACGATGCGCGATCTTGGTGAGATGGTTGATAGGGATGTCGAGGCGCCGGGAGGCTTTCGCTATGGTGGTTCGCTTCCCGGGAGTCTCCCGCGCCAGATCGATCAGGAGCCGGAGCGCGAAGTCGGTGAATTGGGTCAGACGCACGAGATACTCCCTGATGGGAACGGCCCCGCCGAAGCGGGGCCGTCGTCCTGACTACTGCGCGGTGATCTCGGGGACGGCCATGCCGTGCGGATGCTCCGCGTTCGGCATATGCGTCAGCAGTTCGCCGTCGGGCGCGGTGACGACGGGCTGGGCGGCTACGTAGTCGTAGAAAGCGCCGTGCAGGGTCCAGTAGCTGCCGGCGATGATCACCAGAGCGGCGAGTAGGCCTGCAGGAACGCTGCCGATGGCCGGCACCAGGCCCTTGAGCTTGAGGCCCGACGGGGTCGGATCGGCGGCGATCAGGAACAGCGTGCCCATGATCAGCGCGTGGCCGACGAGGTCGATGCGGCCGAAGGGATAGACGGCGGCCGTGAAAATGATGATCAGCGCGATCGCCGACAGCCGGCGGATGAGTGCCGTCCAGAGGAGACCGAAGCCCATGGTGAACTCGGCGACGCCTGCCATCGGGATGAAGGTGTCACGCGGCATGCCGAAGGTCAGGAACGGACGCTCTTCCACCAGCGGGTGGAACCACTCCGCATAGGCGAACTTCTCGAGACTCGACCACATAAGGGCAATGGCCACGCCCCAGCGGAGCACCGCGAAGCGGTATTGGTAGTACTTGCTCTCGGGGAAGGCTGCCAACGCCAAGTAGCCGGCCACGCCCACGCCCAGCGCCAGGTAGTCGAGCAGGTGGAAGAAGTCGTAGTCGCGTAGCGCGATGACCCAAAGCCCGATGATGCCGGCGGCGGCCAGCGGCATGGTCTTACGCGAGAACACCAGTAGGGCGATCAGCAGCTGGAGCCACGATACCCATTCGTTGGGCGTCTGCAGGTCCGGCGTGAGATATACGCCGCCGACCGCGAAGATGGCAACAAAGAAGGCGCCGATGATGGCCCTCATGAAGTCGTCCGAGCGGAGCCACAGGGGACTCGTGAAGCGATCCAGCACTGTACCGATCGTCGTGCCTGCCGGGCTGCGTTCCACCACGACGGTCACCGCGAAAAAGACGAGTACCAGCACGATGCCCATCCAGAACCAGCCGTTGGCCAAGGTCTCGGAGATCGGTGCCGGCGCCGCGCCGACAACATATGGCGCGAACCACTTCACGTGTGCATGCGCCGGCGTCGCGGCGAGGAGGGCCGCCACCGTGGAAACGATGGGGGCACCGACAGCAAGCCGGCCAAGCCGTCCCCATCCCGTTCCCTGCGTACCACTTCTATCGAGAGTCACTTTAAGCTCCATCTGTTGCTGCATCCCTGCAGGTGTGGACACTTAAACATGCACTGCCGATGCATGTTTGATCTGGATCAAGCGCAAATCCTTTTCGTTGGTGCAAGGTTGCCGAAGTGAAGGAAGGACCGAAGAGATGAACTACCTGAGTTGGGCTGCGGCAGCCGTACTCGCCGCGGCATTCGTCGGCGCGCTGGTGGTGCGCGACCAGCCCGCCAACGTCGCGGCGGCCCTGCCGCTTCCGGACATCTGCGGCGACGCGCATGCCGACCACGGCGAAGCCTCCATGCAGGAGCACATCGACATGATGGCGACTTCCGCGGACGAGGGCCATGCCGCCCTGCTGCAGACCATGGAGCCGATGCACTCCGATATGATGCGCGGCATGACAGCGGAAGACTTCCAGACGGCGTTCGTCTGTTCGATGATCCCGCACCATCAGGGAGCGATCGAGATGGCGCAGGTCGCCCAGCAGTTCAGCGACGATCCTTGGATCAGGATGTTCGCGCAGGAGATCATTACCACCCAGCAGGTGGAGATCGCCGAGATGCAGGCGTGGCTGACCCGGGAAGCTGCAGGTGCCGGCGCCGGTCGGACCGAGTAATCATCCATACCCTCGAAGAAAGGACAGGCAGCAATGTTCGCACACATCATGATCGCTTTCGACGGATCGGACCTTGCCGGGAAGGCTTTGGACCTGGGCCTTCAAATGGCGAAGCCGAACGGCTCCAGGGTGACGGTCGTCACTTCCACGGATCCGATCGAGACCGGTCTCGGTACCGGCGGCTTCGGGACGATCGACGCCAAGTCCCTGATCGACAAACTGGAGGTGGCCTACTCTGCGGAGGCCTCCGGCATACTAAAGGCCGCCCGTGCCAAGGCGGTCGCCGCTGGTATCGAGATGAACGATGCCTACGTCCCCGGGATGCGCGCATCCGATGCCATTCTCGAGACGGCAGAAAAGCTTGGATGCGACCTGGTCGTGATGGGCTCACACGGGCGGAGCGGGCTTCAGCGGCTCATACTTGGAAGTCAGGCGGCGGCGGTGTTGGCGGCATCCAAGGTGCCGGTGCTCATCGTGAAATAGGCATGCGGTCGACGCGCCTTCCGCACTCCGCACAGCAGGGGATGCTGATAGATCGCGACCTGACGGCGGAACGGCTCTTTGTGTCGCGCGGGCGCTACGTCCGCTCGCACAGATTACGCCAAAACGGACTGGCAGAAAGTCACCCTAGAGTGGTGGTCTGCGTCTGCTGAAGAGGTCATCAGGGAAATCAAGCGGCTCCTCAAGATTGAAAAGAACCCACCCACTGTTACCCGTGCCAAAGGTCGCCTCACGCGGCGCGGTGGCTTCTTGAAGAGTACGGCCTCGTCACCGACGACTATCACCGCACACAATGGGTGTGGTTCGCTGTGACCTTCACCGCTATCTGGCGCAATTTCTCCAGCGCTAAGTGGCGGATTGCTGGCGAGATCTCGAAGAAAAGTAGAACGGACGTTCGAGCGTGATGCCGCGAAAGTCTGGTCTGAGCCCAAAGTGACGAATGCTGCACGAGGGGCGAATGTCGATTACCGACCTCACTACGCCAGCGTGCGCGTCATCTCACGGATCAGATCATTTGTCTCTGGTCTCGTCGTTTGGTGCCGATATCGAAGGGCCACAACAGTTCTTGATATTTCAAGACCATCGATGGGTTTCGACACCAGGCCCATGTCCGAAGGAATAGCGGTGGCTGGCAGGATCACCGCACCTGACCCTTGCCGAGCAAGTTCAACTAACCAATCCACGCGATTTGACCGATAGGCCGCGTAGAGTTCGTGACCATGATCCGCGCAGGTCCCATGCAAAACATCCCGCATTTCGCAATTTAGGCGGTCAAGCATGTCAGTTTTAGCAAGAGTCGAAAGAGAGATTGCACTTAGTTCAGACAACGGATGCGACTTTGACACCACGACCTTATAGTCCTCTTCATAGAGATGGTCTATACGATAGAGGTCTTCACTGACCTTCTCTGCGGTGACTACAACGTCAAATTCACCATCTCGTAACCCGGCAAGAAGCTCGGAGGTTGACGCAACGATCAATTCTATTTCGGCTTGCGGCAATCGCGTACGAGTACGCTCCATAGCTGCCGAAATCCTGTTGTGGCCAATCGTTTCTCCGACACCGACAGAGATTGGCACCCGCTCCAAGCGCATATGACGGACCGCCTTCGCCTGTCTCGTCTCGTCATGAGCCTTCTGCAATCTTGGCTGCATGAGTTTTCCCAGCGTCGTCAGCCTGCATCCCGCACGGTCCCTGACAAATAGGTCACCTCCAAGCTCGTCTTCAAGTTTCAAAAGTGCATCGAAACCAAACCTGAAGCACTTCAAATCAGGAGACGACCATGAGAACGCAAATCCTTCAGACAGTCGCCGCACTGGCGCTGATCACAACTTCTGCAACTGCACAGGACAACCCAATGGAAAATCATACTGCCAGCTACATTGCCATGCCGGCCGCCGAAGGCCAGACCGGAGCTTTCGCGGAGTTTCTGGCTGGTGCCGCAGCGATCGTGCGGGACACAGAGCC
This sequence comes from Devosia rhizoryzae, assembly GCF_016698665.1. NCBI lineage: Bacteria > Pseudomonadati > Pseudomonadota > Alphaproteobacteria > Hyphomicrobiales > Devosiaceae > Devosia > Devosia rhizoryzae. Next base: position 3,094,810 of record NZ_CP068046.1, read on the forward strand.
GGGCACCGTCCTTTGGTTTGCTCTGCAAGCCGATGACACGCTCGCAATCTTTGACATCTTCGCAGACGAAGAAGCACGCGACGCTCACTTCTCAGGAGCGGTTGCGGCGGCTTTGAACCAAAACGCCGACGCGCTGGTCGACGGCGGATGGGACGACGGTGTTGTCGCGAATATCAACAACTCCGATGTCCTGTCGGTCAAGGCGCCGGTTGATCTCTCCACGGCAACGACCGCAACTTACATCAAGCTCAAAGCTGCTCCAGGTAAAGGCCCCGAATTGGTAGCCTTGCTGACCGCCGCCGGCCCCATCGTCGCAGAAACTGAACCCAAGACATTGTTCTGGGCGGCGCTGCAGATTGACGAGACCAACTTTGCCATCTTCGACATCTTTGCCGACAACTCTGGCCGCGAAGCGCACTTTGCCGGACAAGTCGCCGGACTCCTGAATGAAAAGGCTTCAGAATTGATCTCAGGTGGATGGGACGACGGTGTGGTGGCAAACGTCCACAATTTCGAAATCCTCGCTACCAAGTAATCTCGAGGTGACTTGAGAAAGAAGTGCCCGGTGCAACCCATCGGGCGCTTTGCTGTTTGAATTTAGATTCACGCCAAAGCGGCCGTGTCGGAACTGGCAAGCGAAGCTTGCACTCGCCTCCGGCTTGGAAAGGGCGGCTATCGGCGGGAACATGTCCGCGCCTTCGCCCAACACGCCGAGTTCGCGGACGACGCGATCTACATCAAGGTCAGCAAAAAACACCCTATTGAGGACGTCGGTAGCCACCAAAGGAGGGAAGTCGGCTGGAATCGGCGTTCCCGGTTTTTACCAAAGTGGCGGACCGGGTGGGATTCGAACATACGCCGAAGTAATCGGCTTGCGCTTGGCTACGCCGTGAGCAATGTCGGCTTTCGGGACGCCGCAAGCGGCAGTCGAACGGCCAGAAAGGGGGCGCATTGCGGTCGAAGTACAGTAGCCTGCTGAACGGCCACTTTCCCGGCTTGGGCGCCCAGAAGCGGTCGGGCAGCTTGCCACCCCATTTTAGACCTCGAATAGGCATTGATGGAGAGCAGCTTTCGACGATACGGCGATATATAAAGTACGTTATATTATACCAGAAATCTGACTTGCTGGTATCATATGGACCTAAATATCGTCGGTGTTGAAACGCCCCCTGGCTTGTTGATTGTAGCCAACAGCGGTCAATGGGCTCATCAGCAAATTCTGGAGTTCTTCGCAACTAACATTACCAACGACAATACGCGTGCATCCTATTTTCGAGCCGCGAGGGAATTCTTCGCCTTCGCTGAGCTACATGAAGTTACCCTTCTTGCGGAGCTCCGCCCAGTGCACGTGGCTGCTTGGGTTCAAACGCTGAAGACCCGATACTCAATTCCTTCCGTGAAGCTCAAACTGACGGCTATCACGATGCTGTTCGACTGGCTGGTGGTCAGGCACGTTCTAGCTGCCAATCCAGCGAAGTCTGTACGTAGCCCCAGGTATTCATATTCGGTGGGCAAGACGCCAGTGCTGACCGCTTCTCAAGCAAGAGAGCTGCTAAACTCCATCGACGTAAGCACAAAGATCGGCATGCGTGACCGGGCCTTGATAGGCCTTATGCTTTACACCTTCGTTCGTATTGGCGCGGCTTTAGCTATGAGGCGGTCTGACGTTCTCTTCCGTCAAACTCGTATGTGGGTGAGAGTTCTGGAGAAGGGCGGCAAGTCGCACGAGATGCCCTGCCATCATGAGCTAGAGCTAATGTTGCAGGAGTATCTGGATGCTAGCAAAGCGGATGAGACTGCCTACCTGTTCCGCAGCGTGGATCGAAGTGGCTTCGGGTACACTGAAGCGCGCTTGCTGTCGGCGAACGCTGACAAGCGCATTAAGAAGCAGGCAGCGATTGCGGGTATCGAAGGTAAAGTGTCGTGCCACTCCTTCCGTGCAACAGGGATAACTACCTACCTCGCCAACCGCGGCACACTCGAGCTGGCTGCAAAGATGGCGGGCCACTCTTCAATTAGAACTACTCAGCTTTATGATCGACGAGGGGATGCGATCGTACAAGCCGAAGTAGAGCGTATTCGTTATGAATGACCTCATCTCTAGACTTTTGGCCTACCATTGGGACCCGCTAGGTTCGGTAGCCAGGGGAGGGTATACGAACGAATATGACAGCTACATTTTATCTTTGATCAAAGTGGCGAGGAACGGGCAAGTGGCTGAGGTGGCCGAAACGCTGCTCGAAATCGAAAGGCTGCAAATGATGTTGAATGGTCAGCCTCAGAAGGCGACTGGAGTTGCACGACTGCTAGTTAGGATATGTTCTAAGCGTCAATAGGCGTGTCTATTTAGGGGCCGGAAACGGCCTGTCCGCTCTCGGTGACCGCACAATGGAAAGCAGCCATTCGGTCCGGGGCGCGCCAACGGCTCAGTTGGGGCCGGTAGCCGACTGTCTGCTCTTGCTCTCCGCGAAACCAAAGCAGCCATCTGCCAGGCCATCGTGCGGACGCTTCGTTGAGGGCAGAAACCTGCCATCTCCGGTAAGCGTGACCACACGAAAATGGATGACATCAATTCCGGTGAAGCTTGAGCCCAATATTGGCCAGATCGAGCAACCATTATCCTAAGGGCTACCCCATAGGCTTAGGCCGATATTGTACGTCTGATGAAGATAGGCCTGCACCGATCCAAGGATTGGTAGATGTTCAATGTTGGCCTTTGCCTTCGAATAGCCTGGTTGGACCAGTGTCATATTGAAACGTGGTACGAGATCTCGCCGGTTGGTCAACCACTCGTCGAGCATCGAACGATCTCCAACTATGAATCGAGTTTGAAGACCCGCCTTCTGCCTGTTCTCCTCTTGTCGACGAAGTCTCTGCAAGAACTTGCTCCGCGGATCGGCCCATCGAACAGCCTTCATGGCCTGGCCGCAAATCTCATAGAGGTCGGCGACACGTGCGCCGGGTGTCTCCTCCGACGAAAACTTGCAATGGTATAACTCCACGTCCAGGAAACGTCCTTGTCTTCGAATGGCAACTACGTCCGCCACCTCCCCTGAAGCATCGCCATCGAAGATAAGATCGTACGAAGGTTCGAAGCGCAGCAACTCGGAAATGGTAGAGTGTTGCACGGTTCCGGCTCTTCTCGACGGACCCTGCGACTCTTGTGTGATGTCGACGCCATCCCAACTGACGCCGCGCATCTTTGTTAGATCGAAAAGTGGCTGCTCGTCCCCCGGCGCGGCCGCGAGATCGGCTTCGATCAGCATGTCGCCGTCTGTGAAGCGTATCGCCGGAGGGTCTTCGCGAAAGAGCTCGAGAATATCCCGTTTGCGCTTTCCCCGCGTGATGGTCACCACTGTACCGGTGCGGCGGCGGAAAGTTGCGACGCCATCTCGAATGTCGGCCTCGAACTCCGCTGACGACCCGGTGCCATGGAGCCGGAACCGCACGGGGCCGCCTGTCTCGAACGCCGAGATCTCAAGATCGCATTCCGATAACGGGATGGAATGCTCGCCGAAGGAGATGTCGGTGCGATCCTCGTCCGATACGGAGAGGCCCTCGGGCCAGTCGATGGATATGGGGATCTTCCCGGCCGGAAAATCGTGCTGACGTTTGGGGCGAAGCACGTTCCGCAGCACCATGTCGGTGTTGATCGATTCATCGGCGATCTTGGGTCCTATTGACTGGCACCACCGGATCCAGTCGTCGGGCGAGACGGTGCCTTCTTGAGACCAGATTTTTCCTTTCGTGGAACAGCCGATGCTTCTCTTTCCCGCCTGGAGTTCATCGATGTCGTCGCCGGCGAAGACGGGTTCGTCGACATATCCGGTACCGAAGAGATTGGTCTTGATCCTTGATCTGTTCTCGACGGTGAGCTCGAGTTGCTCGGTTATGTCGATGCCCGTCGACAACTGAAAGCGGATCGGCTTCACCTGCGTTTCCTTGACTCCCAAATTGGTCAGCATTACCCGCCTGAAACCATGAAGCACGCGGAAGACGGCCTCGCCCTGCAAGAGCTCGACCTCGCTGCCGCATAGAAGTCGGGCGACAGCGACAGCGAGGCCGTCTTCCGGATAGCTCTGCACATAGAGCAATTCTTTCTCTTGGTCCCAGTGCGCCATCACCAGGTTGTAGATGACGTTGGTCGGTTCCTTGATGCGGGTCCAGCGGAGTCCGTCCTCGTGACGGGTGACAGCCATCACAAGTCTCAGTTCGTCATTGACTACAGGGCCCTCGACCAGTCCGACGGAAGAAGTCTCGATCCGTTCCAGTGCCCCGGGGTCCCAACGGTCGCAATTGGTTCTGAAGACGTATGTGCTCAGCTTGGGCGTGACGGTTTCAACGGGAATGACTTCGAAATCCGCATCGAGACCGGTGTAGAGCTCTTCACGCCGCCGCTGATGCTCGATACGGCTTTCGCTCCCGGTTTCCAGAAGAGCGTTCCAGTCGGCGTCCTCCTTGTAGAGCGCGTTGAGCCATTCCTTCGGGTCCTCTAGCGACACCCCTGCCACCACAGTGGCATCGCCGAGCCCTGCTTCCGCGCGCGTGAACCGGCCGATGAACTGCAGGGTGACCGCCTCGCTGCGATGTCGATCATGGAGACCTGCAATCTTGAGACGAGGAAGGTCGAACCCTTCCCCGAGCATGTCAACGCAAACGATGATGCGGAAGCCCCCGTTCCGCAGCCTTCGTACGGCGTCCTCGCGTTGGCTGACAGGCATCTTGCTGTGGACCAGCTCCGCCGCATGCCGTGGCAGATGTTTTTTGTAAAGCGCCAGAAGTGCCTGCGCTCTGTCGATGGTGCTAGTGCGGGCCATGGCGAGATGGTCCAAACCCTTCGACAGGTCCCGATCGAGCGCCTCGCCCACCTTTCGGATGATCGACAGATCGGCTTGGGCAGGATCAGACTCCAATACTGGGAAATAGTGGACGGGACGGAACAGGTGCTGCTCGCGTGCCCTGCGTAGCGGGTAGATAAAGATGAATTTCCCATCTACGCGTTTGTTGTCGTTGCGATACGGCGTGGCGGTGAACTGAAGGATCAGGCGCTTCTGCCGCACGAAGTGAGTTTTGAAGGCTTTCCAAGTCGCCGCCCCTATGTGGTGAGCTTCGTCCACGAAGAGATGTGTGACATGCGAAGCTATGCGGTCCTTCAGCTCGGAGGGCAGTCGGGAGACGGACTGCATCGTAGCAACGACGACCTGTGCGCGGCCGAAGATCGCGTCAATTTCTTCGAGGGAAGTGGGTGCTTTCTTGAGCGTGGCGACAAGGGGATATAGTGCCGTGTCCTTCAACAGCCCGTATCTCTTCAGCACCCCTAGGGTGACGAACTTCTCACTGATCTGAGCCCGCAACTGGTCTGAGGGGACTATCACGAGAAGCTTGTCGATATCCGCCGACACGAAGATACCGAGCATGGTTTCCGTCTTACCAGTCCCGGTAGGCATCACGAGCGTCGATGGGGCGTCGGAGACAACCCAATGGGCCTTGATTGCATGGATGGCACCGATCTGGGGCGGCCGAAAGCCCAGCACGACGCGACGATCGCCTTCGTATTCCTCTTCCCTCAAGGAAAGAGCATCGTCCCAAGTCGCTCGGATGGCATTGTGCAGTTCCGGGAAAACTTCGATGGATATCTTTGCCGGCTCCAAGGGAGCGGGCTTTTGCCAGCGCACCGAGGCCCGTGACAGAACCTCTTGAACGGTTGAGTTTGGCACGACTTCGTCGATGCGAACGATGTGATCGTAATCGGATGGCGGCTTTAGGCCTCGCCGCACGAGGGCGATGCTCGGTCGATCGGTAAGATCGCCGAAGTAGCCCTTTGCGTTTGCATCCAGAGCGACGTTGCGGCTGGAACTAGGTGCATCCGCACCCCGAAACCAAGAAGGCCTACAAGGGCGCTGACGGGAAGACCGTGCGTGACGGCAAAGGTGTCTGGTTCGAAATTAATCGTTCTCTTGATGCGCCCATCGGTCTCAAGCAGCTTCAGCAGATATTGATCGAATGCGCCAAGGACGACTTTGACAAGGTGATCGAGTCCCTCGACCGGATCATGCTGATACAAAATCCGCAGCCAGTTGAGCGCACCGATCTCATCCTGTTGGTAGGCGACGGCCCTGTCGCACGCGGCGCAGGCGATGTTCTCATTCCCTGGGAGGAAATGCCCGCAGAGTATACTGCAGGTCGCGATCTACAGGTGGTCGAAGTGATTATCAATGATGGAGAACAACTGATCGACGCTCTCTACGTGGGTCTCTGGCCTGCGGGCGAAAAAGACAACGATGAGTGACGAAGGTCGCCTTGCGCTAGCCCGCCAAATTCGCGCGATCTTTGGCGAAGATCAGGTTCTGACGCCAATTCAGGCTCGCTCTTTCGTGCGCTCGATACAGAAAACGTGGGATGTTGATCAGCTTCAATGGGCAGAGGGAGAATCCAGCGAAACACTCTCGCAGGCAATACGTCTCGTTCACGCAGCCGGGATTCTTGCGACCGTCGGTGATGATGGCGCTTCAGAAGCAATTCTCGCCTACCGCCGTGCGGGCGAACTGTTCGAGTGGCTTGTACGGGCAGAAGATGAACTGCGCACGACTGTGCCACTGGCGTTGTTCGCCGCAGGTGCCTATCAACTTGGCGGGCTTCCAGCGATGTCGAGTGGGCTGCTGCGCCAGATTACTCATAGGGATGCAGGTTTGCAGCTGTTCGCAACGTTTCTCGCGGCAGACTTCGATGCAGTCCTCGAAAAATGCGCTGCATTTTGGAGCGCGCATCCCGATCTCACTACGCGCGATGCCGGAGCCAAGTTCTTCGCCGATGCCGAAGCAGAGGACTTGACCTGGCTTGCTACCGTCGAACTGGTGCGTTGCCTGGGACTTGCGACGTATTCCCTGCGTCGCGGCGATGACTCCCGTTTTGCAAGCGCCCTTGATCATCTGAAGCGCGTTGAACGCTTTCTGGTTCGAGCTGCGCCGGATGATGTCGCACTTCTAGCATTCTTTCTGCGTGCGGCATGTGAACGGTACGGAACATCTAGTGCGTACAGCTCGATGCGCGCCCTCGGTGCTCTCAGGCCCGCAAGCAGCGGCTACTTGGAACGCTTCGCCCGCAAACAGTATGATCGCGGTCGCGGCTTGCTCTGGTCATCGCAGCAGCAAGGAATGGACCGGCTGCTGAACGAGTCTTCGTTTGCTCTATGCACGCCAACGGGCTCCGGCAAGACACTGATCGCCAATCTCGCGATCGTGAAGGAGCTGCTGCTGATGGCGCCAGCCGATGGGCTGCTCTCCCCCCTCGCTCTCTATCTGGTTCCATCCCGCGCCCTTGCAAGTGAAGTCGAGGCCAAACTCACCGGTGAGCTTGGTCGGGAGTTTGTCGTTACCGGTCTTTATGGTGGTTCGGACTGGGGGATTACCGATGCATGGCTCACGACCGATACACCGACAGTGCTGATCGCAACTGTAGAAAAAGCTGATGCTCTCCTTCGATACCTCGGGCCACTCCTGCTAGCGCGCCTGAGGCTGCTCATCGTCGATGAAGCGCACCAAGTAGTGGTAGAAGGAAACGAACGTGATCGCGAGAGCCTCGCTGGCCATTCCAGCCGCGCGCTTCGTCTCGAAACGCTTGTCTCGCGGATTCTCGCGCGCAAGCCTGACGTCGTCCGCATCGCGTTAACTGCGGTGGCGGGCGGAGCTGCTGGTCCTGTATCGCAATGGATACAGTCAGACGAAGAGGCTGAGCCGGTGGGGAGCTACTATCGTAGTACGCGGCAGGCCGTTGGTGCCTTTGAAATCCGTCCGACCGGCAGCCCGCGCATCACTCTAGATATGCTGAACGATCGCCTGCTGGCGGTGCGTGGTCGCGATGAAAGCCTGTTCATCAACTTGCGCATCCCACGCATGCCGGACGCTCCTGCACGTATCCGCAACAGTCTCAACCATCACACACAGAACGCTATTCTCTGGAACGCACTGCATCTGGTGGACCACGATCGGCGGATTCTGGTCTCACTGCAGCAGAAGCCCGAAGAAACGATCCGCTGGTTCGCTGAGGCGCTCACGCTAAAGGGCTGGCAAGATGCGCCCGGTTTTGTGGCCCCACAGAACGAGCAGGATGCCGCTCTGTTCGCAGAAGCGCGCCTAGTCTGTGTGGATTACTGTGGCTCGGAATCTCACGAGGTCCGCTTGCTCGATCGCGGCATTGCAACAAATCATGGTCAGATGCCTCAGCGGCTCCGCCGTATGATGGTGGCACTGATCGAACGCTCGATCTGCCGGATCACGGTCGCAACCGCCACCCTGACAGAAGGCGTTAACCTGCCGTTCGACATTATATTCCTGCCCCTCTTGAAGCGGACACGTTTAATCAAACGGCCAAGACCTCGACAGGAGGAAATACCGCTCCCGGCTTCGGAGTTCAGAAACCTCTCCGGCCGTGCTGGTCGTCCAGGTGCCGCCAAGGCTATGGAAGGCATGACGCTGGTTGCACTGCCGCTCGGTATTTCATCGACAGCGGCAGGCTCACGCCGCCTTCAGACTCAGCAGATGACAGCGCGCAGAGCTGAGTATGACGATTTGATACAGCGACTTGTTGCTGATGCAGCTAGTGGCGGCGGGCATAATAGTCCGCTCTCGCTTCTCCTTCAGACAATTTATGAAGCGGCATCTCGACTGGACGGTCTTAATGGTGAGGAGGAATTTCTTGACTGGCTTGAAAAAACGGCGCCAACCACTGTTTCTGTCGATGTGGGTACCTCGCAAGATAACGAACGCGCACGACTCGCCGACACGCTCGATGAACTTGACGGCGTCGTCCTCGCTGCCGTTGAGGAAGTCCGCGCGGTAGCCGGCGCAACTATCACGCCGGCCCAGGTGGAAACGCTCTTGGGCGGGATATGGCAACGGACCTTTGCGCTGGTAGCAAGTGGCTACCAAGACTGGATGGAACGCGCCTTCATCCGCCGCGGTGTGGGTGTCGTTGAAAACATTTACCCGGACGCGCCAGAACGGCAGCGCCTCTACAGCTACGGGTTCACACCTCAGATTGGGCGTCGATTTGAGGGTGTCGCCAACACGCTGCTCGAACTTCTAGAAGATGCTGATGCGTATGGAGATCTTCCGTCCGCTCAGCGACTAGCAATCTTCCGCGGACTGGGGCGCGAAGTGGCAGATGATCCTGGCTTTGGATATCTCGTGCGCGACACCGTCACGTCTCGGAACCTGTTCGATAACTGGACGGGTGTTCTTTCGTGGTGGATGGCCGTACCGGGCGCACCGCGCCCCGAACCCAACGATCTGCGAGACTGGCAGATATTTGTAGCGGACAACCTAGAGTTCCGTCTTGGTGTTGCGATCGGTGCTGTCGTGGCCAGACGCTGGACCGAGAAAAGCGAGGATCCGTTTCAAGCACCTACTCTTGCGACATGGAAGGACGTCGCGGCGCTCCCGTGGTTTGCGTTCTGGGCCAAAGAGCTACTTCGCTGGGGAACACTGGAGCCACTCGTCGCTTTCGCACTGTCAACTGGCATGGCAAGGTCACGAGACGAAGCTGAAACCCTGCGCCCGGTGTTCATCGAGTGGCTGCATCAGCAGCCCGGTCTTGAAGCAGCGACGGGGGAAGAGCTGATCGATCCCAACAACTATCTAGCATGGGCGAATAGCAGGCGTCCTCCGGCTGAAGGCGAAAGGGCGCCACGTCACGTGAGCGCCGATCTCACTGGCACTGCTGGTGCCGCGGGGCGATACGCCGTGCTTCCAATCATCCGTGCTGGTGGTCAAGTTGTATGGCTCGATGCCGCTGGTTACGAACTTGCGGTGACTACCGATCCGCAGGACTTTGTAGAGCCGCGACCGTATCGTCACGACTATGACCTAACGACGCATGACGGCGCGCGCGTTCGTCGCATCTTCTAAGAAGGCCAGCACCTCTCGTCGGCGCAGACAGCAACATTGCTGTGACAGCGGCAATAACAGGTTTCGCAACCCCCTTGGTTGCGTGGCGCAGCCCAATGGCTGTTTTGGCGTCAAGCTGAGGTTGGCAGCTCGTTTTCGGACGGACCAATTCCGACCCCCAGGGACGTCGATCATTAGGCGAACGGCGATGGCCGCTTTCGGGAATGCCCCAAAGGTCATCTAGTGGCAGGAATGGGGCGCATGGCCGACCAATCGGCTTGTCGATCCTAATTCCACCGCTTCTATCTGCAATATTGGGCACGTAGACTGAAGTCATGACCAAGTCCGGAACACACAAGGCGCAACACTTCATCCCGCGAAGCTATCTATCCGCATGGTGTGATCCGATGACGCCGGCGCACATGGAACCATATGTCTGGATATTCCAGCAGTACGGCAGCGCCGGCAGGAGACGAGCGCCGTCCAACCTGTTCACGGAAAGCGACATCTACACCATCCGCAACTTGGACGGAGCGCGAGACCTTCGGCTGGAGCATGCGCTCGCAGCGATAGAAAACGGACTGCCGAAACTGATCAAGGAATACGTCGTCGGTTTTCTGCAGATCCCCCAGGATCGGGTGGAGCAACTACTAGCTTTCGTGGCGGCGATGCACGGTAGAACGCCGCAAAGTCGGGAAATACAGCGAGGACTCTGGCGCGAGATGCTGGAGTCGGCCGAGGCGGAGGGGACCAAAGCCTGGTCGGCTCCGAGTACGGGCGGGCAGGGCGGCGACGAGCCGCGCGTTCCCCAAGGGCGCGGTTACACTGACCTTAGTGCGCTTTGGGCGGCGATAGAGTCGCCGATGCGGTACCTTCTGCCCGGGGCTATGCAAGAGGCGCTTCCAGCCCTACGCGACATGAAACTGACTATCTTTTGCACCGAAGAACCTAGGTTCATCACTTCCGACAGCCCGATATCATGGTTCGACCCAACGGTGTCGAAAGAGCACTTTTTGACCCGCAAACGACAGCTGACAGATCCGGGCATCGAAGTCACCTTACCCCTCACGCCGAGGCACGTGGTAATGCTGCATCGTCGCGGGGCTGCCGGCTTTCCTCAAATCAGCTACTTGAAAGCGGACGAGTCCACCGTCACCGCGCTGAACAGGCGCACCCACTTCAACGCCGACAGGTGGCTGGTTTCCTGGCGAGACGGGTTCGATCCAGCCTGGTTGCCTGCTGCTCGATCGCCGATGTGAGCCATTCTGCTTGCGCAATCCCGCGGCCTACGCTCAAGTCCAGGTGAAAGTAGGGCTGAGAAGTTTCGCTGGGGCCTGCGCTCGATAGCGTATCCCGGGTATAGTTGAAACGTCTGGGAATGAAGTTGTTTGGTCGCCGCCGCTTCCCTCAATTGTGTAGGCGGCGATACGCCCCGCAGGCTCGGCCCGCAAAATCTTGATCGTGGAACGAGATCACTAGCTTCTCCACCTACTCGCAGCCTAAACCGTGAAAGTGAAATCTCGAAATCACAGCGGCACGTTTTAACGCAGGTTGACGGCTCTTAGCGTGCGGAGCCGATATCGCCAAACAGCAGCTTCCAGGAAATTTTGAACGCAATCCGCACGGCCGGAGTGGGGCGCTTCCCCGACTCAGAAAGGCTTCGGCGTTGCCTGTCGGTGCTCGTTGATTATGCCACCAACAAATAGCCTAGCTCCGTCGCACATCTCAGTACCCTGAGCAAAACTGATCTGAAACACGACTCGGGCGCTGTCCGCTTGTGAACTCGCCGAGGACCACGCCGTTTCTCGCTGCTGTTGGCTCATTGCTGCTTCAGCTTGTTTGGACGCTAATTCCATCGCCTCAACATCTTTAGCATCGAATTGCGATCCGTACTCGGCGCATAGCGAGACAAGGAGGTAGCCTGTGTAGATCTCAGTTAGCTGCTCTTCTGAAATCGCTGCCATCTTGGTGTCGACAGCGACCTCGAAAGGCCTATCTTTTTCCGCGAAGTCGCAGCCGTCGCATTCGTCCGAACCTTCTGTATCGCTGCCATGCGGATAAAGAGCGTCAACTCTAGCGATAAAGTTTTGGGCGGAAGGGCTAGCCCCGGCATCGTAGAGGCATCCGCTAGCAAAACGTGTGTCCTGAGACTGCATGCATCCCTGCTCGACCTCCCTGATCCACGTCCCCCAATCTTGCTTGATGGCTTCCAGGTCGGGTCCAACTGGCCCAAAAAAGATAGTCTGATGAACGTGGTTTATAAGGTCGAACGCCCCTTGGTTCGAACACAATACTATTTCGAACCGACTTTCAGCTTGGTCGCAGTCAACCAAATCCTCCGGGTCGCTTGCGAATGCCTGCGGGACCAATAAAGAAAACACAAGAGCTGCAAGGAAATGTCGCACTGAACCCTCCATATCCACGATGGTATAAAGGTATCAGTGCGATAATTAAATGGTATTACGTGGCATTTGTCAGTTTCTGTAGTTGGGCCATCGATGGCGGATGGTAAACTCCAAAACGATCGAGCATTTCAAGGACCGGCTAAAAGGCTTTCGCGAGGAAAAGTTCGGTTGGACCCAAGCTGAGCTTGCGGATCGGGCTAGGCTATCAGTTGTGACGATCAGCAAGCTGGAACAAGGTAAGAACCTTCCCACTTTCGAGGTGTTGGTGGGGCTGTGTGAAGCGCTTTCGATCTCGCCCAATGAGTTGATCGGTTGGAAGCCACAAGGATCTGCACCTGGGGCGTCATTGATGTCGGAGCGACTGGCCGTTCTCCTGAAGAGACTGCCGCAATCGCATTCACAAGCTCTGGTAGAATTTGCGGAGAAACTTGCAAAGGGCAGCTAAGCCCCAACGCAATGTTTCATTAGTATTACTTATTTCGCGTATGAAATGCGCCTTGGTTCTTTGAGTTCGGAAAAGCCGAAGCCCAAGGTGCCACCCGGTCTAGGCTATTTTAATACCCTAAACCTTGAGGAGATTGTGGCCGCCGGCAGCGGCGACTTCCAGCGCCCGCCGCGCCACGGCCTGGCCGCGCACGTCCATGAGGTCTGGCAGATCGCCTGCTTCAAGCAGCTGTTTGCCTGGTGCGGGGCGGCCCTGCAGCTGGTGGCCGGTCAGATGATTGACCAAAGCAAGGAGGGAGTCGGCGGCAATGATATCGACGTCTTCGCTGGCCCAGGCAGCCTCCGGCCCGGACAGTTTCGGGCAAACGATGCCCAGCCCACGCCCATGGGCGGAAATCGCAGCTGGCAGGATGCCGCCGACATGGGCGAGGCGGCCGTCGAGGCCCAACTCGCCCAAAGCCAGATAACCGTCCAGCGCGTCCTGCGGAATGGCGCCGATGGCGCTCATCAGGGCGAGAGCGATGGGCAGGTCATAGTGACTGCCTTCCTTGGGCAGGTCGGCCGGCGCCAGGTTGATGGTGATGCGCTTGGGCGGCAGGCCGAGGCCCGAGGCAATCAGCGCCGCGCGGACGCGCTCGCCGCTTTCCCTCACAGCCTTGTCGCCCAGCCCGACGATAACCAAAGCGGGCAGGCCGGGAGCGATATGAGCCTGCACATCGACCGGCACGGCGTCTATGCCCTGAAACGCTACCGTGGCTACGCGGGTGACCATGCCGCCTCCCAAATTCAACAATGATTGGACGCTAGCAGAGCAAGAAAAGAACGTAAAGCGAACATATTAGAGTGCGTTAACCATGCCGCCTCCGAGTTTGGTTACTTTAAGGGCCCATTAACCGCGCCATGTTGATTCAATCCCAGTTTCGTCTTGCTGCAGAGTGCTCGGATTGACCATCGCTTCCCGGCTTGCCCGTTCCCTACCCGCCTTCGCCCGCGGCGCGATCCTTGGTTTGGCCGTTGCGGCTTTGGCGGCCTGCGCCAGCGGTGGCGGACTTTATGGCGCCATTCCCGGTGACAATCGTCCGCATAAGGCCGTCGACCGGGCGAGGACCATGCCGATCCAAGGCATCGACGTGGCGCGCTACCAGGAAAACATCGATTTTCCGGCGGCACGTGCGGCCGGCATCCACTTCGTCTTCATGAAGGCGACCGAAGGGCGGGACTATGTTGACCCATACTTCCGCAGCAATTGGGAGCGCGCCCGCACGTCGGGCATGGCCCATGGCGCTTATCACTTCATGACCTGGTGTTCGCTCGCCTCCGAGCAGGCCGCCTGGTTCATCCAGAACGTGCCGCAGGACCCGAGCGCGCTGCCGCCGGTGCTCGATCTCGAGTGGAACAATCATTCGAGCTGCAAGACCAAGCCGAACCGGGCCGATGCGCTCGAAAAGATCCGCGTCATGCTCGACGCCATGGAACGCCACACCGGCAAGCTGCCGATCATCTATACGGACATGAATTTCCACCGCGACGTGCTCGACGGCGAATATTTCCCCAATGCCTTCTGGCTGCGCTCAACCGCGGCCGAGCCGCATGAGCGCTACAACAACCGCCCCTGGACCTTCTGGCAGTATACGCAGACCGGCGTCGTCCGCGGCATCAAGGGCGAAGTCGATCGCAACGTCTTCTATGGCAACCAGGAAGATTGGCTGCGTTTCCTCTGGACCGGCTGCGATCCGCGCGCCATTGCAGCGCTGCAGCCCACGGGGCGCTGCCTGCCGGCGAAGTAGCCAAGCGACCACCTGATTGCGGGTTTTCATCTCCCGTGCATGCGATAGTGTGCACGGGAGATTTGTTTTTGGAGGGCGGCACCAATGGGTAATGAATTCGGGCTCGATGGACTCAGCATCTCGCTGCTGGTGCTGGGCATCCTTTTTCTTCTGGTGTTGTTTGCCGGCGCCAAGACCGTGCCGCAGGGCTATAATTTTACCATCGAGCGCTTTGGCAAATATACGCGGACTCTCAAGCCCGGCCTCAACCTCATCGTGCCGTTCATCGATGGGATCGGCAAAAAGATCAACGTCATGGAGCAGGTGCTCGACGTGCCCCACCAGGAGGTGATCACCCGCGACAACGCCTCGATCACGGCCAATGGGGTGACTTTCTACCAGATCCTCGATGCGGCTGCGGCGGCCTATGAGGTTTCGGACCTGCAGAACGCCATCCTCAACCTCACCATGACCAATATCCGCACGGTGATGGGTTCGATGGACCTCGACGAGCTCCTCTCCAACCGCGACGAGATCAACCATCGCCTGCTCAAAGTGGTGGACACCGCCGTGTCGCCATGGGGCGTCAAGATCACGCGCATCGAGATCAAGGACATCGATCCGCCAAAGGATCTGGTGGACTCCATGGGAAGGCAGATGAAGGCCGAGCGTGAGAAGCGCGCGGCGATCCTAGAAGCCGAGGGTCGCCGCCAGTCGGCAATTCTCCAGGCCGAGGGTGCCAAGCAGGCGCAAGTGCTGGAAGCGGAAGGCCGCAAGGAAGCTGCCTTCCGCGACGCCGAAGCGCGCGAACGCTCCGCAGAGGCGGAAGCCAAGGCCACCACGATGGTGAGCGAAGCCATCGCCTCGGGAAGCGTGCAGGCGATCAACTATTTCGTCGCCAACAACTATATTGAGGCCCTGGGCAAGATCGCGACCTCGCCGAACCAGAAGGTGCTGATGCTACCGGTCGAGGCCGCCAGCGTCATTGGCTCGATCGGCGGCATTGCCGAGATCGCCCGCGAGACCTTTGGCGGCGCTGAGCCCACGCGCCCGGTCCGGACCGCAAGCCGTCCGCCCAGCGTTGGCCCGGCCGAGTGAGCCTGCCATGGAAGTGATCGGGTTTCTTGCCGAATACGGCCCCTGGAGCTGGATCGTTGCGGGGCTGATCCTTCTGGCGCTGGAACTGGTGGTGCCCGGCGGGTACCTACTGTGGACCGGCATCGCTGGCATCCTCACCGGGTTCATCACGCTGGTGCAGCAGCCACCCTGGCCGTTGCAGTGGCTGATCTTCGGCGTTTTGTCGTTGGTCTCGATCCTCACCTGGGTTCGCTTCACTCGCAACAGACGGGAGGAAAGCGACCGGCCGCTGCTGAATGAGCGGACGCAGCAATTCGTCGGGCAGGAGGCCGTTCTCGACCAGCCGATCACCAATGGCTTTGGCCGCGTGGCACTGGGCGACACGGTTTGGCGCGTGTCGGGTCCGGACCTGCCGGCGGGGCAGCGCGTTCGCATCGTTGGAGCCGACGGAAATGTGTTGCGGGTGGAGCCGCGCTGAGCTCCGGCAAGGCTTCGTTAACCATAAGCTGAAAGGATCGCCGCGAGGCCGAGGAGCCTCGACCGGCGTGATTCCGCCGGGACTTCGGCGGAGCGGCGCGTGACACGGCGACATCTGACATTGCTGACGCTCGCCGCGGCCACCGCGCTGACCGGCACGGCCTTGGCCGATCCGCCCAAGCCGATATCGGAAGAGCGCTTGCGTCCAGGCCTTTATCCGGCAGCCCCGGTTCCGGAAGAATTTGCGGTTGCGCCGCCCGAACCTGGCCATCCGCCCTTCGATCTCGACTGGTCGGTGGGGCTCAAGGGCACTTATACCAGCGCCAATACCGGCAACAGTTTCGTTTCGACCCTCAATCCGCGCTTCACGGCGACCCATGATGGGTTGCGCGCCAATGTAGTGATCGACGGCGCCGCTGAGATCGCCAAACCGTGGCAGCCGCAGGGCGAGATCGACGTGCCGGCGCTGCGGCTGGGCATCACGGCCACGGCGCCGATCGACAGCACGACAACGGCGTTTGCCAATGCCTCTCTGGCCCTCAACCAGCAGTTGCCCACCACGCCGGGCCTCGACCCGCTGATCATCCAGCCGCCGGAAGTGTTTACCGGCACTGCAGGTGTTGGCGTCGATCGCGCTTTCGGCAAGTTTACTCTGGCGGCGCGCGGCACGGCCGAGCGCAATACTTATGGGCCGACGACACGCCGCGACACCGGTGTTACCGACAACACGGCGTCCAATGTGTGGGAACTGGATTCGAGCCTGCGCCTCGGCTTTCAGGCGACGCCGATCATCGAGGTTTTTGCGGAAGCAAGTACAGGTCGGGACTACTTCGACCAGCCATCAGCCCTTGGCGTGCGCAGCGATGCGACAGACATGGCGCTGCGTGGCGGCGTTGCGGGCGAGTGGAACAGCGTGCTCTCCGCCAGCGCTTCGGCCGGGTACGGCTACCATAATTTCGACGATGCGAGCCTGGTCGACGTGGCGACGCAGCTTTATGACGCCAGCATTACCTATCGGCCCGATCCGACGATCAGCCTGACGGCGCGCTACAGTACCAGCATCGAGCCGGTGGGCGCCGATGCGCGCGGCACGGCCCGCATTTCCCAGACGGCGGTGGCCGACGTCTCGTACATTGCCAATTCTTGGCTTCGCCTTCGCGCTTCGGCCGATTGGGGACGTTCGGTGCTGACCGGCAGCACCGAGACCGAACAGCGCTACGGAGCCGGCGCGGGCGCCGACTACAAGATCAATTCGCATACTGCCGTCTCGGCCGATTACAACTATCTCAACCGCGACAACTCCGTCACCGGGGTTGTCAACAGCCACACGGTTAGCCTCGGCGTGACGCTCAAGCGCTAGAGCTGGTCGCTGAGATCGAGGGCGCGCAGTTCCTTGAGGAAGCCGGGGCGGATATCTTCCCGGTCGAGCGCGAAGACGACGTTGGCCGTAAGAAAGCCGAGCTTGGCGCCGCAATCGAAGACCTTGCCCTCGTATTTGACGCCGGTGAACTTTTGCTGGTTCATCAGGTTCTGCATGGCGTCGGTGATCTGGATTTCGCCACCCGCGCCCTTTGTCTGCTCGGCAAGGAGCGAGAAGATTTCGGGCTGGAGGATATAGCGGCCGGAGATGAAGAGGTTGGAGGGAGCGTCCTCGCGCTTGGGCTTTTCCACCATGCCGTCGATGCGGAATCCGGTATCCGGGCCCTCGCCGCGGACGACGACGCCATAGGAGGAGACGTCCTCCCAGGCGCATTCTTCGACGCCGATGACATTGCCGCCGGTTTCTTCATAGGCATCCATCATCTGCCGCAAAACGCCGGGCTTGGCGCGGAAGACCATGTCAGGCAGCAGGAGGGCGAAAGGCTGGTCGCCTACGATGTCGCGGGCGCACCAAACGGCGTGGCCAAGACCCAGGGGTTCCTGCTGGCGGGTAAAGCTCGTGCGGCCGGCCGAAGGGAGGTCCTTGCGCAGCTCGTCGAGCGCGGGGTGCTTGCCGCGGGCTTCAAGCGTTGCTTCGAGCTCGAACTGGCGATCGAAGTGATCCTCGATGACGCCCTTGTTGCGGCCGGTGACGAAAACGAAATGCTCGATGCCGGCTTCGCGTGCCTCGTCTACCGCATATTGGATCAAGGGGCGGTCGACCACGGTCAACATTTCCTTGGGCATGGCCTTGGTCGCTGGAAGAAAGCGGGTGCCGAGGCCTGCAACGGGGAATACGGCGGTACGAACGCGCTTGGACAAAACTCACTCCTGGTGACACGGTGTCGGCGTAAATCTAAATCAACGTCTGCTTTATATCACTGTGCCCTAGCATTTCTCTAACGGAGAGCAATTCCCATGACCGTTCTTGTGACCGGCGGAGCCGGCTATATCGGCAGCCACATGGTCCTCAACCTTGCCGACAGCGGTGAGAAGGTCGTGGTTCTCGACAATCTCGTCACTGGCTTCGACTGGGCGATCGATGGAAGGGCCATCTTCGAGCCGGGCAATGCCGGAGACATGGATCTGGTTCTTCGCCTGATCGAAAAACACGGCATTACCGAAATCGTTCACTTTGCCGGTTCGATCGTAGTGCCTGAATCGGTCAGCAATCCGCTAAAATACTACTCAAACAACACCGCGACTTCCCGCAACCTGATCGAGGCGGCGGTGAAGGGCGGGGTCAAGCATTTCATCTTTTCCTCGACCGCTGCCGTCTATGGCATGACGGGCCTCGCGCCGGTCGTGGAAGATACACCGCTCAATCCGATGTCGCCCTATGGCCGGTCGAAACTGATGACCGAATGGATGCTGGCCGATGTCGCGGCGGCGCATCCGATTACCTATGGGGTCCTGCGCTATTTCAACGTTGCTGGCGGCGATCCGCAAAAGCGCAGCGGGCAATCTACTCCAGCGGCGACGCATCTGATCAAGGTGGCGTGCCAGGTGGCGCTCGGGCAGCGCGAGAAGATGGACATTTTCGGCACCGACTATGAGACGCCAGACGGCACCTGCATCCGCGACTATATCCACGTGACCGACCTCATCGCCGCCCATGCGCTGCTGCTCAAGCACCTGCGCTATCGCGGGGCATCGACGACGATGAACGCGGCCTATAACCAGGGATATTCGGTGCGGCAGGTGGTGGATACCGTCCGCTCGGTTTCCGGCATCAACCTCCGTGCGGACGAGGGCCCGCGCCGTCCGGGCGATCCGGCTTCGGTGACCGCCACGGGCGGGAAGCTGCGGGAGCTGGGCTGGACGCCCGAGCATGACGATCTCAACGAAATCGTGCGCCACGCCTATGACTGGGAACGCCACCTGATGACGCGGAACCGCTGACGATGCGGCGCGCAGGCCTTCTCTGGCTCGTGCTGGCAACGCCCGCCTTGGCGCAGCCAAGCGGCAGCTTTGCCGATTTCGTCGCCGAGTTCCGGGGCGAAGCCTTGGCAAACGGGGTCAGCGCGCAGCTTTACGACAGCATCATGCCGGCGCTGACGCCCGACCCCAATGTGCCCAACCTGGTCGATACCCAGCCCGAGTTCACGACGCCGGTCTGGGACTATATCGACGCGCGGGTTTCCGCTTCGCGCGTCGAGCGGGGCAGGGCAGCTCTCAGCCGCAATAGAGAACTTTTTGCCGCGGTGGGCCAGCGCTACGGCGTAGACCCCTACCTGCTCGGCGCCATTTGGGGCATGGAGACCGATTATGGTGGGGTGCTGGGCAATACGAGCCTGATCCGCCCAATCGTGCGCTCGCTGGCGACCGTCGCCTGGCAACGCCGCAGCCGCTTCGTCGAAGACAAGGCAGATCTTGTTGCTGCGCTCCAGCTTACCGAACGCAACGGTGGCAGCTCGCCGATTGGCTCCTGGGCGGGGGCCATCGGGCACCTGCAGGTTAATCCCAGCAATGTGGTCAAGCACGGAACGGATGGCGATGGCGACGGGCGCGTCGACCTCCACAACTCGCTTGCCGATGCGCTGGCAACCAGCGCCGTGTTCATCCGCAGCCTTGGCTATCAGCCCGGCCAGGATTGGGGCTTTGAAGTTTCGGTTCCGGAAGGCTTCGACTATCTGCTTGCGACGCGCGACCAGCTTCGCCCCATCAGCTTCTTTGCCGAACGCGGCATCGCCCGGGTCTCGGGCAGGCCTTTTGCCGAAACCGGAACGCCGGTTTTCCTTTATGTGCCGGCCGGCAAGACGGGCCCCAAATTCCTGATGACCGCCAATTACCTGGTGCTCAAGGGCTATAATTTTTCCGACAGCTACGCCATGGCTGTGGCGCATCTGACCGACCGGCTGAAAGGCGGCGGCAGCTTTGCGACGCCCTGGCCGCGAAATACCACCTTTCCGGATCTGGCGCAGCGCAAGGCCATTCAGCAGGCGCTTGGTGCCCTCGGCCTTTATAGCGGCGCGGTGGACGGCCGCCTTGGTCCGGTCACGCAGGCAGCCTATGCCCGTTTTCAGGCTGCGCGCGGCGAAGTCGCCGACGGCTTTGTAACCCGGACGGCCTATGAGGCGTTAGCAGCAGCGACGCGGTAACGCATCCATGAGCGGCGTGGTCAGGGGCCATCCGCAATGCTAAAAAACGGGGCTGGATGTGAATGGAACGGTGATGAAGCGCTTCGTCCTGCTCTTTTTGATCGCAATGCTTGCGGTGCTCGACACCGCGCCCGCCTTCGCGCAGGCGCCGGGTGACGACACGCTGGTGGTTGCGCAAGCGCAGACCGGGCGCCGGCGCACGCTGTTCGACCTTTTGTTCGGCGAAGAGCCTGCGCCACCAGCCGCTCCCGTGCCCGAGCCGCGCCGGGCTGTGCCGCGCGCCTCGGCGCCCGCTGCGGCGCCGGTTGCCGCAGCCCCGCCACCGCCGCCGGAGCCCGATGTGACCAAGGACCCCGATGCGACGCGGCTTGCGGTTTTCGGGGATTCCTTGGCGATTGATCTCACCAAGGCGCTGGAGCGCTTTTATGCCGAAGACCCCAATATCGTGGTCATCGGGCAGGGGGTTTCGTCGTCCGGGTTCGTGCGCGACGATTATTTCGACTGGAACCAGACCATCGAGGAACAGATCGCCGCCGACAGTTTCGATCTGGCCGTCGTCATCATCGGCATCAATGACCGGCAGGATATTTCGGCCAATGGCCAAAGCTTTGCGCCGCTGAGCGAAGGCTGGAAAGCGGCTTACCAGGCGCGGCTCAACGACTTCCTCAATCGCCTTCGCGCGGCCCGCAAGCCGGTGGTCTGGGTGGGGCTGCCGCCCATGTCGAAGAGCGATTATTCCGGCGCGATTAGCCAGATCAGTGCCCTGCAAAAACTGGCGGCCTTTTCGGGCGGTGCTGAATTTTTGGATATCTACGACCGCTTCCTTGGTGAGGACGGCAAATATTCTTCGCAAGGTCCGGACGTGAACGGGCAGAATGCCCGCATGCGCAAGGATGACGGCATCCACTTCTCCAATGCCGGTTCCGACAAGCTGGCCTTCTATATCAGCCAGGCGCTGAGCGCCTTTTATCGCGGCGGCACGATCAGCGTGGCGGTCGCCGACCCGCTTGCCGGCACCGAAGCTGCGGCGATGTTGCGACCGCCCTACCAAGGGTTGGGGCAGACAAGGCTGCTCGAAGTTGCCGGCGCGGTGACGCCGATCAGCCGGGCGCCGCAGCGCGCTTCGGACCTGCTTATGGCGACGGGATCGACTGAGGCGGCGCCAGCCTTCAGTCTCGATCAGTTGATGCAGGCGCCCACGGGCCGGGTCGATGCGTTTGGCGTTGGGGTCGATCCTGAGGACGACATGCCGGACGAGCCCGAAGTGCTTCAGTAGCCTTGTTTTATGTTAGCGTCACGCAGCGCCAAGCAGTCCGCTGGCCTTGATGCCGTCGAAGACGAACTGCACCGCGAGCGCGGCCAGCAGGATGCCAACAACGCGGGAAACCACCGAAAGCCCGGTGAGACCCAGGAGACGCTGAATCGGGATCGCGATCAAGAGCGTCAGCCAGGCTAGGGCCAAAATGGTAACGAGAGCCGCAAGCACCATCCAGAATTCGAGGTCAGACTTTGCGCCGGTGGTGAGGAGGATGACGGCGCTGATAGCACCCGGCCCGGCGAGCAGCGGCATGGCTAGGGGAAAGACGGAAATGTCCTGCGCCCGCCGCGCCTCGCGCTCTTCTTCATCCGTCGTGCCGGTGCCACCCGAATGGCGGGCAAACACCATGTCGATGGCGATCAGCAACAAGAGGATGCCGCCAGCCGTACGTAGGGCCGGGATAGTGATGCCGAAGAGATCGAGGATGGCATTGCCGAGCACGGCAAAGAACATCAGGATCGCTAGCGCGATCAGCACGCCGCGGGTGGCAAAGGTTCGCCGTTCGGCCGGCGTATTGTCCTTGGTCAGGGCCGCGAAGATGAAGGCGATGTCGGCTACGCCGACCGTTGCGAACAGCGTGGCGAAGGCAACCAGGAAGGCGTTCATGAACGCCGCTTTTCGATGGCGTCCCAGATCAGGGCGGCGATGTCGGGGCCGTCGAAGCGTTTGATTTCGCGGATGCCGGTGGGGGAGGTGACGTTGATTTCCGTGAGATAGCCGCCTATGACGTCGATGCCGACGAAGATCATGTCGCGCTCCTTGAGCGCAGGCGCGATGCGAGCGCAGATTTCGAGCTCGCGCTCGGTCAGCGGTGAAAGCTCGGGGCGGCCGCCGACATGCATATTGGAGCGGGCTTCGCCTTCGGCCGGGATGCGATTAAGGCCCATGATGGGCTCGCCGTCGATGATGATGATCCGCTTGTCGCCCTTGCGCACGTCGGGCAGGTATTTCTGGATCATGAAGGGTTCGCGGTAATTCTGCTCAAAGAGTTCAAGCAGCGAGGCCAGGTTGTGGTCGCCCTCCTGGAGGAAGAAGACGCCGGCGCCGCCATTGCCGTAAAGCGGCTTGACGATGATGTTGCCGTGCTCCTTGCGGAAGGCGTGAATTTCAGTGCGGTCGCGGGTTACCAGCGTCGGCGGCATCAGCTCGGGAAATTCGGTGACGAGGATTTTTTCCGGCGCATTGCGCACGGCCGCCGGCGGATTGACCACCAGCGTCTTGGGATGGATGCGCTCGAGCAGGTGCGTGAGCGTAATATAGTTCATGTCGAAGGGCGGGTCCTGGCGCATCAGGACCACATCCTGCGTCGAAAGGTCGATGCGCTGTGGCTCGCCCAGGGTGAAATGCTGGCCCTTTTCAGCATCGGTGACAGTGATCGGCTGCACGAGGGCGCTGACCTTGTTGTCGCGCATGGACAGCGTGTCGTGCGTATAATGGAGCAGCGCATGGCCGCGCGCCTGGGCCTCAAGCATCATGGCGAAAGTGGAATCGCCGCGCGGATTGATGGTGGCGACATGGTCCATTTGGACGGCGACTTTGAGCGACATGAGCTTACTCGCTTACGGAAAAGGCGTGCTTGAGATGGCGCGGCCAGCGGCCGGGCGCAAGGAAAATTACATCAAAGCGGCAGTCCTTAATGGCATCCTTGGGATGGCGGGAGAGCCAGTGTTTCGCGGCGCGGGCGATGCGGGACTGGTTGACGACGCCAAGTGCCATGGCTTCGTCGCCGCCCTTTGTCCTTTGTTTCACCTCGACAAAGACCAGGGTACCGGCTTTTTCGGCCACCAGGTCGATCTCGCCGACGGGCGTTTTGTAGCGGCGGGCGCGAATGCTGTAGAGCTTGGCCTGGAGATACCATGCCGCCAGTGCTTCGGCGCGATGGCCTGATCGATGCGCCTGTTGTCGGCGCTCAGTCACGGTCTTTGAGCGCGAGTGCGGCATCGTAGACCTCCTTGCGCTTGAGGCCGAACCGCGCGGCAATGTCATCTACGGCCGCGCGAAGCGGGTGATCTCCCATGGCTTCGGTTAGCGCGGCTTGCCAGTCTTCCGCGGCAGGGGCACTCGGCTCAGCCGCGCCAGCAACGGTGATAACGGCTTCGCCTTTGGTATCGTTTTCGGCGAAGAAAGCGGCGAGTTCAGTAAGGCTGCCACGTCGGGTGCGCTCAAAACGCTTGGTGAGTTCTAGGGAGACGGCGGCTTGGCGGTTGCCCAAAACCTCCGCCATTGCCGTCAGGGTATCTGCGAGCCGGCGTGGGGACTCGTAGAAGACCAGTGTTTCACGTGAAACGGCGTATTTTTTCAGAGCATTGGCTCGGGCACCAGCCTTCGGCGGCAGAAAGCCGTGGAAAGCGAAGGCGTCCGTCGGGAGGCCAGCGACCACTAGAGCCGAGAGAAGGGCAGAAGCGCCGGGGATGGGAAATACGGGGAGGTTCTGCTCGGCCAGCGTGCGGATAAGCGGGAATCCCGGATCAGAGAGAAGCGGCGTGCCGGCATCAGAGATAAGAGCGATCGCAGCCCCGTCGGCGATGCGATTGGCGATGTCTTCGGCCTTGTCGCGCTCGTTGTGCTCGTGGAAGGCGACGCGTTTCACGCGAATGCCGTAGTGATCGAGAAGCTTGGCGGATGTGCGCGTGTCTTCGCACAGAACTGCTTCTGCAGCGGCGAGGGTTTCGATCGCCCTTATGGTTATGTCGCGCAGATTGCCGATCGGGGTCGCGACGACATAGAGGCCGGGAGCCAGGTCCGGCGCCGAAAACTGCGTTCCGGCGATGTAGTAGTCATGGCTCACGCGTCACCTCCGTTCAGGCGGCAAGGTCGGCCACGACTGCATCGAGCACAGGGAAGCCCTTTTCCGTGACGCGGATATTGCCATTGGGCAGGGTTTCCACAAAGCCATAGCCTTTGAGCGCGGCGATCTGGGCCTCGGAAATACCTCGGCCTGAGATCGACATGAAGCGTGCCGGGGAGATGCCTTCCTTCATGCGCAGGCCCATGACGAGGAATTCGTCCCCCTGTTCTTCCCACGTGAGAACGTCGTCGGTGACCATGCCATGGCCCTTGGCATTGACCTTGGCGAGCCAGTCGAAGGGCATCTTTTCGGTGGCGGTAGCGTGGCGCTGGTTGTTGACCAGGAGCCGGCCATGGGCGCCGGGACCGATGCCGGCATATTCGCCATAGCGCCAATAGAGCATATTGTGGCGCGATTCCTGACCAGGTACGGCGTGATTGGAGATTTCGTAGGCGGGCATGCCGGCTGCCTTGGTCAGCTCTTGGGTGAGCTCATAGAAATCGGCGGCCAGATCCTCGTTGGGCATCTGCAACTTGCCGGCATTGAAAAGGTCGAAGTAGCGCGTGCCCTGCTCGATGGTGAGCTGGTAAAGACTCAAGTGCCCGCGCGCCATCCAAATGGCCTCCTTGAGCTCGTCTTCCCAATCTTCCAGCGTTTGCTTCGGACGCGCGTAGATCAGGTCAAAGGAGCTGCGGTCGAAAATCGACTGAGCGATGCGCACGGCGGCGACGGCTTCTTCCACCGTGTGACGCCGACCAAGTTCGGCGAGCGGACCGGGCCGCAGCGATTGAACGCCGAGGGAAACACGGTTGACGCCGGCGGTGCGGAAGCCGCGGAAACGGTCCACTTCCACCGAGGTCGGATTGGCTTCGAGCGTGATTTCAGCCTTGCGGTCGATTTCCCATTCTTCCGCCACGGCATCGATGATGGCGGCTACGGCCTTAGGCGACATCAGCGACGGGGTGCCGCCGCCAAAAAAGATCGACTGCACCAGGCGGCCGGGTGAGAGCGAGGCCATATGGGCGATTTCGCGCTTGTAGCCTTCGACAAAGGCATCCTCGTCGAAAGCACCGCGATGCACATGCGAATTGAAATCGCAGTAGGGGCACTTCGAGGCGCAGAAGGGCCAGTGGATGTAAATGCCGAAGAGGTCGTTGGCGCTAGCCATGCTCGATTTGCTCTTCGATGAACTTGGCGAATGCACGGGCACGATGGCTCAGGCCCTGCTGTCCCGGTGACCAGTTGTTCTTGGTCTCTCGAGTCATTTCCCCGAAGGTCTGGTCGTATCCGTCGGGCATGAACATAGGATCATAGCCATGGCCGATGTCGCCGCGCGGCGGCCAAACGAGGGTGCCGTCGCAACGGCCGACGTAAAGCACGTCGCGGCCATCAGGATGGGCAAGGCACAGGGTGGCGTTGAAGGAGGCGCGGCGCTGGCTGGGTGAATTGGCGCCGATGGCCTGGAGGGCATCCTCGACGCGCTTCATGGCGCGGCCAAAATCGCGCGGCACGCCGGCCCAGTCGGCGGTGTAGACGCCGGGTTCGCCGTTAAGCGCATCGACACAGATGCCTGAATCGTCGGAGAGCGCGAGCATGTTCGCGCCCTTGGCGGCCGCATGGGCCTTGGTGCGGGCGTTTTCGGCAAAGGTGGTGCCGGTTTCCTCGGGTTCGAGCAGGCCAAGTTCGCCAGCGGATACCAGTTCAAGGCCGAAGGGGACAAAGAGCTCGCGGAATTCGGCCAGTTTGCCGGCATTGTGGGTGGCGATGCAAAGACGCGTGCCGGGCTTGAGGCGGGGCAGGGTCATTTTGCCTCCAGCGCGCGTTGAATGTCGTTCCAGATGGCGCAGTTGCGCTCCGAAAAAGACGCCCCCTCATCCGCCCTTCGGGCACCTTCTCCCGCGGGGGGAGAAGGGGAACCCGGTAGGTGGGGAATGCTCGACGCCTCCCCTCTCCCCTTGCGGGAGAGGGTGGATCGGGCGAAGCCCGAGACGGGTGAGGGGTTCTTCAGCCAGCCCATCATGCGGAGAGCGCCTGTTTTTGCAGGACCGACAGCTCGCCGATGCCTTTTTCGGCGAGACTCATCAGCGCTTCGAGCTCGCTGCGATCGAAGGGGGCGCCTTCGGCGGTGCCCTGGATTTCGACGAACTTGCCCGAACCGGTCATGACGAAGTTGGCGTCGGTTTCGGCTTCCACGTCTTCGAGGTAATCGAGATCAAGGAGCGGGGTGCCGCGATAGATGCCGCAGCTGACGGCCGCCACCGAATCCTTGAGCACGACGCCCTTAGTGAGCTTGCGCTCTTCCATCCAGGCAATGGCGTCGGCCAAGGCAACATAGGCTCCGGTAATCGAGGCGGTGCGGGTGCCGCCATCGGCTTCAAGCACGTCACAATCGAGCGTGACCTGGACTTCGCCCAAGGCCTGAAGATCGACCACAGCGCGGAGCGAGCGGCCGATGAGGCGCTGGATTTCCTGGGTGCGGCCGGACTGCTTGCCGGCGGTGGCCTCGCGACGAGTGCGCGAGCCGGTGGCGCGCGGGAGCATGCCATATTCGGCGGTGACCCAGCCCTGACCCTTGCCGCGCAGCCAGCCCGGCACGCTGGTTTCAACCGATGCGGTGACCAGGACCTTGGTATTGCCGAAGGAAACGAGGCAGGAGCCTTCGGCCTTCATGGCAACGTTTCGCTCGATCTTGACGGCTCGCATATCGGTGGGCTGACGTCCGGAAGGGCGCATGGGGAATCCAGAAAATGTGCTGTTAACCGCCTCTTAACCCTCCAGCGTCCCGCTCACAAGCTTTGGCCGCTTGGCGCTTGGCTTCTATGCGCTTAAATGAGGTCTCAAGGTTAAAGGTGACGAGTTTATTCAAACCACGATGACCAGGGCTCCCGAAGATTTTTTGAGCGTGCTCAATGCCCGCAGCCAGGAGATTTTCCGGCGGCTGGTGGAGCGCTATCTCGATACCGGGGTGCCGGTCGGCTCGCGGGATTTGAGCCGGCTGCTGCAGGTGGAACTCTCGCCCGCCTCGGTGCGCAATGTCATGGCCGATCTCGAAGACCTGGGGCTGATCGCGGCGCCGCACACATCGGCCGGGCGGGCGCCAACGCAGCAGGGCCTGCGGTTCTTCGTCGATTCGATGCTCGAAGTAGGGGCGGTGGATGAAGACCATCGCAGCCAGATTTCGCGGCAGATCGAAGGCACGGCCGGGCGGGGCAAGATCGAGGATCTCTTAAGCGAAGCGAGCTCGCTCCTTTCCGGCCTCAGCCAGGGCGCGGGGGTGGTGATCGCCACCAAGGCCGACATGGTGCTCAAGCATATCGAATTCGTGCGGCTCGATGCGACGCGGGCCATGGCCATCCTGGTCGGCCAGGATGGGCAGGTGGAAAACCGCATCCTCGACCTGCCGCCGGGATTTACCGCCAGCGCGCTGCAGCAGGCGAGCAATTACCTGGCCCACTATGTCGTGGGCCGAACCCTCGCCGAAGCGCGGCGGGTGCTCAACGAACGACGCGCCGAGCAGCGGGCCGAACTCGACGAGCTGACGCAAAAGCTGGTGGATGCGGGGATTGCGACGCTGAGCGAGCCGGGCGGCAATGGCTCGCCCACCGTCATCGTGCGCGGCCGCGGCAATCTCATCAACGATACCATGGCCAGCGACGAACTGCTGCGCATGCGGCAGCTGTTCGACGAACTTGAAAGCAAGGATGGACTGCTGGAGCTTTTGGGCGACGCCGAGCGCGGGCAGGGGGTCCGCATCTTTATCGGCTCGGAGAACAAGCTGTTTTCGCTGTCGGGCTCGTCGGTGATTCTGTCGCCCTATAAGGATGCCAACGATCGGGTCGTGGGCGTGCTTGGGGTGATTGGGCCGACGCGGCTCAACTATGCGCGGATCGTGCCGGTGGTGGATTACACGGCCAATGTCATTTCACAGATGATGGCGCGTGGGCGGCCGAAGGCTTGAAGTTTGAGCCTGTCTGGCCGATATGGCGGGCAGAACCCTTAATCGTTTACGGAAGAAGACAAGATGAGCGACGAAAACGCCGCCCAGGGCGAAACGCCGGACCTCGACCTGCCGGAAACCGAAACCGCGGAAGTCGATCCCGTCGAAGCGCTGCAGGCTGAAAATGCCGAGCTCAAGGACCGGGTGCTGCGCACCGTCGCCGAGATGGAAAACCTGCGCAAGCGCACCGAGCGCGATGTTTCCGACACCCGCTCTTATGCAATTGCCGGCTTTGCGCGCGACATGCTCTCGGCCACCGACGCGCTGAGCCGGGCCCTGCTGGTGATCCCGCAGGAAACCCGCGACACGGCAGAAGGCACGCTCAAGAGCCTTATCGAAGGGCTGGAACTGGCCGAACGCGAGATGCAGCGCCTTTTGGGCAAGCATGGCGTCAAGCCGATCGAAGCGGCCGGCCAGAAGTTCGACCCCAACAAGCACCAGGCCATGTTCGAAGTGCCGAACCCCAATGTGCCGGAAGGCACGGTGGTGCAGGTGGTGCAGCAGGGTTTTGCGATTGGCGAACGGGTATTGCGTCCGGCCATGGTCGGGGTCGCCAAGGGCGGCAGTGCCGGTGGCGGGGACGAGGGCGTCGACAAGAGCGCTTGAAGTTGAAGGGGGCGTCCGGTGGGCGCCCTTTTTGTTCGCTGGGTTTGGGTTTGGGGCCCACCCCCACCCGGCCTCCTCCTTCAGGAGGGGGAGGGGTGGGCTGGTGGCATTCACATATCTAGTCCCGCCCACCGCTTTGGCTCCTCCCCCGCCTTACGGGGGAGGTGGGGTGGGGGTTTGTTTCTAACCGAGGATCTCGCGGCTCTGCACGCGCTCGACGCCGGCGTCCGTCATGTCAGTCCAGGCCTGCTCGAGCGATCCGTTCGAATCAATGGCACGCGTTGCGTCCTCGATGACCGTGACGTCGAACCCGCCTGCGGCTGCATCGAGTGCGGTCCAGGCGACGCAGAAGTCGGTGGCGAGGCCGACCACGAAGAGGCGCCCGATGTCGCGTTCGTTGAGATAGCCGGCAAGGCCGGTCAGGGTTTCCCGATCGGCTTCCTGGAAGCCCGAATAGCTATCGATTCCGCGATTATAGCCCTTGCGGATGATGAGCTGCGCCTGTGGCACGTCGAGGTCACGGCTAATTTCGGCGCCATGGGTGTTCCAGACGCAGTGGTCGGGCCAGAGCACCTGCGTGCCGTAGTCGAGTTCGACGGTCTCGAACGGCGTTTTGCCTTCGTGCTGGCTGGCAAAGGAGACGTGATCGGCCGGGTGCCAATCCTGGGTCAGCACCACATGCTTGAACTTTTTGGCGAGCTGGTTGATCAGCGGCACGATCTCGTCGCCGCCAGCGACGGCAAGGCTGCCATTGGGCAGGAAATCGTATTGCACATCGACGATCAGCAGCACGTCTTCAGGTTCGATCTCGATCATGGATGGTCCTTTATCCAGTGGGCGGGGATCAGCCCGCGGACGGAATTGCCGAGATAGATTGCCTCGGCATGGCCTAGATCGGCAAGCGTCAGTACGCGCTCAACAACCTCGCCGCGCGCGATCAACTCGGCGCGGAGGGTGCCCGGCAAGAGACCGGAGGAAAGTGGCGGAGTCGTGAGCTGGCCATCCAGCTCGACGAAAAGATTGGTGAACGAGCCTTCGGTCAGCTCGCCCCGCTCATTGGTGAAGACGAGCTCGTCGAGGCCGAATTCATCATGAGCGCGCTGGCGCGGCTGGTCGTAAAAGAGGCGATTAGTGGTCTTGTGCGCGAGCCACAGCATGCCGGAATCGAGTGGTTCTGGATGGATGGCGAAACGGAACGTGGCCGGGCTTGGGGGGAGGGGAACGGCGGTGAGCGCAAGGCCTGCATCCGAGAGCGTCAGGCGGACGCGCATGGCTTGGATCCAGGTTTTCGCTTCATCGAGCAGGTACGCTTCGGCGCCGCTGGCATCGAGGGCGAAATAGGCGGCGGAGTGCCGAAGTCTCGCAAGGTGGCGATCAAGGAGAAGGTAGCCGTCTTCCGGGGTCCACTTGAAGGTCTCGATCAAGGTGACGGGCAGGGCGGGGTTGGCGAGGAAGGTTAGCTTGAGCAAAGCTTCGGCATATTCGTCTTCGGCCATGCTATCGGCGACGATGCCACCCCCAATGCCGATCTCGCCGACACCGTTGCGGATCGTTGCGGTGCGGATGGCGACGTTGAAGGCAAAATCGTTGTTGGGGGCAATATAGCCGATGGAACCGGTATAAAGGCCGCGCGGACCGGCTTCGACTTCGTGGATGATCTCCATTGCCCGCAATTTCGGCGCCCCGGTGATCGAGCCGCAGGGGAAGAGATTTTCGAGCACTTCCGCAATGCCGACACCGGGCTTTTTCCGCGCCTCTATGCCCGAAGTCATGGTGTGCAGGCTCGAAAAGGTCTCGACGGTGAACAGGTCGGTGACTTCGACCGAGCCGGTTTCGGCAATGCGGCCGAGATCGTTGCGCAGCAAGTCGACGATCATCAGGTTTTCGGCACGGTTCTTTTCGTCAGCGGCCAGCGCGGCACGCCCGGCCTGATCCTCGGCACGCGTCTTGCCGCGGCGCAACGTGCCCTTCATCGGCCGCGCCTTGAGCACGTCACCAGCGCCGGAAACAAAAAGTTCCGGCGAACGGGACAGGACCCAGTGGTCACCGGCATGGATCAGCGCGCCATAGGCGGTCTTCTGGCTCTGCGCCAGCGTGCGGTAAAGCCCGACCGGGTCGCCCCGGAGCTCAAAACCAGCCTTGAAGGTAAGGTTGACCTGATAGGTGTCGCCGGCCTCGATCAGCGTTTTTACCCGGTCGAAAGCCATGCGGTATTGCGCCAGCGTTTGCGAAGGCTGGATATCTGACGCGCTGCCTGCATTCGCTTGCGCAAGCAAGGCCGTCACATCGACCGAGACCGGTGCGCGGTAAAGCCCGAACCAGAGCAGCGGGGTCTCGCTTCGCTCCGGCAGCAGTGCACCGAGTCGTTCCTCGAACAGGAAGCCCACTTCGTATGCCAGGTATCCGGCCGCCCAGAGTCCCTCTTGTCCTGCACTCTCGAGCCGAACCAGTGCCGCCCGGGCTTCGGCGGCAGTGTGCGCGACCAGAGTCTCGACCGGCTCGGCAAAGAGCAGGTTCTGCCCCTTGGGCGAGAGATTGTCGTGGAGCAGCACGGTGCCGGGGGTCAACATGCGCCGGTTCTAGAGCAAACCAGCCATGGGCGTGAACTATTTTAAGTTGTGATGCGGCAGGGCGCGAATCACCCCTTGGCGGATAAATGCGCCAATGGCAGATAATGGCCATCCGGGCGGCTCTCGCTCGGCCTGAGGGCAATTTTCATGAACAAGTTCCTGCTGGGTGGCCTTGCCGCCCTTGCGCTGGTCGGCGTCGTTCCGGCCATGGCGCAAACCGTGGAATTCACGGTGATCAACAATAGCTCGGTGGACCTCCACTATTTCTATACGACCCCGAGCAACGACAACAATTGGGGCGAGGATCTCCTGGGGGATACTGGCATCCTAGAAGCCGGCTACCAGGCGACCGCCACGATCGGCGATGGTTCGGACCAATGCCTTTATGATTTCCGCTTCGTCATGTCGGACGGCTCGGAACTGGTCGAGCCCGCCATCGATATTTGCGAGCTGGGCAGCTACACGATCAACGACTGACGATCTTGCGCCGCCTGTCCGCGGGCGGCGCTCCCGCTTCCTGCACGGCCAAATTTCTCGCCTCCCTCGCGCTTGAAGCCCTTCGCGCACCCCCCTATATACGCCCCAGGCCTCGCAAGGGGCACATCCTAAACCTACGAGGGACCCGGTCGTTCGCGGCCAGAAGCTGCTTTCGCTGAAAGGGCTTCGCGGTGGGTTCGCTAAAAGAGAGGCTAGAAACAATGGCTAAAGTTATCGGTATCGACCTCGGTACGACCAACTCCTGCGTCGCCGTCATGGACGGCAGCAATCCCAAGGTCATCGAGAATGCGGAAGGCGCGCGCACCACGCCCTCCATGGTCGCCTTTTCCAAGGATGGCGAACGTCTCGTCGGCCAGCCGGCCAAGCGCCAGGCCGTGACCAATCCGGAAAATACCCTGTTTGCGGTCAAGCGCCTGATCGGCCGCCGCTATGACGACAAGGTCGTGGCCAAGGACAAGAACCTTGTGCCCTTCAAGATCGTCGCTGCCGACAATGGCGACGCATGGGTCGAAGCTTCGGGCGACAAGTATTCGCCTTCGCAGGTCTCGGCCATGGTTCTTCAGAAGATGAAGGAAACCGCTGAAGCCTATCTCGGCGAAAACGTCACCCAGGCGGTGATCACCGTTCCGGCCTATTTCAACGACTCGCAGCGCCAGGCCACCAAGGATGCTGGCAAGATCGCCGGCCTCGACGTGCTGCGCATCATCAACGAGCCGACCGCTGCTGCGCTGGCCTATGGCCTCGACAAGAAGAATTCGGGCACCATCGCGGTCTATGACCTTGGTGGCGGTACCTTCGACGTCTCGATTCTCGAGATCGGCGACGGCGTTTTCGAAGTGAAGTCGACCAATGGCGACACCTTCCTCGGTGGCGAAGACTTCGACATGCGTCTGGTCGATTACCTCGCCGACGAGTTCAAGAAAGAGCAGGGAATCGACCTGCGCAACGACAAGCTTGCTCTGCAGCGCCTCAAGGAAGCTGCCGAAAAGGCAAAGATTGAACTTTCGAGCTCGACCCAGACCGAAATCAACCTGCCCTTCATCACTGCAGACGCTTCGGGCCCGAAGCATCTGACGCTCAAGCTCAGCCGTTCCAAGCTCGAATCGCTGGTCGATGACCTGATCCAGCGCACCATCGACCCGTGCAAGCAGGCCATGAAGGATGCCGGCGTTTCGGCATCGCAGATCGACGAAGTGGTGCTGGTCGGCGGCATGAGCCGCATGCCCAAGGTCCAGGAAGCGGTCAAGCAGCTGTTCGGCAAGGAGCCGCACAAGGGCGTCAACCCGGACGAAGTCGTGGCCCTGGGCGCTGCCATCCAGGGCGGCGTCTTGCAGGGCGACGTCAAGGACGTGCTGCTGCTCGACGTGACCCCGCTGTCGCTCGGTATCGAAACGCTAGGTGGCGTCTTCACCCGTCTGATCGATCGCAACACCACGATCCCGACCAAGAAGAGCCAGACCTTCTCGACCGCCGAAGATAACCAGAATGCGGTGACCATCCGCGTCTTCCAGGGCGAGCGTGAAATGGCAGCCGACAATAAGCTGCTTGGCAACTTCGACCTCGCCGGCATTCCGCCCGCACCGCGCGGAGTGCCGCAGATCGAAGTGACCTTCGACATCGACGCCAACGGCATCGTCAATGTCTCGGCCAAGGACAAGGGCACCGGCAAGGAGCAGCAGATTCGCATCCAGGCCTCCGGTGGTCTTTCGGACGCCGACATCGAAAAGATGGTCAAGGACGCCGAAGCCAATGCCGAAGCCGACAAGCGCAAGCGCGAAGCGGTGGAAGCCCGGAACCAGGGCGAGTCGCTAATCCATTCAACCGAAAAGTCGCTCAAGGATTATGGCGATAAGGTATCGTCCGAAGACAAGTCGGCAATCGAAACCGCGATCACCGACCTTCGTTCGGTGCTTGAAGGCGACGATGCCGAAGCGATCAAGACCAAGACTGCAACCCTTGCCGAAGCCTCGATGAAGCTGGGCGAAGCCATGTACAAGGCATCGCAGGCAGAGGCAGAAGCGAAGGCCAACGGTTCGATGGACGATGATGACGACGACGTCGTCGATGCCGACTTCGAAGAAGTCAAAGGCGACGACGACAAGAAGTCGGCCTAAAGCGCCAAACGAATGACAAGGGCCCGGTGGAAACACCGGGCTTTTTTTGTTTGTTGATCGCGATGAATAATCGTGTACGGTAATTCGATGCTGATCACCTTCGACGAGACAAAACGTCAGTCCAACCTGATCAAGCATGGCCTCGATTTCGCAGATCTCACCCTCGAGTTCTTTGAATCTGCGGTGATCTTCGATGCTGCGCAGGACCGACTTAAAGCTCTTGGCACTTTTGCCGGCGAAATCGTCGTCGCCGTCGTGTTCAAACCCTTGGGCAGTGAAGCACTGACAATCATCTCGATGCGACCCGCCAGCCGCAAGGAAAGGAGCCTTTTATGACCAAGTTCTCTTCCAAACGTCCCCTGACCGACGCCGAGGAAGCTGAAATCCAAGCCATGATCGCCGGCGATCCCGATAATCCGGAAATCAGCGATGATGAGGCAAAGAACCCGATGAGCTTCTCCGAGGCACTGGCTCGCGGCCCGGGTCGGCCCCGGTTGGCCAATGCCAAAGAGCCGGTCACGCTTCGGCTCGACCCTCAGGTTATCGACAGCTTCAAGAAAGGTGGAGACGACTGGCGTGCCCGCATGGCGGAAGCCATTACCAAGGCTGCCGGTTAACGGCTTAATCTGCTCCACCTTCAAGTGGTGTGGCCCGGCCACTCGAGCATAGCTCTCATGGCCTTCTCGCCTGAGATCGCTCCACCGCAGCGATCTCGCCCGTCGGGGCGAGTCGAAGTTTCACGTGAATCGTTGATCCTCCGACCTCCCCTTGCTAATACCCGCGCGCCTGCCCATATGCGGGTCACCATGCCGGTGCTGCCGGCCGTTGTTTTTACCCATTCCAGCGCGACGACACTGTTTCCGGCGCGACGCAGGAGATTTTCGATCTTGGCTAAACGCGATTTCTACGAGGTGCTCGGCTGCCAGAAAGGCGCCGACGAGGCCACCCTCAAGAGCGCTTATCGCAAGCTCGCGATGCAGTTCCACCCGGACCGCAACCCCGGCAATGCCGAGGCGGAAGGCAAGTTCAAGGAAATCAACGAGGCCTACGATACGCTCAAGGACGGCCAGAAGCGCGCCGCCTATGACCGCTTCGGCCATGCCGCCTTCGAAAATGGCGGTGGCCGCGGGCCTGGAGGGTTCGGACCGGAATTCTCATCCTCGATGTCGGACATTTTCGAAGACATCTTTGGCGACTTTATGGGCGGGGCCGGTGGCGGCCGCCGTGGCGGCGCGGCCAAGACGCGTGGCTCGGACCTGCGCTATAATCTCGAAGTCACGCTCGAAGAAAGTTTTGAGGGCCGGACCGTCGAGATCGACGTGCCGACCCTTGCTACCTGCGAGACCTGCGAAGGCTCTGGCGCAAAGCCCGGCACCGGCACACATACCTGCCGCCAATGCGACGGCCACGGCAAGGTCCGCGCGGCGCAGGGGTTCTTTACCATCGAGCGCACCTGCCCGGTCTGCCAAGGCCGCGGCGAAATGATGGACCAGCCTTGCACCGATTGCGGTGGCCAGGGTCGCCGCCAGCAGAACCGCAAGCTTTCGGTCGACATCCCGCAGGGTATCGAGGACGGTACGCGCATTCGTCTCGCCAATGAAGGGGAAGCGGGATTGCGTGCCGGACCGCCGGGCGATCTTTATATTTTCGTCTCGATCAAGCCGCACCAGCTGTTCCAGCGCGACGGCGCCGATCTTTATGCGCGCGTACCGATTTCCATGACCACGGCCGCACTCGGCGGCGAGTTCGAAGTGCCGACGCTCGATTTTGCGCGGGCCAAGGTCAAGGTGCCGGCCGGCACGCAGCCGGGTCAGCGCGTGCGTCTCAAGGGCAAGGGCATGCCGGTCCTGCGCAGCAAGGATGTCGGCGATCTTTACGTGCAGCTCGACATCGAAACGCCGCAGAATCTGAGCCGCAAGCAGCGCGAGCTGCTGGAGGAATTTGCGCGGCTCGAGACGGAAGAGACCAGCCCGAATTCGGGCGGGTTTTTCGATAAGCTGAAGAAGATGTTCGACGCCTAGCGTACCCCCACCCAACCTCCCCCTTTAGGAGGGGGAGGAGGTCGATCGAGTTTAGCCCCGATGCGGCTCCTCCCCCGACTTACGGGGGAGGTGGGGTGGGGGCTGAGCTTACTCGGTCGGAAAGCTGCTCATGTCCATCCAGACATATTCCCAGGTGTGACCGTCGGGGTCGGCGACGGCGCGGGAATACATGAAGCCCATGTCCTGCTTGTCGCGCGTTTCGCGGCCGCCATTGGCAAGGCCGGCCTCGGCGATCTGGTCGACGGCGTCGCGCGAGTCGCAGGAGAGGGCATAAAGCGCCTGGCGGCCTTCCTTGGCGTCGGGGATCGGCAGATTGGTAAATTGGTTGAACTTGTCGTAGGTCAGGACCATGACATAGATGGTGTCGCTGATGACGATGCATGCGGCGGTGTCATCGGTGAACTGAGGATTGTGGTCGAAGCCCAGCGCCTTGTAATAGGCCATCGAGGCTTGAAGGTCGCGGATCGGCAGATTGACGAAGATCTGGGCAGGCATGATGATTTCCTCTGGTGTACCGCGACTTTAGCATGTCGCTTCTGATCTGACGACGAGGCGGAGGCCGCCACTTCGACATGCTTATGGAGACAAAATGAAGACGGCGCTGACTTTGTCCGGATCGATCCGCAAGGGCTCGTGGAACCGCGTGCTGCAGCAGCATATGGATCGCAAGCTCACCGAAGCCGGCGTCGCGGTCACCAGCATCGATCTCGCCGATTTTCCGATGCCGATTTTCAACGAGGACCTCGAGGCCGATGGCGCTCCGGAAGCCGCGACGCGGTTGGCGGAACTCTGGCGCAGCCATGACATCGTCTTTATCGCCTCGCCCGAATACAATGGCGGCGTTTCTCCGCTTCTGGTCAATACCGTCACCTGGCTCAGCCGGCAGAAGCCGTCGCCGTTCCGCCACGCCGTCTTCGGCATCGGTGGCGTGAGCTCGGGCAAGTATGGAACAATCTGGGGGCTGAGCCACTTACGGGAGTCGCTGACGAAGGTCGGAACCCTGGTGGTGCCGACGCTCTTGGGGATCGGGCCAGCCAATGGGGCATTCGACGCAGATGGCAATCCGACCGAAGCACCGATCATTCGTAAGGTCGAACAGATGATCGACGAACTCACTCATTTCAGCCGAGGCTAGCCTATGCGCGCGATCTACCTCACGCATCCCGAGGTTCGGATCGACGCTGCTGTTCCCGTGCCGCTTTGGGGTCTGTCC
Organism: Devosia rhizoryzae; assembly: GCF_016698665.1. Taxonomy (NCBI): domain Bacteria; kingdom Pseudomonadati; phylum Pseudomonadota; class Alphaproteobacteria; order Hyphomicrobiales; family Devosiaceae; genus Devosia; species Devosia rhizoryzae. Next base: position 3,132,529 of record NZ_CP068046.1, read on the forward strand.
GACATAGGACGGGCACGTGCGCAAGGCTTTGTGGCCAAGGGTCTGGTGCCGCGTGGCACTATGGTGTTTTCAAGCCGCGAAACCAAGGCGCTGGAGCTGGCGGAGCTTGTGGCCGATGCTGCCGGTACGCCGGTTTTGGCCGATCACCTGATGGGCGAGAATGATCGCAGCACAACCGGCTTCCTGCCGCCTGCGCTTTTCGAACTCACCGCTAACCGCTTCTTTGCCGAGCCACATCACAGCGTCGACGGCTGGGAGCGCGCGATCGACGCGCAGGCGCGGATCGTCGACACGGTGACGACGGCCATGGCTTCCGTGCCCGCCGGCACCTTCGCGATTTTCTGCGGCCATGGGGCTGTCGGCACCCTCCTCAAATGCCACATCGGCCAGCGGCGGATTTCGCGCGAGGAAGACCAGCGCCGGATCAGCGCGTCCGGGGGTGGCAATGCCTTTTTGTTCGATCTCCAGGCCGGGCAGTTGCTGACCGACTGGCATCCGATGGAAGAGATCGACCGGAGCTGGTTCGCCATGCCCGCGCTTGTCGCAGCGGCGGAATCGGGCTAGGCCCAAGCCATCATCACATCGAGGGGGAAGAGCATGGCTGGCCATTTGATCGTAGGCCTCGACGTTTCGTCACGCGCGCGCGCCGAAGAGATCGTCACCGCCCTGGGCGACAGCGTCTCCTTCTACAAGATCGGCTATCAGTGCTTTTATGGGGCCGACGGGTTCAACCTCGGCAAGGCACTAATCGCGGCGGGCAAGCAGGTGTTTTTCGACCTGAAACTGCTCGACATCGACAACACGGTCGAAAAGGGCGTCGTTGCCTTCGCCGAAACCGGCGCGGCGATGCTGACCGTCCATGCCTATCCCAAGAACATGGCCGCCGCTGCCAAAGGCGCGGCAGGGTCGGGGCTGACCGTTTTGGGCGTCACGGTGCTGACCTCGATGGACGATCAGGACGTCAAGGACGCGGGCTATGAGCGCGATGCTGCAGGGCTCGTCGCTCTCCGCGCCCAGCAGGCGCGCGAGGCAGGCATCGGCGGCGTCGTGGCGTCGCCGCAGGAAGCCGAAATGGTGCGGACCATTGTTGGGCCGAAGCTGGCGATCGTTACGCCCGGCATTCGCCCAGCGGGAGCAGAGCGAGGCGACCAGAAGCGGGTCATGGGCCCGGCAGAAGCCCTGGCATCAGGGGCGAGCCACCTGGTGGTGGCACGGCCGATCGTCGAGGCCGCGGATCCGGCTGCAGCGGCGCGGGCGATCCTGGCGGAGATGGACGGCAAGCGGACGAGTTTTGCGTGAGGGAAGGGGAGACCCCCACCCGGCCTCCCCCATAAGGTGGGGGAGGAGTTCGGCCGGTGGTGGAAACTCGATCGTGCTCCTCCCCCGACTTACGGGGGAGGTTGGGTGGGGGTCTTACCCGACCAGTCCATGCCGCCGCGTCAGATCAGCCAAATCCAGCTGCGGCCTTGCGCCGATGTGGCTGATCACTTCGCTGGCGGCGAGGCAGCCGGTGCGCAAAGCCGATTCCACTGTTTGCCCACGCGCCATGCCGAGCAGAAAACCCGAGGCAAAAAGATCACCGGCCCCGGTGGCGTCGACGACTTTTTCGACCGGATAGGCCGGCACCGAAACGATCTCGCCATTGATCACCGCCATGGCCCCATCGGCGCCCATGGTGATGGCGGCGACTTCGGCGTCCTTGGCGATCTGGCGCACGGCCTCGCCCAGGTCGTCGGTCTGGTACAAAGATTTGAGCTCATGAACATTGGCAAAGACATAGTCCATGGTCTTGGAGCGTATTAGATCGAGGAATTCGGCGCGGTAGCGATCGACGCAGAACGGGTCCGATAAGGTAAAGGCGGCAGCGCGTTCGTTCTTGTGGGCGTAGTGCGCGGCGAGGACGAAGGCCTTCTTGGCTTCGGCCGGGTCCCACAGAAACCCTTCCATATAGGTGATTGCGGCGCCGCCGATCTCGTCGGGCTTGATATCCTGTTCGGTCAGCTGGTGGCAGGCGCCGAGATAGGTGTTCATGGTGCGCTCGCCGTCTTCGGAAACGAAGATCATGCAGCGTGCCGTCAATGCACCGCCCTTGAGGCGGCCGGTCGTATAATGAACGCCCGCAGCGGTGAGGTCGGTTTCGAACACGTCACCCAGCACGTCATCGGCCACCTTGCCGACAAAGGCCGCACGGCCGCCGAGCGAAGCGACGCCGGCGGCGGTATTGGCCGCAGAGCCTCCACCGATCTGCTGCTTGCCCAGGGGCATCTTGCCGTAAAGGTCTTCCGCCCGATCGGTTTCGATCAGGTGCATGATGCCTTCGGTCATGCCTTCGCGTTCGATGAAGCCGGGCTCGGCGGGTGCGATGATATCGACGATCGCGTTGCCGATGGTCAGCACGTCGAAGCGGGTCTGGGTCATTAGGGGATCCGGCATGAGGAAAGGCCGTGAGCCGGTTTAGAGCATGATTGCCGCTGCGGCAACTAAAGCCCGGCGATGATCTGGGCGATCAGGGCCTCGGTGTCCTCTCGCGGGCGAATGGTGATCTGCCCGTCGAGCAGCAGCACCGCCAGGCCATGCACCTTTGCCCATGCTGCCAGAGCCTGGATGCGACCCTTTTCCATGTCGCCATCAATGAAGTGGCGCATGGTATCGAAGGCCGCATCGGCTGCCATGCGCAGGCCGGGCCTGTTTTCGCGCTTCAGCTGCGGCGAGAACATCAGGCGAAAAAGATTGGCGTTTTCGAGCGCAAAGAGCACGTAGGTCTTGCCCATGGCCGCCATCTTGTCGTCGGGCTCGCTGGCGGCAACCTCTTCCATGCGGGCGGCGAAACGCTGAAAGCCGGTGACGGCCAAGGCTTCGAGCAGGGCGGCGCGGCTATCGAAATGACGATAGGGCGCTGCAGGCGACACGCCGACCGCCCGCGCAAGATCGCGCAGGCCGAGCCCGGCCTCACCCTCTCGAGCAAGGATGATAAGCGCGGCTTCGAGCAGAGATTGGCGTAAAGTGCCGTGGTGATACGGGGCATTGGATAATGTTGACATCGTTCACACCATGCTTCACTCATGTAAGCGCTGTCAACTTGAGGCTGTTTAACGATGGACTGGGATTTTGTCCTTGCTTGCACGCACCATCTAGCAGTGTTCACATTGGTGGGGATCTTTGCTGCCGAATTTGCGCTGCTTCGGCCGGGGATCGGCGCAGGCCAGGTCAAGCAGTTGGCCAAAGTTGACGCTGCTTACGGCACCGTTGCTGGTCTCGTCATCGTCGTTGGCATCATCCGCGTCATCTTCGGCGACATGGGCTGGCAATACTATCTCGGCAATCACGCCTTCTGGGGCAAGATGACGGCATTCCTGATCATGGGGCTTCTGACGATCCCGCCCACCATCGCCATTCGCCGCTGGGACAAGACCGGGGCAGGGGCACCGCCGGCCAACGAGGTCGCCGCCAGCCGCAGGTTCGTCCATCTGCAAGCGGGCGTTTTGCTGTTCATCCCGATCTTTGCGGCCGCCATGGCACGGGGCTATGGCAGCTAAGCCAGTGGCAAGGCCTTCTTGGGTGACTTGTTGGGGAACGGCGTCTTGGGCTCGTAAAGGCACCACTCCCTGATCGGGCAGCGCCAGCATTCCGGGGTCCGCGCCTTGCAGATATAGCGACCGTGCAGGATCAGCCAGTGATGCGCGTGGAGCATGAAACGCTCCGGCACGATCTTTAGCAGCTTCTGCTCCACCGCGAGCGGCGTCGGCGCGGGGGCCAGACCCGTGCGGTTGCTGACGCGGAAGAGGTGGGTGTCCACGGCAATGGTCGGCTGCTTGAAGAAGATGTTGAGCACGACATTGGCCGTCTTGCGGCCGACGCCGGGCAGGGCCTCCAACGCCTCGCGCTCGCTCGGAACGTCGCCGCCATGCTTTTCGAGCAGCAGCTGCGACAGCGCGAAGACGTTCTTGGCCTTGCCGCGATAAAGGCCGATGGTGCGGATGTGCTCGGTAATGCCTTCTTCGCCCAGCGCCACCATAGCCGCGGGGGTTGGGGCAAGCTCGAACAAGCGTTTGGTCGCCTTGTTGACGCCGACATCGGTGGCCTGCGCGGAGAGGACCACGGCCACCAGCAGCGTGAAAGCGTTGACATAGTCGAGCTCGCCCTTGGGCTCGGGCTCGATCTCATGAAAGCGGTTGAAGATGGCTTCTGCCGTGGCGCGGCTGAGCTGTTTCACTTTTCTCGGCGCGGCCATGTTCCTGCCTTCGAATCTGTCCTAGTATTTCGATGCAATGACCGCTCCGACGCAAGCCACCTCAACCGCACCGCTATTCTCAGCAACCCTTAAGCCGGAGCGTTCGCTCCATGCTGCGGGCGGCTGGGTCGGTCTGGTGCTGGCCGGCATTGTCGGAACGCCCTTCCTGATTGCCATGCCGGAATTCCTGTTTCCCGGACTTGCCGCTTTCGGGCTCGCGGGTGGCGGACTCGGTGCCATGGGCATTCGCCAGGGCCGGCTGAAGCGGCAAAGCCAGGCCATCTCGGTTTGGCCGGATCAGCTTGAACTGGTCATTACCGGACCTGGCCAGCAAAAGCAGTTGCGGCGCTTCGACAGCAAGGCGGTTCGCATCCGCCTCGTGCGCGACGGCTATGAGCGGACAACGGCGATCTTTCTTCGTCATGCCGAAGAGGAAGTCGAGCTTGGCGGCTTCTTGTCGGTGGACGACAAATCGAGCTTCGCCAAAGCCTTTGGCAGCGCCCTGCGGCAGGCGCGGCGCGCGGTTTGACGCGTCATTTTCGGGTCGCTCCCTGTTATTTCGAGTTCTAGATTGGCCGCATCCAAGACCAAGGTTTGGCCATGAACCAGCTCAGCACGCTCCAGCCCGAAACTGATTACGACACGATCCGCGCCGCCATTCGCTACCTCAGCGAAAACGGCCCGGACGAGGCCGACCTTCCGGCCTTTTCGCGCGCGCTGGGGCTTACCGAGCGGCAGCTGACTGATCTCTTTCGCCGCTGGTGTGGCCTCACGCCGAAAAGCTTTGCCCAGGCTGTGGCGCTCAATCATGCAAAAGGCCTGCTGCAGGGCCAGGCCAGCGTGCTCGACACAACCTATGAAGTGGGCCTGAGCTCTACGTCGCGGCTCCATGATCTTTTCGTCACCTATGAAGCTATGCCGCCTGGGGTGTTCCGTGCCGGAGGCGCCGGGCTCGACATGTTCTGGGGCGTCGGGCCTTCTCCCTTTGGGTTGGCGGTGGTGACCGCCACCGACTACGGCATTTCAGGCCTTGGCTTCGCCGATGGCGAAACCTCGATCGAGGATGCCTTTGCCGATCTTGCCACCCGCTGGCCCAATGCACGATTCACGCGCGACGACGCCCGCGTCGTGCCGCTGGTCGCCCCCATTTTCGAGCCTGGGCGCTGGTCGGCCGAGCATCCGGTGCGCGTGGTGCTGATCGGCACCGATTTCGAGGTCAAGGTCTGGGAAACGCTGCTCAAGATCCCGGTAGGGCGGGCAGCGACCTATAGGAGTGTCGCCAACCATATCGGCCGGCCAACGGCCTCGCGCGCCGTCGGTGCCGCCGTGGGGAAAAACCCCATCAGCTTCGTTGTGCCCTGCCACCGCGTCGTCGGCACGTCGGGTGCCCTTACGGGCTATCACTGGGGCGTGCCGCGCAAGCGGGCGATCCTGGGCTGGGAGGCGGGGGTGATTTCGGCTCGGTGATTAACGTGGAAGGCCCCCTCACCCGGCCTTCGGCCGACCTCTCCCCCAAAGGGAGAGGTGGCCGCTTGTGGCACTCTCGCGGAGCGACACCTCTCCCTTTGGGGGAGAGGTCGACGGCGTAGCCGGCGGGTGAGGGGGCCTTACTACTTTCTAGAGCGTGACCCGCTCTTCCAGCTTCCCATCCGCACCGATCCGATAAACCGTCGGTTCGCCGGTCCCAATTTCGCGGGCGAGGATTTCGTCCGGCGTCAGGCCTTCGATCGACATCACCAGCGCGCGCAACGAATTGCCGTGTGCTGCCACCAGCACCGTCTTGCCGTCGCGAAGCTGTGGTAGGATCTCGGCTTCGTAATAGGGCAGGGTGCGGGCGGCGGTGTCCTTGAGCGATTCGCCGCCCGGAGGCGGGACGTCGAAGGAGCGGCGCCAGATGTGGACCTGTTCCTCGCCCCACTTTTCGCGCGCATCATCCTTGTTTAGGCCGGAGAGATCGCCGTAGTCGCGCTCGTTGAGCGCTACATTGCGGGTGATGGTGACGTTCAAAATGCCCATTTCCTCGAGCATCAGGTCCAGCGTGTGCTGGGCGCGACGCAGGGCGGAGGTGTAGTAAAGGTCCGGGACGATGCCGGCGGACTTGAGCGCCTGGCCGGTGGCGCGGGCTTCGCCCTCACCCTTTTCGGTGAGGTTGGGATTGCGCCAGCCGGTAAAGAGGTTCTTGAGGTTCCAGTCGCTCTGGCCGTGGCGGACGAGGATCAGCGTGCCGGTCATCTTTTTGTTCCTTTGTTATGCCGCATTTTCGGACGGCGAACCGGTGTCCACTTCGCCTGGAAATGCTTGTCAGTCAGTCGTTGAGGCCGAGAACGTCGGCCATGGAATAAAGGCCTGCGGGCTGGTTGGCAGCCCAGAGCGCGGCACGGGTGGCGCCATTGGCATAGATGGTGCGGTCCTGCGCGCGATGGGTCAGCTCGATGCGTTCGGACGGCCCGGCGAGGATCACCGAATGATCGCCGATCACATTGCCGCCGCGCAGGGTGGCAAAGCCGATCGTTCCCGCCTGGCGGGCGCCGGTATGGCCATCTCGGCTGCGCACCGAATTGTCCTTGAGCGAGATGTCGCGGCCGCGTGCCGCCGCTTCGCCCAGGAGCAGAGCAGTGCCGGAAGGGGCGTCGACCTTGAGGTTGTGGTGCATTTCAAGGATTTCGACATCGTAGTCCGCAAGGGCTGCCGCGGCTTTTTCGACGAGCACGGCAAGAGCGACCATGCCCGGGGAAAAATTGCCGGACTTGACGATGCGCGCGCCGTTGCGGCCCGCCTCGGCAATGGCGGCGTCATCGGCTTCCGAACAGCCGGTCGTGCCGATGATGTGGACGAGGCCAAGATTGGCGGCGGTCTGCGCAAGCGCAACGCTAGCCGCAGGTGCGCTGAAATCGATAATTGCGTGAGCGCCCTTCATGACGGCAGGGAGCAGGGCATCGCTGATCGTAACGCCAAGCGGCTCGGCGCCAGCGAGGGTTCCGGCGTCCTTACCGAGCGCACTCGAACCGGGGCGATCGAGTGCGCCGACGAGTTCGAGATCGGGATGGGTGGCGACGGCCCTGAGGTTGGCAGCGCCCATGCGTCCGCCGGCTCCTGCCACGATGATGCGCAATTTGCTCATGCCCTGCCTCCCAAACTCACCCGCCTATAGCAGCGCCGTGCCGCGCCGCCAACCGGGGTGGCACTTGCCCTTCGGTGTGTTACGATTCGCCTCAAGAGCAAAAAGCGGGCACCCATGACGATAACCAATGTGCTGGCCGGCATTGCCGTCGAAGATTTGAGCCTGTCGCTGGTCTGGTACGAATATCTTTTCGGCCGCAGCGCCGATGCGCGAACCATGGCAGATGTCGCCGAATGGAAGCTGCCCGGCGGTGGCTGGGTGCATGTGATGACCGACCAGGATCGCGCTGGAGCCAGCGTCACCATGCTGATCGTCGATGACCTGGTTGAGGAGCTGGGGCGGCTCGAAATGCACGGCATCAAGCCGGTGAGCAAGGCAACGGGGCACTTTTTCAACACGGCGAAGCTTCGGGACCCGGATGGGAACCTGATCGTGCTGAGCCAGCCGCAGCCGGGGACGTATTAGGATAGAGCCCCACCCGGCCTCCCCGTCAGGCGGGGGAGGAGTCGCATCGCGTTCAACCCACGGTCCTGCTCCTCCCCCTTCTGCAGGGGGAGGCTGGGTGGGGGCTCTACAGCCGTCTCAGTCTTACCTCACCGACCCGGTGATTGCCGCCCTTCTTGAGCACAAGATCGGCGCGGCCGCGCGTGGGCAGGACGTTTTCGAGCAGGTTGGGCAAGTTGATGTCGCGCCACACCGTGCGACCAAACTCGCCTGCTTGTTCCTCGCTCATTTCGGCAAAGCGGCGGAAGAAGCTGTTGGGATCGCGGAAGGCGGTTTCGCGCAGGCGGTAGAAGCGCTCGAGAAACCAGCGCTCGAGGTCTTCGTTGTCGGCGTCGATATAGATCGAAAAATCGATGAAGTCGGAGGCGAAGAGGATCGGATTTCCGGTCTTGGGCAATTCACCCGGCTGCAGGATGTTTAGTCCCTCGACGATCAGGATGTCGGGCCGATCGATGGTGATCTCTTCGCCAGGCACCACGTCATAGACCAGGTGCGAATAGACCGGGACGCCGACATTGGCCTTGCCGGACTTGATATCGGCCAGGAAAGCGACGAAGCGGGCGCGATCATAGCTTTCCGGAAAGCCCTTGCGCGACATCAGCCCGCGCTCTTCGAGCACCGCATTGGGGTGGAGGAAGCCATCGGTGGTGACGAGATCGACCTTGGGGTTGGATGGCCAACGGCTGAGCAGCGCCTGGAGAATTCGTGCCGTGGTCGACTTGCCCACCGCCACCGAGCCAGCCACGCCGACAATGAAGGGCACCTTTTCGGAGGGTGAGCCAAGGAAGCGGTTGGAGACGAGATGCAGGCCCTTGGTCGCTTCGACGTAATAGGAGAGGAGGCGCGAGAGCGGCAGGTAGATTTCTTCGGCTTCCGAAAGCGAAATCGGATCGGAGAGCGATCGCAGGCGATCGATATCAGCCTGCGTCAGCGTCATCGGCGTGCCGTCGCGCAGGGCGCTCCATTCGGCCTTGGTGAAGCTGCGATAGGGGTCGAGCACAGCGGGACGCCTTGCCATCAAAGCGTATCCTTACGCGCGGCTTTTTCAGCCAGCCCGGACTGGGCCGTGCGCGTATCGAGTTCGGCCATGACATCGCTCAGAGGCACTCCGGCGGCCTTGAGCACGACCATCAAGTGATAGAGGACGTCGGCGCTTTCCTTGACCAGTTCCACCCGGTCGCCCGTAACGGCGGCAATCACCGCCTCCGTCGCTTCTTCGCCGAGCTTCTGCGAGGCCTTGTTGATGCCGCGGGCGATGAGCTTGGCGGTGTAGCTTTCTTCCGGCGAGGCAGCGGCGCGGAGGGCCACGCGCTGTTCGAGTTCTTCGAGGGTCATTTTACCTCCGGGCTTAGGTCCATGCGCATGGCAATGCCATGCTCGGCCATGTAGCGTTTTGCCTGCGGGATGGTGAAGGTGCCGAAATGGAAGATCGAGGCCGCCAGCACCGCGCTGGCATGGCCTTCCGTCACGCCATCGACCAGGTCCTGCAGCGTGCCGACGCCGCCCGAGGCGATCACCGGCACTTCGACTTCATCGGCGATGGCGCGGGTGAGCTTGAGATCAAAGCCCGACTTGGTGCCGTCGCGGTCCATCGAGGTCACCAGCAATTCGCCGGCGCCGCGCTCGACCATGCGGGCGGCAAATTCCACCGCGTCGATGTCGGTCGGCTTGCGGCCGCCATGGGTAAAAATCTCCCATTCCGAGCGGTTGTCACCGCCCACGGCCTCGGTCAGCCGCTGCTTGGCGTCGACGGAGACGACGATGCACTGATTGCCGAACTTGTCCGCGGCGCGGGCGATGAAATCCGGATCGTTGACGGCGGCCGAGTTGATCGCGACCTTGTCGGCGCCGGCCAGAAGAAGCTTGCGGATATCGTCGATGCTCTTGACCCCGCCGCCCACCGTCACCGGCATGAAGCAATGCTCTGCCGTGCGCGCCACGACGTCGAAAATGGTATCGCGGCCTTCATGGCTCGCGGTGATGTCCAAAAAGGTCAATTCGTCGGCGCCAGCCGCGTCATAGGCCATGGCGGCTTCGACGGGATCGCCGGCATCGATCAGGTCGACGAAATTGACGCCCTTGACCACGCGGCCCCCGGCCACATCGAGGCAGGGAATGATGCGGGTTTTCAAACTCATGGCATCAAAGCCTTTCGCCGCCAGGCAATATAGTGGATCACAAGAAGGACGAACCAGACGATCAGCGCGCCGCCGCCAAGGGGAATGGTGGCGAGCATGAACCAACCCATCATGCCGGTGAAATAAAGCGTCTCGCCCCAGTCGCTGCCCCCGATCATGCAGGAATGGACCGAACCTTCGTCGACGACGCAGCCATTGGCGTCAGCAACGTATGCGGTGAAGAGCACGGACAAAAGCGGAGCCGCGGCGATCAGCACGATGACCACGAAGGTGATCACATAGGCCTTCCAGGGGAAGCGGCCCTTGCTCATGCCGCCCTCAACCGTGCCAATGCTTCACGTGAATCAATGCGGCCGTCGTACAGCGCACGGCCGGAAATGGCGCCTTCAAGCACCGCGGCGTCGGGCTGGGTCAAGCGCTCGATATCGGCCATGGAGGCAAGGCCGCCGGAGGCGATCACCGGGATCGAGGTCGAGCGCGCCAGCTCGAGCGTCGAGTCCCAATTGATGCCGGCCAGAATGCCGTCGCGGTCGATGTCGGTGTAGATGATGGCCGCAACGCCCGCCCCTTCAAAGCGCTTGGCGAGCTCGATGACCGAAAGCTCGGACGTCTCCGCCCAGCCTTCCACCGCGACCATGCCTTTGCGGGCATCGATGCCGACAGCGACTTGGCCCGGCCATTTCTGAGCCGCTTCCTTGACCAGCGCGGGATCGCGCACCGCCACGGTACCGAGAATGACGCGGGCCAGGCCGCGATTAAGCCAAGCTTCGATATGGCCAAGATTGCGAATGCCGCCGCCCAGCTGGACGGGGAAGCTCACCGTCCTGAGGATGGCTTCAACCGCTGCGCCATTGACGCTCTCGCCAGCGAAGGCCCCGTTGAGGTCGACGACGTGGAGATATTCGAAACCCTGGTCCTCAAAACTCTTTGCCTGCGCCGCGGGATCGTCATTGAAGACGGTGGCCTGCTCCATGTCGCCAAGCTTGAGGCGCACGCACTGGCCGTCCTTGAGGTCTATGGCGGGGAAGAGGATCATGGTGCAGTGCTCGCGGGTACAACCCCCACCCGGCCTCCCCCTGCAGAAGGGGGAGGAGCAGGTCGGTGTCTGGTCTTGGATAGTGCCACAAGCGCGATGTGGCTCCTCCCCCGACTTACGGGGGAGGCTGGGTGGGGTCGCTTCATGGCGTCCAACCCAAGAAATTCTCGATAAGCTTCAACCCCAACGCCTGCGACTTTTCCGGGTGGAACTGCGTGCCAAAAATGTTGTCGCGGCCGACACAGGCAGTGAAGTCGCCGCCATAGTTCGTGGTGGCCACGAGGTCGTCCGGCCTGTCGGTCGCCAGGTGATAGGAGTGGACGAAATAGGCATGAAGCCCGTCCGCACCATCCTGGATGCCGTTCATCAAGGCATGCGGCTTGGTGAAGGTGATGGTGTTCCACCCCATATGCGGGATCTTGAGGCTCGGATCGTTCGGCTTGATCTTTTCCACGGGACCCGGGATCCAGCCAAGGCCTGGCGTTATTGCCTTCTCGCGGCCTTCGCTTGCCAGCAATTGCATGCCGACGCAAACGCCCAGGAACGGAGCGCCGCCGCGGATCACCTTTTCATCCAGCGCCTCGACCATGCCGGGCACCGCATCGAGTCCGGCCTTGCAATCGGCAAAGGCGCCGACGCCGGGCAGCATGACGCGATCGGCCTTGAGCACGCGTTCGGGATCGGCGGTGACCTCGATGACGTGACCTTGGCCCAGATCACTGGCAACGCGCTCGAAAGCCTTGGCAGCCGAGCGCAGATTGCCGGCGCCGTAATCGATGATGGCGACAATGCTCATAACCGTGTCCTAGCAATTCCGGGGTGAGGCAAGAGCTGTCCACACCCTCCATGTCATCCCGGCCTTGAGCCGGGATCCATCTTGAGATCTCAGGATGGGCCCCGGCCTGCGCCGGGGTGACATCCCGTGGTTATGGCTGACTTAGTGCAAAAGCCTTGGCAGCGAAAGCCTAGAGCGTGCCCTTGGTGCTCGGCACGCGGTCGGCGGCGCGCGAGTCTATCTCCACGGCATCGCGGAGGGCGCGGGCCACGGCCTTGAACATCGACTCCGCCAGATGGTGGTTGTTGTCGAAATAGAAGTTTTCGATGTGGAGCGTGATGCCGGCATTGATGGCTAGCGCCTGGAAGAATTCGCGGAAAAGCTCGGTGTCGATCTCGCCGATCTTGCCTTGCGAGAACTCGGCCTTGAAGACGAGAAAGGCGCGGCCCGACACGTCGAGCGCGGCGCGGGTGAGCGTACCATCCATCGGCAGATCGCAGGAGGCGTAGCGGCGGATTCCCTTCTTGTCGCCCAGCGCTTCTTTTATTGCCTGGCCCAAGGCAATGCCGACATCTTCCACCGTGTGGTGGAAGTCGATGTGAAGGTCGCCCTTGCAGCGCACATCCATGTCGATCAGCGAGTGACGCGAGAGCTGATCGAGCATGTGATCGAAAAAGCCAACGCCGGTCTTCATGGAATGCACGCCGGTGCCGTCGAGATCGATCGAGACGGCGATCTCGGTCTCGTTGGTCTTGCGGGCGATGGAAGCGGTGCGCATGGGCGGTCTCCGAAAGGTCGGCGGCTCCCTAGCAGATAGGCATGGACGCGTGAAGATTGGGTTAGGGAAGAACCCCCACCCAACCTCCCCCTGCAGAAGGGGGAGGAACTCCGCTGGTGGGAGTGGCACGATCTCACTCCTCCCCCGGCTTACGGGGGAGGTGGGGAGGGGGTGACTTGCCGCGGTTGCAATCGCTCATACCGCTCCTAAATAGTACTCAACAGTTCGGAGTACCTCCCCCAATGAGTGATAGTTCTTTCCCCGGCTGGCACGGGACGACGATCGTTTCCGTGCGCCGTGACAATAAGGTCGTGGTGGCTGGCGATGGCCAGGTTTCCATGGGCCAGACGGTGATGAAGCATGGCGCCAAAAAGGTGCGCCGGCTCGCCGGTGGCAAGGTGATCGGCGGCTTTGCCGGATCGACCGCCGATGCCTTTACCCTGTTCGAGCGCCTCGAAGGCAAGCTCGAGCAATATCCCGATCAGCTGATGCGCGCCGCCGTCGAGCTCGCCAAGGACTGGCGCACCGATCGCTACCTCCGCAAGCTGGAAGCTATGATGATCGTCGCCGATAGCAAGGACACGCTGGTGCTGACCGGCAATGGCGACGTCCTGACCCCTGACCACGGCGTCATCGCCATCGGCTCGGGTGGCAATTATGCACATTCCGCAGCCCTGGCGCTGCACCAGGCGACCGACCTCGATGCCGAGGACGTGGCCCGCCGCGCCATGAAGATCGCCGAAGAAATCTGCGTCTACACCAATGGCAACGTGACCGTCGAAGCGATCGAGATCTAACACCCTGCCGGCCTTTTTGGCGGCAGCAAGAGGATCGGCTTTCGAGCGATCCGAAAGGCAATGAAAGTGACTGAAACCAATTTTTCGCCGCGCGAGATCGTGTCCGAGCTCGACCGCCATATCGTGGGTCAGGCCGATGCCAAGCGCGCCGTGGCGGTGGCCCTGCGCAATCGCTGGCGCCGTCAGCAGCTTGCCCCCGAGCTGCGGCGCGAAGTTTCGCCTAAGAACATTTTGATGATCGGGCCGACCGGTGTCGGCAAGACCGAGATTTCGCGCCGGCTGGCTCGCCTCGCGCAGGCGCCGTTTGTCAAGGTCGAAGCCACCAAGTTTACCGAGGTCGGCTATGTCGGCCGCGACGTCGAGCAGATCGTGCGCGACCTCGTCGAGGCCGGCATTACCGTCCTGCGCGACAAGCGCCGCCGCGATGTGGAAGCGCAGGCCCATCACAATGCCGAAGAGCGCGTGCTCGATGCGTTGGTCGGCACTTCGGCGACGCCATCGACGCGCGACAGTTTCCGCACCAAGCTGCGCAACAACGAACTTGATGACAAGGAAATCGAGCTCGAGATGACCCCGCCCACGCCGCAGGGCATGGATTTTCCGGGCATGCAGGGCGGCGTCGGGATGATCAATCTCTCCGACATGTTCAAGCAGGCCATGGGCGGGCGCGGGGTCAAGCGCAAGATCAAGGTCAAGGATGCCTATGAGCCGCTGATCGCCGAAGAAGCCGACAAGCTGCTCGACCAGGACCAGCTCAAGGCCGAGGCGATCGAGCTCGTCGAAAACCACGGCATCGTCTTTATCGACGAGATCGACAAGGTCGCGGCCCGCGAGGGTGGCGTCCAGGGCGGTCCGTCGCGCGAGGGCGTGCAGCGCGACCTGCTGCCGCTGATCGAAGGTACTACGGTTTCGACCAAGTATGGACCGGTCAAGACCGACCACGTGCTGTTCATCGCCTCAGGCGCCTTCCATGTCAGCAAGCCTTCGGACCTCCTGCCGGAGCTTCAAGGCCGCTTGCCGATCCGGGTGGAGTTGAAGGCGCTCACGCGCGAAGACTTCATCGCCATCCTCAGCGACACCGAGGCCAGCCTCATCAAGCAGTATGTCGCCTTAATGGGCACGGAAGGCGTGACCCTTTCGGTCAGCGCAGACGCCATCGAGGCGATTGCCGATGCCGCCGTTCTAGTCAATTCCACCGTCGAAAACATCGGCGCCCGTCGATTGCAGACGGTGCTTGAGCGGCTGGTGGAAGACATCAGCTTCGACGCTCCTGACCGCGCCGGTCAGACCGTCAACATCGACGCCGCCTTCGTGCGGGAGAAGGTGGGCGTCTTGGCCAAGGATACGGATCTGAGCAAGTTCGTGCTTTAGCTTTCTTCCCTTCTCCCCTTGCGGGAGAAGGTGCCCAAAGGGCGGATGAGGGGTTCTAAACCAAGCTCGGCACCCCTCATCCGTCTCGCGCTTTGCGCGATCCACCTTCTCCCGCAAGGGGAGAAGGGAAGGGCTCAGCGCTTCCGCCCGCTCCGCTTCACCAGCTCATCGCGCAAAAATCGCAAGTCCTCCGGCTCCAGCCGGTCGATATTGTCTCGCAGCCGATTGGTCAGCTCCGTCGCTTCCGGGGTGAGCCCGCCGGTGTCGATCGTGACTTTCGGGTCGCTCATTTCCGCCAGCCGCTGCAGTTCTTCGGCTTCGTCCCAGATAACGTTGAAAAAGGCGATGATGCGGTGGAGCAAAAAGCCCGTCGGCTTGCCGCGGCGGCCATGTTCCAGCGCGGAAAGATAGGCGCTCGAAACGTTGAGCGCGGCGGCCATTTCCTTGAGGGAGATGCCGCGGGCCTCCCGCAGGGCACGAAGCTTGGCGCCGAGGGGGGTCATTGGCGGCGCAGGCGCACATACCAGGCGCCCTCCCCACCATGGCCGCGCGCCGCAAGGCTCCAGCCCGAAATCATATGGGCAAGACCCGGTTCGGACAGCCAGATCGGCAGCATGGTGCGCAAGATGCCGCGCTCGTTCATGGCGGCGATATAGTCGTTGTCGGTCTTGAGCCCCTTGCCGGTAATCACAAGGATCGTCCGATCGCCGCGCGACGCCCGTGCACCGATATAGCGGCGCAGCGCCTCGCGGGCTTCGGTCTGGGTCATGCCATGAAGGTCGATTGTGCCATCGATCTCGATGCGGCCGCGGCGGACTTTTTTGTGGATGGCCGGGTCGACGGCCTTGCCTGGGACCGACAGCATGGGGCTCGGCGCCTGATAGGGCGGGAGGAAAGGCTTGCCGGCCTTGAGCGGCTTGGGCCCGGGCTTGATGGCTGGCTTTGGTTCGGGCTCCGGCAGGGGCAGGGCGCCCTGGCTGAGCTTCAGCAGACCCTTGCGGCGCAGCGGCTCGACGGTGGAGCTGACGCTGGTCCACAAGTGGAAGTCATGCGGCAGGCGCTTGGTGTCGCGCTTGGACATTAAAAAAGCACCCGCCGCAAAAGATCAGTCGAGCTGGCTGGTGGAGACGACTTTCCAGTTCGGATCGCGCGATTTGGGATTGCGCGCAAAGGTCCATTCGTCGGCGATGGTCTGCACCTGGTCGGCATTGCCTTCCACCAGCGTGCCATCCTTGTCGCGCGTTGCCGATACGACTTCGGCATGGAAGCGCACGGTGACGGAAACGTTCTTGCCTTCGTATTCGGCTTCGGAAATCTCGATCTTGGGCAGGCCGACAAAGGTGAAATCGACCTTCTGGCCAGCCGCTTCGCGGTCGCTGATGGCGCGCGCGAAGCTCTCAAAGATGTCCTTGTCGAGAAGGTTCTTGAGCGTCTGGCGATCGCCTTCGGCATAGGCGGTGACGATCATCTCGTAAGCCTGCTTGGCGCCCTCGAGGAAGGATTTGGGCGTAAAGGTCGCGTCGGCTTCCGCCACAGTCTTGAGGCCGGCCTTGAGCGCTTCGTCGCCGCGCGAATGCTGCTCGATCTCGGCTTCGAGCTTGCGGGCGCGGCGCTCATCGTCGAGCTCCGGCTGGGCGCTGCGGGGGCGCATCGGCACTACGGTGTCGTCTTCGGTGCCGGCTTTCTTTTCCACCGGCGTCGAACGGCTGCGGTCGACTGGCGGGCGTTCGGTCCCGGTCCGCGTTCCCAGCACCGAGCGGAGCCGGAACAGCACGAAGACTGCCACGACAATGGCAATCAGGGTGGGCAGATCGAGAAAATCGTCCATTATCTTGGGCACCTTGCGCGACCGCGCTTAATCCAAAAAAATCCGGGCTGGCGCTCGTTCCGCGCCGGGGCTGGCCTATATATAGGGAAAGCTTTAGCCCAAAACCAGTTCACCCATGGGCGAGTTGCATTATGCCGCGCCGACACCCTTAACAAAGGACCGCCCAGTGATCCGACTCTTGCCCCTTGGCTTCCTCCTCTTGCCGCTGGTGGAAATCGCCGTGTTCATTATCGTCGGCCGGGCAATTGGCCTCTTTCCGACGTTGGCCCTGGTGATCGGCGCAGCGCTCTTGGGTGTCGTGCTGTTGCGCCAGCAGGGTCTTGGCGTCCTTTCGCGCATGCGCAGCAACCTTGGTGCCGGCACGCTGCCGGGGCGCGAAATCTTTGATGCCATGCTGATCGGCCTGGCTGCGCTGTTTCTCGTGCTACCGGGTTTCCTCAGCGACATCGTCGCCCTCCTACTTTTGGTGCCGGGCGTGCGCGGCTGGATTTTCTCCTCGCTGGCCCGCCGCGTCACCGTGGTCGATACCGGCGCCTACCGTCGCTATTCGGCCGAGGATGGCCGGTTGCAGCGGCCGACCACGATCGACCTCGACAATGACGACTGGCGCGATGGCCGCCCGTAAGCGGTCAAGCTTGTCGGAAACCGGCAAAAGTGCTAGCCAGCCGGCCAAGATGCTGCCGATAACCCGTTAAAAAGGACCAAGCATAATGGCCGACGATACCCAGGGCGCGACGACGCCGCAGCCCGCCACCGCCCCCAGCATGAACCTTGTGGGTCAGTATATCCGTGACCTGTCGTTCGAAAATCCGGGTGCGCCGGCAACGCTTCTGTCCGGCGGCGGCAATCCGGCCTTCAACGTCTCGATCTCGGTCGGCGTCAAGAAGCAGAACGATGAGATCTACGCGGTCGAGCTGACACTCAACGCCAAGGCCAACCGCGAAGAAACCGTGCTCTTCAATGTCGAGCTGGTTTATGGCGGCATCTTCCGCCTCAAGAACGTGCCGGAAAACCAGCTTTCGCCGCTCTTGATGATCGAATGCCCGCGCCTGATTTTCCCGTTCGCGCGCCAGGTTCTCGCCAGCGTCACCCAGCAAGGCGGCTTCCCGCCGCTGATGATGGAGCCTGTGGATTTCTCCGCAATCTACCGCCAGAACCTCGCCAAGCTCGCGGCCCAGCAGGGCGGTGCGGGTGCCGCAACTCCAGCCGATGGCGAGACGCTGAACTAAGGTTTTGTGGTTTTGAATTGGAAAGCCCCGGTCTTGTGCCGGGGCTTTTGTTTGGGGAAGTTACCCCCTTCCGAGCGGCGCTAGGCTCGTTCCTCGCCAAGCTCTGCTTTGCCTTCTCCTCAAGGGGGAAGGTGTGGCACCGAGTTCGGATATTCACTGTGTCCACCCTCCCCCTCAGAGGGGGGAGGGGGTGCCTTCCCTTTATTCCGCCGCAGCTTTCTCTTCGTATTGCGCCCAGATGGCGCTCTCGCCCATCTTCGCAATAAACGCTTCATGCGCCTCGGCCTCGTTGCGGCTGATGCGGGCGGGCAGGGGCACGGGTCGGGGGCGCACGGCAATGCGCGATTCAGAGAGGCTGATGGTGGTGACTTCCACCTCGGCCACCAGCGCCAGGCTCACCTGCTTGCCGCCGATCAGCTCGAGATAGACTTCGGCCAGGATCTCGCTGTCGAGCAGAGCGCCATGCAGCGTGCGGCGCCCATTGTCGATGCCGTAATGCTTGCAGAGCGCATCGAGGCTGACGCGGGCGCCGGGGTGCTTTTGACGCGCGACCATCACGGTGTCGATCACCGGATTGGAGAGGGTCTTGAACCCCGTGCCGGTCAGCTCATGGTTCAAAAAGCCCATGTCGAATGGCGCGTTGTGGATCACCAGCGTCGCGTCGCCAATGAATTCGAGAAATTCCTGGGCTACCGCTCGGAACACCGGCTTGTCGGCCAAAAATTCATCGCTCAGCCCGTGCACACGGAACGCTTCTTCCGGCATCGCGCGCAACGGATTGATATAGACGTGGAAGGTCTTGCCGGTGGGAATGTGGTTGATCAGCTCGACACAGCCGATTTCCACCAGCCGGTCGCCGCCCTGGGGCGAAAGGCCGGTGGTTTCGGTATCGAGCACGATTTCCCTGATCATTTGATCTTTTGTCTCGCCCTGATGCCGTCCACAAGCTCGGACACCATATCCTCGATCTCGGCGCGCTTGCGCCCGGTGTCGAAGAGATAGGTGGCCCGTGCCTTCTTTTCCGCCTGCGGCATCTGCCGGGCAAGCAGCGTCTCGAGCTTTTCCACGGTCATGCCCGGACGCGCCATGACCCGTTCGCGCTGAATGGCGTCGTCGACATGCGTTACGGCGATGGCATCAAAACCATAGTCATACCCGCTCTCGAACAAGAGCGGCACTTCCACCGCCGCGGCGACCGCTCCAGCCTTCTCGGCTTCAAGGCAAAATTCGGCAATGCGAGCTCGAACCAGCGGATGAACCACCGCTTCAAGACGCTTAAAGCCTGTGGGATCCGAGGCAAGGCGGCGCGTCAGTTCCTGCCGATCCACGACACCGCCTTTGGAAACTCCAGGAAACAGCGTTTCGACTGGCGCCACAGCATCGCCGGCGTAAAGCTCGGCCACCGCCTGGTCTGCAGAAAACACCGGCACATCAGCCTTCGAAAAGGCCTCAAGAAGCGTCGATTTGCCCGTGCCAATCGAACCGGTAACGCCGATCTTCCACATGGGTCAGTGCACCAAGGTCGCTTCGATTTTCTGGCGCAGGGCTGGGGTGACTTCGGGCGTCACGCCGAACCAGGCTGCAAAGCCTGGCACGGCTTGATGCAGCAGCATGCCCAAGCCATCGACCGTTTTCAAACCGTGCGCCTGAGCTTCTGCGAGGAGCGGCGTTACCAGCGGCGTATAAACGATATCGGTCACTAGCGTTGTCTTGGGCAGCAGCGCCATATCTAGCCAGTCGAAGCGGCTTCCATGCATGCCGATCGAGCTGGTGTTGACGACAAGTCCAATTTGCGGCGCTAGGCGAGCAAAGTCATCAAAGCCATGCGCCTCAAACGGTCCGTCGATATCATCGACCAGCGCCTGGGCATTGGCGAGTGTACGATTGAGCACATGAACCTTGCCGCCATCTCGCCGCCGCAACGCCACCAGAACGGCCCGCGCCGCGCCGCCGGCACCGATGATCATGGCGTCGCGTGGTCCATCCGACCAGCCGGGTGCTTCGGCATCGAGATTGCCCAAAAATCCAAGATAGTCGGTATTAGTGCCCTGCACCTTGCCATCGCGAACGATCAGCGTGTTGACGGCGCCGATGGTGCGCGCCAGGTCGTCGACACTGTCGCAGAGCGCAAATACCGCCTCCTTGTGCGGAATGGTGACATTGCCGCCGGCGAACTCGCCCGATCGCAAGCGATCGAAGAATTCCGGAAGATCGGCAGGCGCCACATCGATCGCCTCATAGGTGCCATCGATCCTGTGTTCGTCGAGCCACGTGCCATGGATCAAGGGCGAGCGCGAATGGGCGATTGGGTGCCCGATAACGAAGGCCTTGGTGGTCACGGCAAGATCCTAGGCAGAAAACAGCTCTGGTGCGATATCGCGCAGCGCTGCCAGCAGCGGCAAGAGCGGCAGGCCCAAAATCGTGAAATAATCGCCGCATACAGCTTCAAACAGCCGGATCGATGGTCCCTCCAGCCGGTAGCTGCCGACGGAATGAAGCACCTCCTCCCCTTCGAGCCGCAACACCTGGTCCCGCTCCTCATCCGAAAAGGTCCGCATGGTGAGCTCGGCTGTCTGCACATCGGACCAAAGCACCTTTCCATCTCGCACCAGGGTTACCGCAGCGTGAAGGCGATGGGTCTTGCCGCGGAGCCGATCGAGCTGCCCTGCGGCGTCTGCCATGGTTTCTGGCTTGTGCAACAAGGTCTCGCCCAGCGCCAGGATCTGGTCGGCGCCGATTGCCAGCGCTCCAGAATGGTTAACCGAGACCGCTCGGGCTTTTGCTTGCGCCAGCAGCTGCGCCACCTCCGCAGCGTCAGCGCCACCGCGCAAAGCCTCTGCCTCGAGCGTACGTTCGTCGACGCTTGCCGCATCCACGCTGAACGGCAGTTTTGCTTGTTGGAGCAAACTCTTACGGGTAGGAGAACGGGAAGCAAGGATCAGCATGGTGCCTCGTTTTTCCACACTGCTATCCCCAGCTCAAGGCCAAGGTGTGATCTCGACTCGTAACTTTCGCCTGTCGCCCGACTTGTTCGACCTAGGTAAGAATTCGTTAACACTTTGGCCACAGCCGGTCCCCGGATCGAGGGAAGGATAGGTCTGTGGGAAAGCAGTTCCGGCGGCCAAAAGTTATGAGTCCAGACTCGCACAGGCTGAATCGAATCGTTGACTCGGGAGTCGCCCGGTTAATCTCTCGTTAACTATTTCGTTTTCGATGACCGCGATCGCTCTCGCAAAATGATTCACACCTCGTTAACCAAAGCCCTGCGCGCTCGTGTCACCACTAGGGCGATTGTGGATCATCATGAATTGGCGCAAGACACCGCTATGAAGATAATAAAGCGAAGCAAGAAAGACTCTTATTGGGTTTTGAAGGGGTCTTTTCGATGAGCACCGCGGTTCACAAACCAATGCTCGCGACCGTGCTCGGTGAGCGCCAGGAACGGCCTCCCGTTTGGATCATGCGCCAGGCTGGGCGCTACCTGCCGGAATATCGTGAGACGCGGAAGCAGGCGAAGAACTTCCTCGAGCTTTGCTATACGCCCGAGCTTGCCGTCGAGGTAACGCTGCAGCCGCTGCGGCGCTTTGATCTTGATGCCTCCATTCTCTTTTCCGACATCCTCGTCGTTCCCGATGCCCTGGGCCAACCTGTGCGCTTTGAAACCGGCGAGGGGCCGATCCTTGATCCGGTGGATGAGACCACGATCCATGGGCTTGAGAAGGGAAGGGCTCTCGATCATCTTGCGCCGGTCCTGGAAACGGTGCGGCGGCTACGAGCTGCCATCAAGCCTGAACAGACGCTGATTGGCTTCTGTGGCGCTCCCTGGACCGTGGCGACCTATATGCTGGGCGGCCGCGGCTCGCCGGATCAGTGGGTGGCGCGCAAATTCGCTCTCCAGCATCCGCAAGCCTTCGCCAAGCTCATGGATATCCTGGTCGAGACGAGCGTCGATTACCTCACCGCCCAGTTCGAAGCCGGCGCCGACGTGGTGCAGCTTTTTGAAAGCTGGGCGCTCAACCTCGATGACGCCGCCTTTGCGCTTCAGGTCATGGAGCCGAACCGCCGTATCGTCCAAGGCCTGCGTGCGCGTATCCCCAATGCGCCGGTTATCGGCTTTCCGCGCGGTGCGGCCGGCAACCTGTCGCGCTATGCGGCCTATACCGGCGTAAACGTTCTGGGCATCGACTACGCCACGCCGCTCGATTTCGTCCGCTCGGCTCTGCCGAACACGCTGCCTGTGCAGGGCAATCTCGATCCGCTGCGGCTGGTGGTGGGCGGCAAGGCCATGACCAGCCAGGTCGACAGGATTTTGACCGCTTTTGCCGATCGCCCGCATATCTTCAACCTGGGCCACGGCATCGTGCCGGAAACGCCGATCGCCCATGTCGAGCAGCTGATCGCTCGCGTCAAAGGCCGCTAACGCTCAAGGAGAATCCGGATGGAATGGGTCAAGGCAGGCCATGTGATCGCGGTGATCGCCTGGATGGCGGGCATGCTCTATCTGCCGCGCCTTTTCGTTTATCATTCGGTGGCCGAGATCGGCTCGGACAAGGCCGAAACCTTCAAGATCATGGAGCGGCGCCTTTTGCGCGGCATCATGACCCCGGCGATGATCGCCACCTATGTCTTCGGGCTCTGGATGATCTTTGGCGGCTGGGTGGACTTCGCCACCGCCTATTGGCTTCACGCCAAGCTCTTCTTCGTGCTGCTGCTCACCGCCTGCCATGGCATCCTGGCCAAGCACACACGGCTCTTTGCCCAAGACAAAAACACCAAGCCGCAGCAATTCTTCCGCATCATCAACGAAGTCCCGACCGTGTTGATGATCCTGATCGTCATTCTGGTCGTCGTGAAGCCGTTTTAAGCGACGACCTTCTGCGAAGTTTCACGAGCATCCGGTGCTATCTTGAATATTGGCCCGGATCAGGCTACATGAGCCTCAGGCACCCACCAAAACGCGCGATCGCCCGATTGCAGCTGCGGTGCCTCGAACTCCCCCACTTCATAAGTTCTACGATCTCCCTCAAGGGTCCGTCGCTTCCATGCAGAATATCAAGCTCAGCGAGCTCAAGGCCAAGTCTCCTGGCGAACTTCTGGCCTTTGCCGAGGAACTCGAGGTCGAAAACGCGTCGACCATGCGCAAGCAGGAGTTGATGTTCGCGATCCTCAAGGAACTCGCTGCGCAAGACATCAACATCGTGGGCGAAGGCGTGGTCGAGGTTCTGCCCGACGGCTTTGGCTTCCTGCGCTCACCCGATGCGAACTACTTGCCGGGTCCCGATGACATCTATGTCAGCCCCAGCCAGATCCGCCGCTTTGGCCTGCGCACCGGCGACACCGTGGAAGGCGAAATCCGCTCTCCCAAGGAAGGCGAACGCTATTTCGCTCTTCTCAAAGTAAGCACCATTAACTTTGAAGATCCCGAGGCCGTTCGCCACAAGGTCAACTTCGACAACCTGACGCCGCTCTATCCCGAAGAGCGGTTGCGCATGGAGCTACCGGATCCAACCCTCAAGGACCGTTCGGCCCGTCTACTTGATCTTGTTGCCCCGCTTGGCAAAGGACAGCGCGCACTGATCGTTGCGCCGCCGCGCACTGGTAAGACCGTATTGTTGCAAAATATTGCACAGTCGATCGCGACCAATCATCCAGAATGCTATCTCATCGTCCTATTGATCGACGAGCGTCCGGAAGAAGTGACGGACATGCAGCGCTCCGTGCGCGGCGAAGTTATTTCCTCGACCTTCGATGAACCCGCTTCGCGCCACGTTCAGGTCGCCGAAATGGTCATTGAAAAGGCCAAGCGCCTCGTCGAGCACAAGCGCGATGTGGTCATCCTTCTCGATTCCATCACCCGTCTCGGCCGTGCCTACAACACCGTTGTCCCAAGCTCCGGCAAGGTTCTCACCGGTGGTGTCGACGCTAATGCGCTGCAACGCCCGAAGCGCTTCTTCGGTGCTGCCCGAAATATCGAGGATGGCGGTTCGCTGACCATCATCTCGACGGCGCTTATCGATACCGGCTCGCGCATGGACGAAGTGATCTTCGAAGAATTCAAGGGCACCGGTAACTCCGAAATCATTCTCGACCGCAAGGTCGCCGACAAGCGCATCTTCCCGGCGCTGGACATCACCAAGTCCGGTACCCGCAAGGAAGAGCTCCTGGTCGAAAATGACACGCTCAAGAAGATGTATGTCCTCCGCCGCATACTCAATCCGATGGGGACGATCGACGCGATGGACTTCCTGATGGACAAGGTTCGCCAGACCAAGACCAATTCGGACTTCTTCGACTCGATGAACACGTAAGCCTGCGGAGCGCAATTCATGCAAGCGGGAGACACCATTATGGCGCTCTCCTCTGGAGCGCTTCCGAGTGGCGTAGCCGTGGTTCGGCTTTCCGGACCGCAGGTATGTTCCGCGTTGGACTTCATAGCAGGTGGCGTCCCGCAGCCCAGGAAAATGGCGCTGCGACATATCGGGTCTTCGCAACGGCTTGATCAGGGCCTTGTCGCCTACTTCCCGGCGCCACACAGCTTTACCGGTGAGGACTGCGCCGAACTTCATATGCATGGCTCCTCCGCCACGGTCAAAGCAGTGCTTTCCGAACTCCGCAGCTTCGGCCTGCGCTTGGCTGAGCCTGGCGAGTTCACACGCCGCGCATTTGAAAATGGCAAGCTCGACCTCCTCGAGGTCGAGGGTCTGGGCGACCTCATCAATGCCGATACGGAGAATCAACGTCGACAGGCTTTGGCTCGCTACGATGGCCGCCTTACGGAGGAGGTCGATCGCTGGCGAACCATAATCCTCGATCTTCGCGCGGAGATCGAGGCGCGCCTCGACTTTTCGGATGAGGGCGATGTCACCGAAGATCTGCCGATCCGCTGGCATGAGCAACTAGCAGACCTCGAAGTCGCCATAGCTGGTGCCTTGGCGTCATTGAATAGTGGACGGATCGTCCGGGAAGGTGTGCGCGTAGCCTTAGCCGGGGCACCCAATGCTGGGAAGTCCAGCCTCATCAACGCACTGGCGAAGTCCGATATCGCGATCGTTTCCGATGAGGCAGGAACGACTCGTGACGTTCGTGAAGTTCCTCTCGATATCGGCGGTCAGCTCTTCATCCTCCTGGATCTGGCAGGCCTACGAGAAACGGAGAGCCGCGCGGAAGCCGAAGGCATCCGCCGGGCCGAACAGGCGATTGCCTCTGCCGACATTGTCCTCTGGCTTGTTGCCCCTGACGCTGAAGACGCCACACGCCCCATGACTAGTGGCCGTCTTCTTGAAATTTCAACCAAGGCTGACCTCCGAAATGATGCAAGTTCCGACCTGTCCGTATCCGTAGCAACCGGCAAGGGCCTACTAGAACTCATCGAGCGGCTCAAGGCTCTGGGCGAGCAGATGATCGGAGCCGAACCTTCTCTGGTTAGCCATGAACGAGATCAGGAGAGCCTATCGGCAGCTCTCAAGTTTCTTGCTGAAGTGCATTCGGCACTCCATGATTGGGAACTTGCAGCAGAAAGCTTGCGCGCCGCCTCGACAGTCTTGGAGCGGCTCATCGGACGTGTCGACTCTGAACTTGTGCTAGACCGCTTGTTTGCCAGCTTCTGCATCGGAAAGTGATTCACGTGAAGCACAGCTGTACCGCAGCTGGAATTGATTCACGTGAAACATTGGCCTATGTCAGCCGACTTGGAGAACTGTCATGTCTGACTATGCCGTAATTGTTGTCGGTGGGGGCCATGCTGGCACAGAAGCTGCCGTAGCCTCGGCACGCCTTGGCATTCCAACGGCGCTGATAACGCATCGCTTTGCCACAATTGGCGAAATGAGCTGCAATCCGGCTATTGGCGGCTTGGGCAAAGGGCACCTCGTGCGAGAGATCGATGCACTGGATGGCCTTATGGGTCGCGTCGCGGACGCAGCAGGCATTCAGTTCCGAGTCCTTAACCGCCGCAAAGGACCTGCCGTTCGTGGCCCTCGCGCCCAAGCCGATCGCAGGATTTATCGCGAAGCAATGCAAGCCGCGATCGTGGCCCAGCCAAACCTCGACGTCATCGAAGGCGAAGTCGATGACATCACCGTAGCCGATGGACATGTCAGCGGTGTCGTGCTGCTCGGCGGGCGAAGCATTACCGCTAAGTCTGTTGTGCTAACCACCGGTACTTTCCTGCGAGGTTTGATCCACCGCGGCGACGAAACAGTTCCAGCGGGCCGGTTGGGGGAGAAGCCGGTTCTTGGTCTCTCTACGCGCCTCGAGACCTTAGGTCTTCAGCTTGGTCGTTTGAAGACCGGCACCCCTGCGCGGCTGGACGGCTCAACCATAGACTACGGCGTTCTCGAAGAGCAGCCTGGCGACACGCCTCCTGAGGCGTTTTCGGCGCTGACTACTGCAATCACCAATCCTCAGGTGTCCTGCCACATTACCCGGACCACGGCCGAAACCCACAAAATTATCTCGGATAATCTCCATCGCTCCGCGATGTATTCAGGAAAAATCCAGTCTCGTGGTCCCCGTTACTGCCCTTCGATAGAAGATAAGATCGTCCGTTTCGCGGATCGGGACAGTCATCAGATATTTCTGGAGCCCGAAGGGCTGGATGACACAACCGTCTACCCTAACGGCCTTTCCACATCTCTGCCGGCCGAAGTACAGGAAGCGTTCCTCCGGTCCATGCCTGGACTCGAGAACGTCGCTATTGTCCGTCCGGGCTATGCCATCGAATACGACTACGTAGATCCTCGCGAACTCCGCGCGACGCTTGAAGTAAAGCGCCAGCCCGGCCTTTATCTCGCCGGCCAGATCAACGGTACGACTGGCTATGAAGAAGCTGGAGCACAAGGACTGCTTGCCGGCGCCAATGCTGCTCTAGCGTCGAAGGGTGACGAGCCATTCGTCTTGTCACGCACCGAAAGTTACCTTGGCGTCATGGTAGACGACCTGATCACCAGAGGTGTGAGCGAACCATATCGTATGTTCACCTCGCGCGCTGAATTTCGCCTGCACCTGCGCGCCGACAACGCCGATCAGCGATTGACCCCTATGGCACTGGACCGCGGCCTTGCATCAGAGGCGCGCAGAGAAGTCTTCCACAACAAGACGAGCGCAATCGTCAGTGGACGAAAGATGTTGCAGGAGCTTAGCGCCACGCCGAATGAAGCTCGGAAGGCCGGTCTTGCGGTTAACGAAGACGGCAAGCGACGCTCTGCGTTTGATCTGCTCTCCTATCCAGACATGAGCGTCGACGACCTTGGAAAACTATGGCCCGAAATCCTCGGCCTCTCTCCTGAGGTGCTCGAACAGATTAGTGTCGATGCGCAATACGCTGTCTACCTGGATCGTCAGCGAGCAGACATCGAAAGTGTTCGACGCGACGAGAAGCGCTCCATCCCTGAAGGCCTCGACTACTCGGCTATTCCCGGCCTCTCCATGGAACTCCGGCAAAAGCTGCAGCAGCATCGACCACAAACAATCGCGCAAGCCCAAGGCATTGATAGCATGACGCCTGCTGCCATCACGCTGCTTATGGCGGTCATCCGCCGGGGTAAACTGCGCAAGGCAAGCTGATGGCTTCGGCAATTGCCTCCTACGCACCTTGTCTGTCCAGATCGATCGATGAGGTGGAGCATGATCTGGAATCCTATGCTCAACTGCTTCGCAAATGGCAGCAGGTGCAGAATCTTGTTTCACGTGAAACATTGAGCGATGTCTGGACCAGGCACTTCGGGGACAGCCTTCAAGTCTTGCGACATCTTCTGCCAGACGACGTGAACTTCATGGACTTGGGCAGTGGCGGCGGCTTGCCCGCAATTCCCATGGCTGTTGCGAGCAAGGGAACGAACCGGCGGTTTGTTCTCGTTGAACCGACCGCACGCAAGGTTAGCTTCTTGCGCACGGTGTCGCGTGAGCTTGCTCTCACAACCACGGTTATCGGTTCACGCAGTGACGACATTGATTCACGTGAAACACCTGTTCCAGATGTCATCACTTCCCGTGCACTGGCTGCCTTGCCGCAGTTGGCAGCATGGATGAAGCCCTTTTTTGGTCCGCAAACCCGAGCTTTGCTGCATAAAGGCCGGGAACATGTTGAAGAGCTCAAGGAAACACGTGCGTCCTGGGAATTTGACGTGTTAATACATCCCAGTGATACCGATCCGAGTGGTGTCATTCTCGAGATTTCGAATCTCCGTTCGAAATCAGCGCGTTAGCGGCAACGCGGAGGCTTTTTTGGCACCCCGAATCCTTACTCTGGCCAATCAAAAAGGTGGCGTCGGTAAAACCACGACCGCCATCAACCTCGCAACCGCCTTGGCTGCGATCGGCGAACGGGTACTCATTGTCGACCTCGACCCGCAGGGCAATGCCTCCACCGGTCTCGGCATTTCCCGCACCGACCGCGATGTTTCCGCCTATGACGTTCTCGTAGGCGAAGCGACTGTCGTTGAAGCGGCAATAATGACCAGTGTGCCCAACGTGGCGATCGTTCCTTCGACCATGGACCTTTTGGGTGTGGAGCTGACCATTGCCGGGCAGGCCGATCGAGCTTTCAAGTTGCGCAATGCCTTTAAGCAGATCGATGAACTGCTGATCAACGAACGGCCGATCAGCTACATCCTGATCGATTGCCCGCCATCCTTGAACCTTCTCACCATTAATTCGCTTGTTGCTGCGGACGCCGTCCTGGTGCCGCTCCAATGCGAGTTCTTTGCGCTTGAGGGGCTGAGCCAGCTGCTGCAAACCATTGAGCAGATCCGCTCGACGCTTAACCCGCGCCTTTCTATTCAGGGCGTAGTGATGACTATGTTCGACAAGCGCAACAACCTCTCCGAGCAGGTGCTGGCTGACGTGCGCAGCGAAATGGGCGACCTCGTCTATGACACGGTCATCCCGCGAAATGTGCGCTTGAGCGAGGCGCCATCCTACGGCAAGCCCGCGCTTCTCTATGATCTCAAATGTGCCGGCAGCCAGGCCTATTTGCGCCTGGCGACCGAAGTTATCCGCCGCGAACGGCGGCTCAATGCAGCCTAGGAGCCGGACATGAACGATAAACCAACACGTCTCGGCCGCGGCCTTGCTGCACTCATTGGCGACATGGCAGCTATGGAAGGGGCTCGGGTTACCGAATCCTCAAGTGGCAAGCGCCTGCCGGTCGATTTCATCATCGCCAACCGCTCTAATCCCCGTCGCACCTTCGATCCGGATCAGCTCGAAGAACTAACCAATTCGATCCGCGAAAAGGGCGTGATGTCGCCGCTTCTCGTACGACCAACCGACGATCCGCATGTCTTCGAGCTCATCGCAGGCGAACGTCGCTGGCGTGCGGCGCAGAAGGCTGGCCTCCATGATGTTCCGGTGATCATCCGTGAGGTCGACGACAAGGAAGCTCTTGAGCTCGCGATTATCGAGAACGTTCAACGCGCCGACCTTAACCCGCTTGAAGAAGCCATGGGCTATGGTCAGCTGATGGAGCAGTTCGAGTATACGCAGCAGGATTTGGCGCAAGTGATCGGCAAGAGCCGCTCGCATGTGGCAAACACTTTGCGGCTTTTGAAACTGCCCGAAGATGTTCGTGGCATGGTCGCAGGTGGCACGCTTACCGCTGGTCATGCGCGCACATTGATCACGGCAGACGATCCCGCGGCGCTTGCTCGTCAGATCGTCGATCGTGGTCTTTCTGTCCGTGAAGCCGAGGCCCTCAGCCAGCAGCGTGAAGTTGCTCCCAAACGCAAGCCGGAAAGTGAACCTGCACCGCGCAGTGCCGATACGCTGGCGCTCGAGCGCAAGCTTGCAGATGCGCTGGGCCTGACCGTCGCCCTCAACCACACTGAGCGGGGCGGGCGGGTCGAAATTCGCTACAAGACGCTCGAGCAGCTGGACACGATCTGCGAACGTCTGACCGGCCGGCCCAATTAGCTAGAATGTTGCGGCCATCATGCAGAGGGACAGGGTCGTTCTGCGCAGGATAGCGTCGGCGAAGGCCGGTCGGCGCCGCGTGTCGGACACAGCTTGCAATAAGCGCTCGGATGCTGTTCCAAGTGCCGTTTCGTTCCAGAGACGCAACTGCTGTTCCATCGCGCCGATCCGCGAAAAATGCGGCTTGGGCTTTACCGCTTCGAGCACCGAGCGCGGCGTCTTACCCCCGTCCACGTCCGTGCGCCAGCGGCGCAGGTTGGCGAAATGCGTGGTGAGCATGGATAGCAATTGCTGCGGGTTGACGTTGGCGGCCAGTGCCCGGTTCAGCGCCAGTTCCAGCTTTTCGGTGTGCCCGCCACCTGTCGCATCCAAAATGGCGTCGATCGCCAGTGCTCCGTTGTCAGCGCATAGGAGCAGCACGTCTTCGCGCGTCAGGCTCTTGGATGCCGCAGCATAGAGCGTCAGCTTCTCCAACTCGCGCCGCGTCACCTCGCGATCATTGCCCAGGATCTCGCGTAGGGTCGGCACGACATCCTGGTCGGTGCGAATACCAGCGTGATTGAACGTTTCGCGCATCAGCGCCATCAGCGTTTCGTCGGTGTCGGGATAGCAGGGCAGGGCGCGGCCGAGCTTTGCCGCCTCCACCAGCGCGCGCAGAGCGTCGCGGGGCGGCAAGTTGTCGGCTTCGAGCACGATCGCCGTGCCACCCGGATCGTCGCGCAACTCGGTCAGCGGCATAACCAGCGCTTTGGTGGCGTTGCGCACGCGGATGATGCGCTTGCCGCCAAACAGCGACACCGAACGCGCCTCAAGCAGGAGCTGCGAGGGATCGGCATTGAGCTCCGGCCCATCAAAGATCGTGACATTGGCGGAGCCCGGATCGTCGCCGCTCAAATGGCGGATGAGCCGTTGCGCCGTTTCTCGTACCAGCCCGCCGTCCGGCCCATAAGCGAGGAAAATGCCCTCGCTGAGGTCGGGGCGCACCAGAAAGCGCGCCACTTCATGGGCCTTCAGCGCCGTCATACGACGATGTTGACGATCCGGTCGGGCACGACCACGATCTTCTTGGGCGTCCGGCCTTCCAGCGCCTTCTGCACGGCGTCAAGAGCCATGACGCGGCCTTCGACCTCGGCCGGGACCATGCCCTTAGCGACGGCGATCTCGGCGCGGCGTTTGCCGTTGATCTGGATGGGCATGGTGACCTCATCGTCGACCAGGAGCGCCGGATCGACTTCGGGCCATGGCGCGTCCGCGACCAGGCCGGTTTCACCCAGCACCTGCCAGCAGGTTTCCGCCAGATGCGGCATCATCGGACTGATGAGCTGGATCAGGGTGCGGACACCTTCGCGCATTGCACTGCTGATGTCGGCTGCGCCGGCATCTCGAGCCTTGGCCAGGGCATTGGTGAGTTCGTAGATCTGCGCCACGGCACGATTAAAGCGCAGGCCTTCGATGTCGCGCGCGACGCCATCCGCGGCGCGGTGCGTCGCCCGGCGGACCGCCAAGGCATCCGCGGAGTCACCGCTGCCCTCACCCAAGGCCACCACATCATGCACGAGACGCCAGACGCGCTGCTGGAATCGGCTGGCGCCTTCGACGCCGGCCTCGGTCCATTGCACGTCACGCTCCGGCGGAGAGTCCGAGAGCATGAACCAGCGCGCTGTATCGGCGCCGTAGCTGCCGACGATCTCATCGGGATCGACGACGTTCTTCTTGGACTTGCTCATCTTTTCGACCGAGCCGATTTGGATCGGTGCGCCGGTCGAGATATGACGGGCAGTGCGTGCGTCGCCGGTACTTTCCAGCACGACGTCGGTGGGCGGCACCCAGGCGCCGTCTTCGCCCTTATAGGTTTCGTGCGTCACCATGCCTTGCGTGAAGAGGCCCTTGAAGGGCTCATCCATGCCGACGTGGCCTGTGGCCTTCATGGCGCGGGTGAAGAAGCGCGAATAGAGCAGGTGAAGGATCGCGTGCTCGACGCCACCGATATATTGGTCGACCGGCAGCCAGCGATTGGCGACACCCGGAATGGTCGGCGTTTCCGCCTGCGGTGCGGTGAAGCGGGCGAAATACCAGGAACTATCGACAAAGGTGTCCATGGTGTCGGTTTCACGCCGCGCCGGTGCGCCGCATTGCGGGCAATTGACATGCTTCCAGGTCGGGTGATGGTCGAGTGCGTTGCCGGGCTTGTCGAAGCTTACATCCTCCGGCAGCACGACCGGCAGGTCTTTTTTGGGCACGGGGATGGTGCCGCAGACTTCGCAATGGATCACGGGGATCGGGCAGCCCCAATAGCGCTGGCGGGAAATGCCCCAGTCGCGCAGGCGATAGTTGACCTCAACCTTGCCCTGCGACCGGTTATCGACAGCCCGGACAGCGAAATAATCGGCGATCTGGCGCTTGGCCTCGTCGATGCTGAGCCCGTCGAGGAAACCGGAATTGAAGATCGTGCCGGCGTCCGTATAGGCCTCGGTTCCAACCACGAAGCTTGCCGGATCCTCCCCGGCGGGCAGCACGACCGGCTTTACCGAGAGGCCATATTTGCGCGCAAGGTCGAGATCGCGCTGGTCATGCGCCGGGCAGCCAAAGATAGCGCCGGTGCCATAATCCATGAGGATGAAGTTGGCGACATAGACGGGCAGCGTCTCGCCTTCAATGACCGGGTGCTTCACGCGAAGACCAGTGTTAAAGCCCTGCTTTTCCGCCTTTTCCAGCGTTTCGGTCGCGGTGCCATGGCTGTGGCACTCGGCAACAAAAGCCGCCAGAGCCGAGTTGGCTTCCGCCAGCTCGGTGGTCAATGGGTGGTCGGGCGAGAGACCGACGAAGCTGGCGCCGAAAATAGTGTCCGGGCGGGTGGTAAAAACCTCGATGCTGGCGGTCTCAGTATTTTCGCTCGGCACCAGTTCGAACAGCAGGCGCAGGCCCTCGGATCGGCCAATCCAGTTGCGCTGCATGGTGCGCACCTTCTCTGGCCACTCGGTCAGGCCATCCAGCGCCTCCAACAAATCCTCGGCAAAATTGGAAATCTTGAAGAACCACTGCGTCAGTTCGCGCTGCTCGACCGGCGCGCCGGAGCGCCAGCCCTTGCCGTCGATCACCTGCTCATTGGCCAGCACGGTCATGTCGACCGGGTCCCAATTGACCTTGGACGACTTGCGGGTGACGAGACCGGCTTCGAGCATGTCGATGAACATGGCCTGCTGATGCCGATAATAGTCCGGCGAGCAGGTGGCGATTTCGCGCGTCCAGTCGATGGAAAGACCCATCGACTTGAGCTGCTTTTTCATCGCCTCGATGTTGGAATAGGTCCAGGTGCCCGGATGGGTCTTGCGCTCGATGGCGGCATTCTCGGCTGGCAGGCCGAAAGCGTCCCAGCCCATGGGGTGCAGCACGTTCTTGCCCTTAGCGCGATGGTAGCGCGCCACGACGTCGCCCATGGCATAGTTGCGCACATGGCCCATATGGATGCGGCCGGACGGGTAGGGGAACATTTCGAGGACGTAATAGGGCTCGCGCGGATCGTCATTGGCGGTGACGAAGCTCTGGCGTTCATCCCAGATCTTCTGCCATTTCGGTTCGCTTTCGCGCGGATTGTAGCGTTCGCCGCTCACTGCACATGTCCTTGGAATTCGTGGCAGGCGCGCACGGCAGAAGGCGGCGCAGCTTGCGTTGGGGGGTGTATTTGTTTACCGGACCATCACCAGAAATCCTGTCTTAGGTCAACAGCAACGGGGCTTTCCATGTCCGCTGGCGCTACCGATGCCGCATCAAGACTTGCCGAGATCCGGCAGCGCATTAGGGCGGCGCATCGCCGGTTTGGTCCGCCGCCCGAAACGGTTAACCTCGTGGCCGTGTCCAAGACCTTCTCGGCAGATGAGATCGCTCCATTCCTCGAATCCGGTCAGCGGGTTTTTGGCGAAAATCGGGTTCAGGAAGCCAAGGACAAGTGGCCGGGCTTGCGCGAGCGCTTTCCGGACACGCGCCTTCATCTGATCGGGCCGCTGCAGACCAACAAGGCGCGCGAAGCAGTAGCCTTGTTCGATGTCATCCAGACCGTCGATCGCGAGAAGCTGGCGGCCACGCTGGCGCAGGAGATGACCCGCGCCGGCCGGCAGCTGCAATGCTACGTGCAGGTCAATATCGGCGCCGAGCCGCAAAAGGCCGGTATTGCCGTAGAAGATGCCGTCGCGTTCACCCAGCGCTGCCGCGACGTGCATGGTCTTAACATCGTCGGCCTCATGTGCATCCCACCGGACGGTCAGCCGGCGGGCCCTTATTTTGCTCTTCTCAACAGTCTCGCCAAAGAGGCCGGCGCTGCGAATCTCTCGATGGGAATGAGCGGCGATTTCGAGACGGCGATCGCCATGGGCGCCACGCATGTGCGCGTCGGATCAGCACTTTTTGGCCAGCGACCGACACTGACCTAAGGCCGCGTCCTGCAACTTTTCTTCTCCGGGTTACGTTGCTGGCAATTGAATGACTTCGACGTGACAGGCTGGCCAGAATAGCGCGGCCCCACCATGTGGCCCTTGGTCTGCCGAATGGCAAAAGACCGGAGAAAACAATGAACAAGCGACGCATTCTAGTCGTGGACGACGACACGGAGTTGCGCCAAACGCTGGTCGAGCAGCTTGAAGGCGAACCCGACTTCGACATCCTCCAGGCAGGCAATGCCAATGACGCGCTCAAGGCCGTGCGCGAAAACAATATCGAGCTGACCATACTCGATGTCGGCCTTCCCGACATGGATGGCCGCGATGCCGTTAAACTCATGCGCCAGGAAGGCTATATGAGCCCGGTGCTGATGCTGACCGGCCACGACAGCGACGACGACCAGATCAAAGGTCTGGAGTCGGGTGCCAACGACTACTTGACCAAGCCCTTCCGCTATCCGGTGCTTCTGGCCCGCATCAATTCGGCCCTCCGTCAGCGCGACCAGAGCGAGGATGCGGTTTTCACCATCGGCCAATACAACTTCCAGCCGGCTGCCAAGGTGCTGGAGACCAATGACGGCATCAAGGTTCGATTGACCGACAAGGAAACCTCGATCCTCAAGTATCTCTATCGCCAGGGTCCCAAGACCATCACGCGGGATGTGCTGCTCAAGGAAGTCTGGGGCTACAACAATCGGGTGACCACCCATACGCTCGAAACCCACATCTACCGCCTGCGGCAGAAGATCGAGCGCGATCCCTCCAATGCGCGCCTGCTGGTGACCGAAGACGGTGGCTATCGCTTGGTGCCGTGACCGGGAAAAGGGTTCATTCCCGGCGCGAACTGACTTATAGCTTTTGCGAAAGGCCGCTTGCCCTGCAGGCGGCCTAGCCGCATGGGTCTTGCGACATGAGAATGGACGACGCGGCCGGGGTGCTGGCCCGGGCCGACTTCTTCGATATCTGCGATGACGAAGAACGGCGCATGCTGGGCTTTGCCGGAGATCGCCAGCGCTTTGCTGCAGGCGAAGTCATCTACAAGGCCGGCGACACGCCGATGGGCGCCTATGTGCTTGTTCATGGCACTGTCGAAGCGCGTCACGAGGGTGACGAAGCAAGTGCGCCCTATACGCTGAGCGAACCGGGCAGCGTCATCTCGCCGACGGCCATGATCATCAGCAAGCCGCGGCCGGTAACCTTTTCGGCGCTGACCGATTGCGAACTGCTGTTCGTGCCGCGCTCGGCATTTTTGAAATTGGCGCGCCAGGATCCGGACTTGGCGCAACGCGCTGCCGATCGCATTCAGCAGGATCTGGGCCGCTATATGCACGCGCTTGAGCCGCTGCGGCAGCGCATGAAGGGAGTTTAAGGATACCCCTCACCCGTCTCGGCCTTCGGCCGATCCACCCTCTCCCGCAAGGGGAGAGGGGTGAACCGGCGGTTGTCTAAACGCAATGCCGCCTTCTCCCCTCGCGGGAGAAGGTGCCCGAAGGGCGGATGAGGGGGCCTTTACGGCAGCGCGAAGCGCGCGATCACCGGCACGTGGTCGCTGGGCTGTGGGCTATAGCCCCGATAATCCTTAATGATCTCGGCGCCGATCGATTTTTCCGCCACGTCTGCGGTCGACCAGATGTGGTCGAGCCGGCGGCCCTTGTTGGCGTTTTTCCAGTCGGCACTGCGATAGCTCCACCAGGAATAGAGCTTTTCGTCATAGGGCACGTGCTTGCGCACAAGATCGACCCAGCCATGGCCGCCGGTCAGCAAAGCGTCTAGTCTTTCGGTTTCAGCCGGCGTGTGGCTGACGATCTTGAGCAGTTGCTTGTGGCTCCAGACATCGTTTTCGTGCGGCGCTATGTTGAAATCGCCAGCGATCAGATGACCGCGCTGGAACAGGGGTTCGCCAAACCAGGTCTTGAGCTCATCGAGAAATCCCAGCTTGTGCTTGAACTTGGGATTGATCTCCGGGTCCGGCTCATCACCGCCTGCCGGGATGTAGAAATTGTGCAGCTTGAAGGGCCCATGGCCCAGATCGACCAGCGCCGAGACGTGGCGCGATTCCGGAATGTCGAAGAAGACGCGGCTGGAGATATCAGTCAGCGGGTATTTCGAGACGATAGCGACGCCATGATAGCCCTTCTGCCCGTGCACCGCCTGGTGCGGATAACCGGCTTCGGTGAAGGCATTGCGCGGAAACTGATCGTTGGTGCACTTGATCTCCTGCAGCATCAGCACGTCGGGCTGATACTTGCCGATAAAATCGAGCACCATGGGCAGGCGCAGGCGGACCGAATTGATGTTCCAGGTGACGACGGAAAGGGTCATGGCGGTCCTGCGAATTGGGAGTGCGCCCTTATCGCCAAGCAGGGCGGCAGGGTAAAGCCGAAATGTTCCACGTGAATCCAAGCCAACAAAAAGCCCGGCACGATGGCCGGGCTTTTCAAGAGCATGATCGCGAAAATTATTCGCTCTTGGCTTCGGTTTCGGCAGCGCTTGCAGCAGCGGCGTCTTCGGCGGCCTTGGCTGCGGCTGCAGCTTCTGCATCCTTGGCGGCCTGTTCGGCGGCAAAGGCCTCGGCAGCTGCGATCTTTTCAGCTTCGCGGGCTTCCTTGGCAGCCTGGGCGGCTGTGCGCTCGCCAGCTTCGATCTTCTTGGTGCGCGAATTGGTCGATTCGAAAATACGTGCCGACTTACCGCGACGATCGCGCAGGTAGTAGAGCTTGGCGCGACGAACCTTACCGCGCTTGATCACTTCCACCGAAGAGATGTTCGGGGAGTGCAGCGGGAAAACGCGTTCGACGCCTTCGCCGTAGGAAATCTTGCGCACGGTGAAGCTGGCAGTGATGCCGCCGCCGTTAAGGGCGATCACGACGCCTTCATAGGCCTGGAGGCGTTCTTTTTCGCCTTCGCGGATCTTGACCCACACCTTGACGGTGTCGCCGTGGGTGAAATCGGGGAGTTCACGCTTTGCGGAAAGCGTAGCAACCTGCTCGGCATTGAGCTGTTCGATGATGCTCGACATGATGATCCGTTCGATCTTTTCATAGGAGCGACTTTTTGGGCCCGAAAGAGCCTGTCGCCCGGTCTTGGTTGGTAACGGAGGGTAGTGTTCTTGGTTTTTGTCACGGCCGGTCCGAAACCCCAGGCACGCGAATGGGCGGCTCATAGGGGATTTTGGCCGCGGAGTCTAGTGCGCTCGGTCCAAAGACCTCATCCTGAGCCTGTCGAAGGACGGGGTCGCGAGAGTGGAGGTTTCAGCGCGCACGACCTCGTGGTTCGACAGGCTCACCATGAGGTCTGGCAAGCAGATCCGGCCGCCGCCGTTGCGTCAGCTCCAGTGCCTGCTCGTGCCGCCATTTGGCGATCTTCTTGTGATCGCCTGAGGTCAGCACCGGCGGAATGTCGTGCCCCTCGAACAGCTGCGGCCGCGTGTAATGGGGATACTCGAGGAGACCGTTCTCGAAGCTTTCCTCATCGCGGCTATCGAGTGCGCCGAGCACGCCGGGGATGAGGCGCACGACGGCCTCCAGCAGCACCATCGCGGCCACTTCCCCGCCCGCGAGCACATAGTCGCCGATCGAAATTTCCTCGAGCCCGCGGGTTTCGATGACCCGTTGGTCCACACCCTCGAAACGCCCGCAGACGATCACGGCGCCGGGGCCCACAGCCAGTTCATGCGCCCGCGCCTGGGTCAGCGGCACCCCGCGGGGCGACATCAGGATGCGCGGGCGGGGATCGTGCTGCGGTGCCACCGTGTCGATGGCACGGGCAAGAATGTCGGGTTTCAGCACCATCCCGGCGCCGCCACCCGAAGGCGTGTCGTCGACGGTGCGATGCCGGTCGGTGGCAAAGTCGCGCAGCTGCGTGGCCCTGAGGCTCCACAATCCCTCGCTCATGCCGCGGCCGAGCACCGAAGCGCCCAGAGGCCCGGGGAAAAGCTCGGGAAAGAGCGTGATGATATCGGCCGAAAAACTCAATCCGGCTCTTCCTCGCCCGGGTCCACATCGAGCGGCGGGGAGATCACCAAAAAGCCTTCGGCGATGCGGATCGTCGGCACCACGGCCTTGGTGAAGGGAAAGAGGAAAGTGTCGCCCTTGAGCTCGTCCTGGATTTCGATGAGGTCGCCGGCGCCGTGATTGTGGAGCGCAATGACGCGGCCGATGCTGACGCCGGTATCGAGCCGCGCATCGAGGCCGATCAGGTCGGCGTGGTAGAAATCGTCTTCGTCGTCATGCTCGGGCAATTTGGCGCGCTCCACAAAAAGGGACACACCATTAAGCTTTTCCGCCGCATCGCGATCCCTGATGCCTGCCAGCCGGGCGATCAGGACGTTCTTTTGCAGCCGCGCCACTTCGATGGTGATGGCAAGGCCCGGGCGGTCGGTCGAGAGCGGTCCATAGGATGCGATAGCCTCCGGATCCTGGGTGTGGGAGGTGATGCGCACCTCGCCCTTGATGCCATGTGCAGCGCCGATCGTGCCCAACAGGATCAGACTGGAAGTATCAGCCATCGTGCCATCTCGAAAAAATCTCCCGCGTCCCTTAGCAGGGCCTTGGGCAGTCGCCTAGCGAGAGCGGCGCAGTTCGATGACGTCGAAAGTGGATTCGTGGATCGGGTAGGGCAGTTCGAGCCGGTAGACCTCTTGACCAGCCAGTTTGACCAGACAACCGACCTGGTCGAATTCGGGATCATCGCCGTAGGCGCGCGCCGGATCGTTGTTGTAGTGGATGGCGCCCTGATAAAAGAGCCCACCATCGCTCGGGGTCAGCGTGCCGGTAAAACGCTGCGAGCCGGAGACCTTTTCGATACGGCTGCCGTCCCCGGAGACGTCGCAATCGAAATAGCCGTAGACTGTCAGCGGCAACAGCCCGCCGAGCTTGAGTGTCCGGCATTGGTAAGTGCCGTCAGGAATGGCGCCGAATTCTTCTGTGTCGGGGCTGAACACAGCGGCCACCGCCGCGCGCTCTTTCTCGATCGTCCCCAGCATGGCTTCGGCCAGGCCGCGCACCCGTGACGTTTCATAGTTTTCCATGCGCTCGGCATCGGCGGTGCTGAGATCGACGCCGTCCGGCACGGTGCAAGCGGCTGGCGCAAGGACCGGCAGGGACAGGAAGGCTGCAGCAGCCAGCGTCGGGAGGCGAGAGGCATAGAAGGGCATGAGCTTCTCCTTGGATCGAAGCGGAACCTTGCACCGCAACAAGGCTTTTCCAAGCAAAGCCA
The DNA here is from genome assembly GCF_016698665.1 of Devosia rhizoryzae. Taxonomy (NCBI): domain Bacteria; kingdom Pseudomonadati; phylum Pseudomonadota; class Alphaproteobacteria; order Hyphomicrobiales; family Devosiaceae; genus Devosia; species Devosia rhizoryzae. The sequence goes on from NZ_CP068046.1 coordinate 3,171,897, forward strand.
AGGAGTGTTTTCATGTCCAAGATTTTGACCGACCATGCCGAGATCCGCCAGTGGACCGAGGCGCGCGGTGGCCACCCGATGCTGATGGATACGCCAGATGGCACGGGCACGCGCACTCTCCTGCAGCTCAGCTTCGGCCAGCATGCGCTCAACGGCACGGGTGACGAAGGCCCCGATCGCTTGACCGGCTGGGAGCTTGCCAGCTGGGACGACTGGTTCGCGGCGCTGGAAGAGGCCGATCTTGCCATCCAGGTGTCGGATGATCCGGCCGGTGGCAATGAAGCGGAGTTTCAGTTCGTATCGCGCAGCGGCGAGGGCGAAACCACCGATGCCGCCAAGAAACCTGCGTCTATCGTGACCGAAGGTCCGGACCCGTCCAATCGCGGTTTCTAGGCTTGTAGCGGAGCGGGCGAACTAGTCCCGCTCTTCCGCCTCAGCTGCCGCTTCGATGGCTTCCATGTCGTCATCGGAAAAGCCGAAATGATGGCCAAGTTCGTGGATCAGCACGTGGGTGATGACTTCACCGAGCGTGTTGTCGTCGTTTTCGGCCCAGTAGTCGAGGATGGCGCGGCGGTAGAGGAAGACCGTGTTCGGCAATTGCCCGGTCTGCGGCACGGCGCCATCTTCGGTGAGCCCAATGCCGACAAAAAGGCCCATCAGCTCGAAGGGGCTCTCCATGCCAAAGCCTTCGAGCACATCGTCTTCGGCATAGTCAGCGACCGAGCAGGTAACATCCGCCGACAGCGACTTGAACGGCTCGGGCAGTTCGGCCAAGGCCTTGCTGGCCATGGCCTCAAAGTCGTCAATGGTCGGCGCAAAAAGCCCCGACCAGTCCGTTCGGCTTAGTGCCACTCGCGGATATCGACGAAGTGGCCGGCGATGGCGGCAGCTGTCGCCATGGCGGGCGAAACGAGATGGGTGCGGCCCTTGAAACCCTGGCGGCCTTCGAAATTGCGGTTGGAGGTCGATGCGCAACGCTCTTCGGGCTTGAGCTTGTCCGGGTTCATGGCAAGGCACATCGAGCAGCCCGGTTCGCGCCACTCGAAACCGGCTTCCTTGAACAACACGTCCAGCCCTTCGGCTTCCGCCTGCTCCTTGACCAGACCCGACCCGGGCACGACCATGGCGGACACATGCGGCGCCACCTTGCGGCCACCGATCACGGCGGCGGCAGCGCGCAGGTCTTCGATGCGGCCATTGGTGCAGGAGCCGACAAAGACGCGGTCGAGCTTGATGTCGGTGATCGGCGTGCCGGGCTTGAGACCCATATAGTCGAGCGCGCGCCACTTCGACGCCCGCTTGGTTTCGTCGGCGATATCGTCCGGGTTTGGCACGGCGCCGGTGATCGAGATCACGTCCTCTGGCGAGGAGCCCCAGGAAACGATCGGCGGCAGCTTGGCGGCGTCGAGGATCACGACCTTGTCGTAATGCGCACCCTCGTCGGTATAGAGCGTCTTCCAATAGTCGAGCGCCATGTCCCAGGCCTGGCCGGTCGGGGCGCGGGGGCGATCCTTTACATAGGCGAAGGTGGTTTCGTCGGGCGCGATGAGGCCGGCGCGGGCGCCTCCTTCGATGGTCATGTTGCAGACCGTCATACGGCCTTCCATCGACAGCGACCGGATGGCTTCGCCGGCAAATTCAATGACATGGCCATTGCCGCCTGCCGTGCCGATCTCGCCGATGATCGCAAGGATGATGTCCTTGGCGGTGACGCCGGGCGGCAGCTGGCCATCGACACGCACCAGCATGTTCTTGGCCTTCTGCTGGATCAGCGTCTGCGTCGCCAGCACATGCTCGACTTCCGAGGTGCCGATGCCGTGCGCCAAAGCGCCGAAAGCGCCGTGGGTGGACGTATGGCTATCGCCGCAAACGATGGTCATGCCGGGAAGGGTGAAACCCTGCTCCGGGCCGACAATGTGGACGATGCCCTGACGGCGATCGAAGGCATCGTAATATTCGATGCCGAATTCGGCAGTATTCTCGGCCAGGGCCGCGATCTGGGTCGCGCTTTCCGGATCCGGATTGGGCAGCGAGCGATCGGTGGTGGGTACGTTGTGGTCGACCACGGCCAAGGTGCGCTCTGGGTGGCGGACCTTGCGGCCATTCATGCGCAGGCCTTCGAACGCCTGCGGGCTCGTCACTTCGTGCACCAGGTGCCGGTCGATATAAAGAAGGCTCGTGCCGTCGGGATTGTTCTGGACCAGATGGTCGTCCCAGATCTTGTCGTAAAGCGTGCGGGCCTTGGTCATTGTCGCGTGTTCCGGGGCAGGAATGGAGTTTGGTCTGGTTCTAATAGGAGCCAAGGCTGAAGGTCAAGCAGAACCGTACTCGTGGGTACGGTTCAGGTTGCCGGTGCATCCTTGGCGCTTTGGATGGCGAAGATACCGAGAAGGCTCGTGTCCAAACCGATGCGCAGGCGGCAATAAACGGCGATGGCCATCTGCGCGAGAATACGCGAGCCCATATTGACCGCAGCCGCTCCGACGACGCCCCATATCGGGATTACGATGATCTGAACCAGGAACCCGACGCCCATGATGCCGCCGAACAGGGCGACATAAGCGCGTTCATGCCCGGTCATCATCATGACGATCTTGGACGGGCCGGTAATGGCGTCGAACAGCAGCCCGAAGGCCAGCAGCAGCAGGACCAGGACGCCTTGCGAATAGGATGGCCCGAATAGCGACAGGATGAAATCGCCGGATACCAGGAACAGCGAAAAGATCACCAGCGAGAACAGGAACCCGGCCCAGGCGCAAAGCGCGGTGATCGCCTGCGCCTTGCGCATGTCGCCAGCATGGAAATGTTCGGCGACCATGGGGGCGATGACCAGCTCGATGGCGAAGGTGAAAAGCGTCATCAGCCCGGCGGTGCGGAAGGCGTTGAAGTAGAGGCCGGATGATTCCAGATCGAGCATCAGGCCGACCAGGATCACATCGGCATTGAGCGTAAAGGTTTCGATCAGCGCGCCTAGCAGGAGCCAGGTGCTGAGCGAGCCCCATTTCTGCCAGTGCGCAGGCACGGGCCGGCGGCGGGGCATGATGGCGTAGCGGCGGCGCTGCGCCACGTACATTTGCAGTGCCAGCGTTCCCATCAACAACGCGGCCGAAAGCGTCAGTGCGTCTGGGCCGCTGAGCACGATGCCAAGCGAAAAAAGACCGATCACCGAGGCGGGCAGCGCCAGGCGCCAGCCGATGTCGCGCGGCAGCAGCGCGGTCCAGAGGGAATTCTGCGCCCGAAGAACCGAGCCATTATACTCTGCCAAAGCCAGTGGCAGGATCAGGAAGGCGGCGCCGAAAAAATGGTTGGCGGTGTCGCCTTCGGCCAAAAACGGCATGTAGATGACTGCAAACAGGCTCAGCAGCGCCGCCAAAACGAGGCTCGCGCCGATGGTGATGGCGGAGCCAGCCGCGACGACCGCACCAGCACTGTCTTCGTCACCGCCAGTGCGTAATTGCGGCCAGAGCCGCAGCACCGCGGTGGATTGCCCGACGCCGGCGAGGATCGCCAATACCGTCGCCAGCGACAGGCCGAAGGCAAAATGGCCGTATTCGCTTTCGGTCATGGTGCGCGACAGCACCACATAGGTCAGATAGGTCAGGCCCGCAGTGGCGACCTTGATGCCGAGCGACCCCACCGAGCGCAGAAAGCCGGTGGAGAGCAGGGCGCTCAGATCGGACGGAACGGCAAGACGCATAAAGGCTCCAGGCGCCAGCAAACAGTTTTGGCGCCCCACCATCGCATGTGCGCGTCAAAAAGGTCTTACCTCGGCCTCCGGCTTCCTACGTGTTTCAGTGCCGGAAATGACGCATCCCGGTCATCACCATGGCAATGCCGGCCGCATCGGCCGCGGCGATCACTTCGTCATCCCGCATCGAGCCGCCCGGCTGGATCACGGCCGTTGCGCCAGCGGCAACCAGCGCCTCGAGGCCATCGGCAAAGGGGAAGAAGGCGTCGGAGGCGACGACCGATCCTTGCGTCAGCGCGCCTTCGAGACCGGCAGCCTGCGCCGCATCGATGGACTTGCGATGGGCGACGCGGGCGGAGTCGACGCGCGACATCTGCCCGGCGCCGATGCCGGCGGTGGCACCATCCTTTACATAGATGATGGCGTTGGATTTGACATGCTTGGCGACCTTGGCGGCGAGCTTGAGGTCGATCAGTTCCTGATCCGTCGGCTCGCGCTTGGTTACGACCTTGAGGTCGCAATCGTCGACATTGCGATTGTCGCGACCCTGGACCAGAAGACCGCCGGCAACGGACTTGACCATCAGCCCCTCGGCTTTGGCGTCGGCGACGCCGCCGGTCAAAAGCAGACGCAGGTTCTTCTTGGCCGCGATGATGTCCTGGGCTTCCTGCGTCGCCGATGGGGCGACGATCACTTCGGTGAAGACCTTGACGATCTCGGTTGCCGTTTCGGCATCAATCTCTCGATTGGTGGCGACGATGCCGCCGAAGGCCGAGACCGGATCTGTGCGCAGGGCATTAAGATAGGCAGTCTTGAGATCGGCAGCGACAGCAACACCGCAGGGATTGGCATGCTTGATGATGGCGACGGCCGCGGTTTCGGTCGGATCGAACTCGCTCACCAGTTCGAACGCTGCATCAGTATCGTTGATATTGTTATAACTCAGCGTCTTGCCCTGCACCTGGGTCGCGGTTGCGACACCCGGGCGATTTTCGCCGGTCTTGTAGAAGGCGGCCCACTGATGCGGGTTTTCGCCATAGCGCATGACTTCGCTCAAGGTACCGGCAAAGCTGCGATAGGTCACGTCCTGAAAGTCGATCTCGCGCGCAAACCAGGCCGAAATAGCGCTGTCATAGGCGGCGGTGCGGGCGTAGGCCTTGGCCGCCAGCCGCTGCCGCAGTTCAAAGGGAATACCGCCATTGCGAATGGCGTCGAGAATTGCCGGATAATCCGCCGGATCGACGACCACCGTCACATAGGCGTGGTTCTTGGCCGCCGAGCGCACCATGGCCGGGCCGCCGATATCGATGTTTTCGATGATCTCGTCATAGCTAGCGCCGGAGGCGACGGTCTTTTCGAACGGGTAGAGGTTGACGGCGACAAGATCGATCGGGCCGATGTCATGGGTGTCCATTGCCGCCTGGTGCTCGGCATTGTCGCGCACCGAAAGGAGGCCGCCATGCACTTTGGGGTGGAGCGTCTTGACGCGGCCATCCATCATTTCGGGAAAACCGGTGAGATCCGAGATTTCGCGAACCGGGAGCCCTGTTTCCGAGATCAGGCGATGGGTGCCGCCGGTGGACACCAGTTCAATGCCGGCTTCGGACAGCCCGCGGGCGAAGTCGGCCATGCCAGATTTATCGAAAACCGAAAGCAGTGCCCGCCCGACCTGAACCGTCTTGCCCATAACTACGTCTCGCGCTTGGAAGTGTTAGCGCTCCGCTAACACAAGGGCCTCCAAACGCCAATCGCTTACTGGTCCTTGGTAAAAATCCACGCGATTTCGCCGCCTTCAACAACGTCGGCTTCGAGCACCAGTTGCCGCGTACGGTGAAAGCCGAGATAGGCGGACTGGCGGACGCTGTCCTCGTCGTGAAAGCGCGCGCCTTCCCAGAGAAAGCTCCAGATCGAGCCGTTTGGCAGCACCAGCCGGGCGATATTTTCGCCCAGGGTCGGCCGCACCTTGATCCCCGGCGCCAGGTGAAACCGAACCGCCAGAACCCCTTGCGGCTTGCCGGTGACAACGATCCGGTCCTGGCCCACAAGGGTCGTACCTTCCGCCAGAAGCGTCAGCCGCCGTTCGATCTCAACGCCAAAGCGTTTCGCATAGCCGAAAGTGGCCATGGACAGCGTGTGCTCGGCGCTTTCGAGCGTCATTGCCCCGGACTTGCCCGCGGGCGGCACCGCGTCTTCGGCATCGATTGTGGCCGAGGAGTGGGCAAGCGCCTGCCGGAACAAGGGCTTGCTTTCCGGCATGTCGGCGGGCGCGGGGCCGCAGGAGCCGACGATCAGCGCCGAGCTATGGCTGAACTCAAAACCTAGTGCCCCGGCATGCGCGTCGCCATCGAACCCCTTCGGCTGCCGGAGACCACTATCGGCAATGACGACGCTCTCGCCAAAACGCACGACGCCATAGCCGCCGATCAGCTTGGAGCGACGCTTATCGGCCGGACCATTGGCCTGGACGGCGACCAGGATATCGTGCGGCAACTGCCCGCAGCCGTTGAAATAAACCGGCTCGCCGCTTGAAAGCGTCAGGGCATCGAGCGCTTCATGCATGCGATCGATGCGGTGGCCGAGCTCGGCCATGACCGGGCTGCCGCGCCGGCCCATGGCGCGGCGCAGGCTCGCCAGCTCCGTCAGCAGCTGCAGCTGCAGTTTCGGATTGCGCGTCAAATGGAGGCCATCGGCATCGAGCTGGCTCGCCAGAACCGCATCGAGCCGCCCTACTGCCGGCTCCACATCGGGCACGTCGGCAGCATTGCAGAGCTCGGCGCCGACAAGGCCGATGGCGGCAAACAGGGTCTCCACCGGATCGGAGGAGAAATTGGCGCGCACACGCAGACTTTGCACCTGCGTGCCGAGGCTGCGCTGGATGGTCTTGGCCTGCTCGAGCGTGGCGCCGTCGAGCACCAGCGTCAGGTGGCGCAGCCAGTTGAGCACCCGCTGGGCGGTAAGGCTCAGGGTCCAGCTATCATGCTCGAACTGACCCTCGCGGCTGATCCAATCGAGCACCAGCGTGCGGGCGAAATACTTCTCGCCGGGATCGCGCACGTCGCGAAAATGCCGGAGCCAGGAAAAGCTATGAAGATTGTTCCACCAATCGGCGTGGTCGACCTCAAGCGAAAATGGCGAAGCGCCCTGCGTCTCGAAAAGTTTCGACGCCAGGAGATAGCGCCCCGACATCATGTCGCGCACGGCGTCCTGGTCGGAGGGGCGGAAGTCGGGCAGGTCGCCGGCAAAGGCATGATCGATCTGGCCGCGCCAGGTCCAGCGCAGGAGCGGCATGGTGACGAGGCCGTCGGCCATGCCAAGGGCCAGCCGGCGGCCGCGGCCGATCAGCCGCCCGCCTACCATGGCTGCGCCGCCCGTAACGGGGCGCGGCCGGATGGTCTCATGCCGGTCAAGTTCACTTATACTGTCCCTCGTGGCGCCGCCTTCCCAGCGAAGCCAAGTGTAAGCCCTTCAACGACAATGCGGATTTTGTGCGCAATGCGTTAGGAAAGGCTTAACCCTTTCGCGTGAATCGCGCCACGAAGAAGCCGTCCATTCCCCCATCACTTTCACCCGGCCGCATGGCGGGGTGAGTGCGGACGAGGCCCTTGGCACTGACGGCGCCGGGAAGACCGGGGAGTTCATCGGCGCGAACCGGGGAAAGTTCGAGCTCCGGCAAGGCGTCGAGCGCCCATTGCACCTGGTCCTCGCCTTCGGCCGCTTCCAGCGAGCAGACGCAATAGATCAGCGTGCCACCGGGTTTCAGCGAGCGCAGGGCGTTGCTGAGCAGCGAACGTTGCAACCGCACACGGCCGGCAATGTCATTGGCAGACCGGTGCCACAGCACTTCCGGATGCCGGCGGAAAGTGCCGGTGGCGGAGCAGGGGGCATCGAGGAGGATGCCGTCGAACAGCGTTTGCGGCGCATAATGGGCAGCGTCGGCCTCCACGACATCCGGCTCATAGCCAAGCCGCGCCATGTTGCTCCGCAGCCGCTCGAGCCGGACGGCATCGCTATCGAGCGCGGTGACCTTGTAGCCGGCTTTGCTCAGCTGCGCCGTCTTGCCGCCCGGCGCGGCGCAAAGATCGAGAACGGTGCTCTCCTCCGGCAGGCGGAGCAGGCGGGCTGGAATGGCGGAGGCCACGTCCTGCACCCACCAGCGGCCTTCGGCATAGCCGGGCAGGGCATCGACCGGGCGGTCTCGGCTTTCCACGCGCACCGTGTCGCCGCTCAGCCGCTCAGCGCCGAGTGCCTCGATCAGCTCCGCGTCATCATCGCGCAGCGTGAGGTCGAGCGGCGCGCCGGCGACCAAGGCATCGGTGAAGTGCTGCACCGCCTCAGCGCCGTAGGCCGCGCGCCATCCATTGCTCAGCTCGGGCGGCAGCAGCATGCGGTCTTCAAGGAGGCCATAGCGCGCGGAATTTCCCTGGGCCTTGCGCAAGACTGCGTTCATCAAGCCCGAAAGATGGCGCGCCTTGGGATCGCGCTTGATGGCTTCGACGGCAAGAAACAGCGCCGAGTGGGCGCCAAGATCGGGAAGGAACACGAGCTGCGCCAGAGACAGGCGCAAGACGGCTTCAAAGCTACCCGATTTTGCCGGCATGCCCTTGTCGAGCAGGTCGCGCATCATGAAGTCGATCTGGCCGTGGCGGCGCAGGGCGGTGGTGATCAGCCGATTGGCGAGCGCACGATCGCGGCCATCGGGCAGCTCGGCCGCAGACAAAGGTGAAAAATGTTCGCCGCCCAAAACGGCACGGAGCCGTTGGGCGGCGGCAAGGCGGAGCTTTAGCCCCGCCGGATCGCTGCGTTGCGCCACGTATATCTATCCCCAGGGACCGCGCGCACCGCCATCGTCTTCGGTGCGCCCCACGGTCGGCACGCGCCAGCCGCCGCCGATATCGCTGCCAACGGAGGGGCTGCGCGGACGGGGCTGGGGCCGGCGGCCCTTATCGTCCACACTCATCTCGGCTGCAAGCTTTTGCAGCGCGGCAATGCGATTGCCGGTATCGGGGTGGGTGGAAAAGAGGTTGTCCATTCGCTGCCCCGACAGGGGGTTGATGATATACATATGCGCCATGGCCGGGTTGCGCTCGGCCGCAACATTGACCTGACGGCCGGCAAGCGTTGCGATCTTGTTGAGCGCCGAAGCCAGCGCCAGCGGATCGCCGGAAATGGCCGCGCCATCGGCATCGGCCTCGTATTCGCGCGTGCGGCTCACCGACATCTGCACGACCATGGCGGCGAGCGGGGCCAGAAACACCATCAACAGCGCACCGATGCCGCCCAGCGGATTGTCGCGATTGTTGCCGCCACCGAAGAACAGCCCGAACTGGGCCAGCGCTGAAATGGCACCTGCCAGCGTCGCGGTGATGGTCATGGTCAGCGTGTCGCGGTTCTTGATGTGCGCCAATTCGTGCGCAACGACGCCGGCGACTTCGCGCGTCTGGAGCTGCCGCAAGAGGCCCGAGGAGACGGCGACGGCGGCATTGTTGGGGTCACGGCCGGTGGCAAAGGCGTTGGGCTGTTCGGACTGGATCACATAGACCGCCGGGGTCGGAATGCCGGCCCGCTTGGAGAGGACATCGACCATGTCATAGAGCTCGGGCGCCTGCGAGCGCTCGACTGGGACGGCATTCTGCATGCGCAGCACCATCTTATCGGAGTTCCAGAAGGCAAAGACGTTGGTCGCGGCGGCAAAAGCCAGCGCCAAGAACATGCCGCTGGTGCCGCCGATAAAATAGCCGACCACCATGAACAGCGCGGTCATGCCGGCCAGAAGAACGAAGGTGCGCATGCCGTTGAACATGGGTTGTGCCCCTTGGGTTGAATCTCTTGACGAACTATGTTGTGCGTCACCGAGTTCCGCGCAAGCGGGCACCCCCAATTGTCATGGAGCGACAGCGATGGACGAGGAAAGCCAGGCCAAGGTGTTGTCCCCCGCAGCGCAGCGAGCGCTGGAGGAAGCCGAACAGCGCCGCCGCGAGATCGATGCCGCGACTGCCATGGCGCCCAAGGAAAAGGGTGGCCGCGGCGGGCTCGAGCCAAGCCGCTACGGCGATTGGGAGATCAAGGGGCTGACGAGCGATTTTTGAGGTGGCTGCTGTGCCGGGGTAGCCCTCATCCTGAGGAGCGAAGCGTCTCGAAGGACGAGGGCGTGGCACCGGGCCTCCACTCGCCCACCTCGTGGTTCGAGGCTGCGCTTCGCTGCGCACCTCACCATGAGGTTCCCCGGCTCACCCCGGCAAAATATCGGTAATATTGAAGCCCGCCGCAGACACGGCAAAGGTCGTCACCACCGTTACGATGGCAGCAATCAGAGCATACTCGACGGCGCTGACGCCGGTCTCGTCTCGCAACAGTTTTCGCAATACGCGCAACAACATAGGCTTACTCGACCGCATAGGTCCAAGATGCACAAGCAATCCTGAACAGGAGGTGAATGGCCTAGCTTTGCGCCTTTGCGATGGCGGGGAGCACTTCGGTCTCGATCGTCTGCGGCGTCAGCGGGCCCACATGCTTGAAGACGATGGTGCCGCTCCGATCGACCAAAAAGGTCTCGGGCACGCCATAGACACCCCAGTCGATGGAGACGCGGCGATCGCGATCGGCGCCGATGGCATCGTAAGGGTTGCCGAGTTCGGCAAGGAAGGCCACGGCATTTTCCGGCGCATCGGAATGGTTGATGCCGAAAAGACGAATGCCGGTTTCAGCTTTTACCGCTTCGAGCAGTGGATGCTCGTCGCGGCAGGGAATGCACCAGGAAGCAAAGACATTGACCAGGGTCGGCGCGCCCTGAAGCGACGCGGTGTCAAAGCCGGGGACATCGATGCCATCCACCGCCGCTAGGCTAAACTGCGGCGCCGGCTTGTCGATCAATACCGAGCGCACAAGGCTCGCGTCCCGGTCGATGGAGGTGGCAAAAACGGCGACCAGCCCGATCAAAGCCAAAAGCGGCAGCGCGAAGAGAAGATAACGCATCAAGGGCGTTTGTCCCCAAGCTCGAGCAGCCGTGCCGCGGTGCGGCGGGCATCTAAAATGGTCCAGCCGATCAGTGCCGCGACGCCGAGAAAGACGCCGCAATAGGCGCCGATGATGAATTCGGCATGCTGGCCCAGTTCGATCATGCGGCATCCCCCCGGGCAGCCTTGCGCTCCAGCGTCATCACCCGGCGGCGCTTGACCTCGGTATGCATGGCCACGAGCTGCAGCGTGATGAAGAGGAAGGTGAAGGCAAAGAACATGACGAAAAGCGGCGTCAGGATCGAGCCCGGCATTCTGGGTCCGTCGGCAGTAAAGACGCTGGCCGGCTGGTGCAGCGTCGACCACCAATCAACGGAAAACTTGATGATCGGCACGTTGACCGCACCAACGAGGGTAAAGATCGCAACGATGCGCGCGGCCTTGAGCTGGTCGTCGAAGGCGCGCCACAGCGCGACGATGCCGAGGTAGATGAAGAGGAGAATGAGGGTCGAGGTCATGCGACCGTCCCATTCCCAGAACGTGCCCCAGGTCGGTCGACCCCAAAGCGAGCCGGTGAAGAGCGCCATCGCGGTGAAGGCAGCGCCAAGCGGCGAGGCGGCTTTCATCGACACGTCGGCCATGGGGTGGCGCCAGACCAGGGTGCCAAGCGCCGAAACCGCCATGGTTCCGTAGACGAACTGGCTGAGCCAGGCGGTGGGCACATGCACATACATGATGCGCACCGTGTCACCCATCTGGTAGTCGGCCGGCGAATTGAAGAAAGCAAAGTAGAGGCCTGCCGCAAACAGTAGCGCCGTCAGGGCAACCAGCGGCCAGATCAGCGGCCGCGTCCACTGGACGAACTGGCCGGGATGGGCCAGCCGGTTCCACCAGCTCATTTTGGGTGTGGTCTCAACCGTCATTTTCGCCGCTAACCCTTGCTTCCCTCGGAAGCGCTCTACTCCTCCCCCCACGCTATCGCAAGCGCGGCAGCAAAGGGAGAGAGTGCCAGCGCCATGAGACTGAGTGCCGCAAGAAAGAGCGTCGCCGCATTGCCTTGGCTCGGTCCTCCCAACGGCGCGATGACGCCGATGCCGAAGATCAGGACCGGCACGCAGAGAGGCGCGATCAGGATCGGCGCCAGGAGACCGCCGCGGCGTATGGCAACGGTCACCGCGGCCCCGAAGGCACCGAATGCCGCTAGGGCAGGGGTGCCGAGAAGCAGTGAGAGCACCGTGCGCCAGAAGGTGTCGAGATCCATGGCGAGGATTACGGCGAGGAAGGGCGAGGCGACGATCAGCGGCAGGGCCGAGGTCAGCCACTGGACGATCACTTTTGCGGCAATCACTGCGGACAGCGGCAGATCGGCAAGGCGATAGAGGGCAAGAGTGCCGTCTTCGAGATCGGGGCGGAACAGGCGGTCCAGCCCCAGGAGCATCGACAAGAATGCCGCGATCCAGACCACGCCCGGCGCAATGCGCGACAGCAGTTCCTGGTCCGGGCCGACGGCAAAGGGCACGATGGCGCCGACGATGATGAAGAACAGGAGCAGGGTTAGAACGTCGCCGCCACCGGCAAAAGCGAGGCGGAGGTCGCGGCGGATGACGCTCAGGAAGCCGGTCATGGCGTGGCTCCCAGCTGCAATGTCGTGAGCGAGGAAACCGCGATATCGTCATGGGTGGCGATGACCGCAAGCCCACCTTCGGCCAGATGGGCGCTCAGCAAATCTGCCAGCAACACGCGTCCATCCGCGTCCAGTGCGGCACTCGGCTCATCGAGCAGCCACAGCGGGCGACGTGACACCAAAAGCCGCGCCAGCACCAGCCGTCGCTGCTGGCCCGCCGACAGGTAGCCGGCATCGAGTTTTGCGGTCTTGCCGAGCCCGACGCGGTCCAGCGCCGCATCCGCAGCCAAGCCGGTATGGCCGTTGAGCGCTGCCCAAAAGCCCAGCGTTTGCCGCACCGTCATCCTGGCTCTCACGGCATTGCGATGGCCGCAATAGTGGAGGGCAGGGCCGTCGTCCGGATCATGACCCTCTATCGTTACCGTGCCCTCGATCGGCGCGAGAAGACCCGCCAGCGTTAGCAGCAGCGTCGATTTGCCGGCCCCGTTCGGCCCCCGCAGCAGGAGCCCCGAGCCACCGGCAACGTCCAGCGCCAGACCGTGCGCCAGCATCGTTTCGCCACGGCCCACGGCAAGCCCTTGGGTGTGCAGCGATAGGGGGGAATAGACTTGCCCTTGGGTCATGACCCCATCTCGTATTGGAGCCAAGGTAGAACTGGCAAGGCCTCCCGCGATTGACTATAAGCCCTTAGAGATTGGAAACATTCCAGAAAACGCATGACTTTCGATCGGCCCCACCGCCCGAAAGCATTGTGTTTCGAGCAGCAAAGGGCGGAGCCAAGTGACTTCTGTAGACAGCTTCAAATCCAAGTCCACATTGACGGTGGGTGGCAAGACCTACACTTACTACTCCATCGCCGAAGCGGAAAAGAACGGCTTGACCGGCGTTTCGCGCCTGCCCGGCTCGATGAAGGTCGTGCTCGAAAACCTCTTGCGCTTTGAAGACAACCGCACCGTTACCAAGGCCGATATTCAGGCCGTCGCCACCTGGCTGGTCGAGCGCACGTCCGACCACGAAATCTCCTACCGCCCGGCCCGCGTCTTGATGCAGGATTTCACCGGCGTTCCCGCCGTCGTCGACCTCGCCGCCATGCGCGACGCCACCGCCAAGCTCGGCGCCAATCCGCAAAAGATCAATCCGCTTGTGCCCGTCGATCTCGTCATTGACCACTCCGTGATGGTCGACAATTTCGGTACGCCGCTGGCCTTCGAGCAGAATGTCGAGCTCGAATATGAACGCAATGGCGAACGTTACGAATTCCTGCGCTGGGGCCAGTCGGCCTTCGACAATTTCCGCGTCGTCCCTCCCGGCACCGGCATCTGCCATCAGGTGAACCTCGAATACCTGGCCCAGACCGTCTGGACCAAGGAAGAGGACGGCGAAACCGTCGCTTATCCCGATACACTCGTGGGCACCGACTCGCACACGACCATGGTCAACGGCATGGCCGTGCTCGGCTGGGGCGTCGGCGGCATCGAAGCCGAGGCTGCCATGCTCGGCCAGCCGATCACCATGCTGATCCCCGAAGTCGTCGGCTTCAAGCTCACCGGCAAGATCAACGAAGGCATCACCGCCACCGATCTCGTGCTGACCGTCACCGAAATGCTGCGCAAGAAGGGCGTGGTCGGCAAGTTCGTCGAGTTCTTCGGCCCCGGCCTTGATTACCTTTCGCTCGAAGACCAGGCGACCATCGCCAACATGGCACCCGAATATGGTGCCACCTGCGGTTATTTCCCGGTCGATGCCGACACTCTGAAGTTCCTCGCCACCACCGGCCGCGATGCCGACCGCGTGGCGCTGGTCGAAGCCTATTCCAAGGCGCAGGGCATGTTCCGCACCACGGACAGCGAAGACCCAACCTTTACGTCCACTCTCGAGCTCGATCTCTCGACCGTCGTGCCCTCGCTCTCGGGTCCCAAGCGCCCGCAAGACCGCGTGGCGCTCAAGGATGTCACCCCGGCCTTCCTCAAAGCGCTGCCTGATCTTTCCGCCGGCCGTGGCGACGACATCGCGCCCTTCACCGACGCTGCGGTCAAGGATGCCGACTATACCATCACCGATGGTTCGGTGGTGATCGCCGCCATCACCTCCTGCACCAATACGTCCAACCCGTCGGTGCTCGTCGCCGCCGGTCTCGTTGCCCGCAAGGCGCGGGCGCTGGGCCTTAATTCCAAGCCCTGGGTCAAGACTTCGCTGGCCCCCGGCTCGCAGGTGGTCACCGACTATCTCACCGCCGCCGGCCTCCAGGACGATCTTGACGCCATCGGCTTCAACCTCGTGGGCTATGGCTGCACCACCTGCATCGGCAATTCCGGCCCGCTGCCGCAGGCCATTTCCGACACCATCAACGAAAAGCGCCTCGTCGCGGCTTCGGTGCTCTCGGGCAACCGCAATTTTGAAGGCCGCGTGAACCCCGACGTGCGCGCCAATTACCTCGCTTCCCCGCCGCTCGTCGTCGCTTATGCGCTGCTCGGCACGCTCAATGTCGACATCACCACCGAGCCGCTCGGCACCGGTTCGAACGGCCAGCCGGTCTATCTCAAGGACATCTGGCCCTCGAACCACGAAATCGCCGAGATCGTGCGCCAGCACGTCAATGCCGACATGTTCCGATCGCGCTATTCGGACGTGTTCAAGGGCGATGAGCACTGGCAGGGCATCGCTGTCGAAGGCAGCGAGACCTATGGCTGGAACGGCGGTTCGACCTATGTGCAGAACCCGCCCTATTTCGAAGACCTGACCATGGAGCCAAAGGCGGTCACCGATATCGTCTCGGCTCGCGTTCTGGCGCTCTTCCTCGACTCGATCACCACCGACCACATTTCCCCGGCCGGTTCGTTCAAGTCGGGCACACCGGCGGGCAAGTACCTCATGGAGCATCAGGTCGCGCCCAAGGACTTCAACTCCTATGGCGCTCGTCGCGGCAATCATGAAGTCATGATGCGCGGCACCTTTGCCAATATCCGCATCAAGAACATGATGCTCGATGGCGTCGAAGGCGGCTACACGCTCGGGCCCGACGGCTCGCAGATGGCGATCTACGACGCGGCCATGGCCTACCAGCAGCAGAATACGCCGCTCGTGATCTTTGCCGGCAAGGAATATGGCACCGGCTCCTCGCGTGACTGGGCCGCCAAGGGCACCAATCTCCTTGGCGTCAAGGCCGTGATCGCGCAGAGCTTTGAGCGTATCCACCGCTCCAACCTCGTCGGCATGGGCGTTATCCCGCTGCAGTTCATGGACGGCGACAGCTGGCAGAGCCTTGGCCTCGATGGCACCGAAACGGTCGACATCCTCAATGTCGAAACCATCGTGCCGCGCGCCGTCGTCAACGTGAAGATCACCCGCGCCGATGGCTCGGTGCGCAATGTCGAAACCCGCTGCCGCATCGATACGGCCAACGAACTCGACTACTTCAAGAATGGCGGCATCCTCCACTACGTGCTGCGCAGCCTCGTCGCCGCGTAAGCAGCGCTTACATGTTTTGAAAACGAAGTGGCGGTCCGCAGGGGCCGCCATTTTCATTTCTGTGATGGAGTTAGGAAAATGGGGTCTCACCCGCTTTTGACTAGCCCGTCTTAACTTCTCCGGCCTACAACATCCCCATGTTTAGCCGCCCCGTTTTTGCCTTAATCGCTGGCGCTTCCGCGCTTCTGCATCCTGCCTCAGCCGGGGCGGAAACGCTTCGGGGCGAGCCCAAGGCCGTGGTCGAGCTTTTTACAAGCCAGGGCTGTTCTTCCTGCCCGCCGGCGGACGCGATGCTGACCAGCCTTGCCGGTCGCGACGATGTGGTGGCCCTGGCCTATCATGTCGACTACTGGGACTATATCGGCTGGCAAGACACCTTTGCCGCCCCCGCCTTTTCCGATCGCCAGCGCGGCTATGCCAAGAGCTGGGGGTCCTCCAGCATCTTTACCCCGCAAATGGTGATCAATGGCGAGGAGGGCGTCGTCGGCTCACGCCGCGACGAAGTACAGGACGCCGTTGCCTCGGCGCAGCTGCCGCTGGCGCTGACCATGGAAAAGCACGGTGACATGCTCAAGATCGGCATTCCCGCCGATGCCGGGCTGGGCGATGCCGGGATCTGGCTGGTCCGCTACCTCGATCGCGCCAAGGTCGATATCGACAGCGGCGAGAATGCGGGCAAGGCCATGGTCTATACGCAGGTGGTCACCGACCGGCAGATGCTGGGCATGTGGGAGGCCAAGACTGGCGCCCAGATCAAGCTGCCGCTTGCCGAGCTTCGCGGCCAGGACAATGGCGGCTTCGCCCTCCTCGTGCAGCAGGAACGCAACGGCATGCCGGGTCCGATCCTGGGTGCTGCCGTCTACGAGTTCTAGCGCAAAAAAGAGCCCGCTCCTTGGGGGCAGGGAGCGGGCGACTTGACTCTATTGGAGGCTGTCGGCAACCGGGTTTCAGGTTTGGGGGCTCAGATGCCCGGCTGCCGATAGATCAAACCTGATCGTTCATTCTGGCGTGATCACGAGCAAAGCGTGACCGAAATGGGGAATTTTCCACCCTTGTTTTCGCCACTGAATGGGTCGATCATGACTGTGTCGTGACAGAGTAGAGGGCCATTTTGCAGGCTCCACCAGATCCATCGAAGGCTAATCTTTCCCTCGTGCATGTGGGTGAACCACAACCGCAACCAGCGCGTCCGGCGCCTCCCGTCGTCGCCTTCGAGCGCCGTGAGCTGATGCTGATCCTTTCGGTCTATGGCCGCAAGGTCGCCTCCGGCGACTGGCGCGACTATGCCATGGACTTCCTCAAGGATCGGGCGCTGTTCTCGATCTATGCTCGCGTTTCCGAACGCCCGCTTTTCGTCGTGGAGAAGAACCCCAAGCTGCGCAATCGGCAGGGCCAGTTCATGGTCACCAACCAGCAGGGCCGCGTCCTCAAACGCGGCCACGACCTCGCGCAGGTGCTGCGCGTGCTCGATCCCGATCTGATGGTGGTCGGCTAGCTAGGCTGCCTCTCCTAGACCTCATCCTGAGCCTGTCGAAGGACGAGGTCGCAGCCACTGAGTGCCCGACCTCGTGGTTCGACAAGCTCACCATGAGGTCTCATCTAATTACAGCGCGCGCTGCAGGTGCACGATGTCGTGCCAGCGGTCGAACTTCAGTCCCACGGCCTCGTAATAGCCGACGCGCTTGAACCCGAACTTTTCGTGGATGGCGATCGAGTTGGCGGTGTCGGCAGTGATCACGGCCAGCATCTGCTTGAAGCCAAAGGCGCGCGACTGCTCCAGCAATTCGGTCAGAAGCGCCTTACCGATGCCGCGGCCCTTTTCCTCGGGATCGAGGTAGATCGAGTCTTCGCAGGTAAAGCGGTACGCCGCCCGGGGACGGTAAAAGCTCGCATAGGCATAGCCCACGGTCCGCCCTTCGCGCTCGGCAATGATCAGCGGGTGGCCGAGCCTTTTGAGTCCCGCATACTTTTCGGCGATCGCTTCCTCGCCCGGCGCTTCGGTGTCGAAGGTAATGGCGGTGTGGTCGACATAGTGCCGGTAGATCGTCGTGATCGCCGGGACGTCGGACCACTGGAAGGGGCGAAGAACAAAATCGGACATGGCAGACCAACAAAAAGACCGCAGCCCTTTTAGGCTGCGGTCCGATTGGTCGTCCAACCAATTTTAGGCCAATATTACTCGCGGTTGCCGAAGAGGCGGAGCAGCATCATGAAGAGGTTGATGAAGTCGAGGTAGAGGCTCAGAGCGCCCATGATGGCGTTCTTGGCCATGACGTCGGCGCCATAGTGCTCCGAATAGCTTTCCTTGATCTTCTGGGTGTCATAGGCGGTCAGACCGGTGAAGATCAGCACGCCCAGTACCGAGATCGCGAAATCGAGCATGGTCGAGCCCATGAAGATGTTCACGATCGAGGCGATGATGATGCCGATGAGGCCCATCATCAGGAAGTTGCCCATGCCGGTGAGGTCACGCTTGGTGGTGTAGCCGTAAAGGCTCATCGCGCCGAACGTTGCGGCCGTGATGAAGAACACCTTGGCGATGGAAGCGCCGGTATAAACGAGGAAGATCGAGCTCAGCGACAGGCCCATGACGGCCGCGAAGGCCCAGAATACGGCTTGCGCGGCAGGCACGGAAAGCTTGTTGATGCCAAAGCTCAGCACCAGGACAAAGCCCAGCGGAGCCAGCATGATCACCCAGGCGAGCGGGCTGCCATAAAGCAGTTCGGCATTGGCCTGGCTCGACAGAGCCCACTGGCTAGTGAAATAGGCGACAAGGCCCGTGACAACGAGGCCGACGCCCATGTAGTTGTAAACGCGCAGCATATAGCTGCGAAGGCCCTCGTCGATGGCCAAGGCCGAGCCGGCCCGCGCACCGAGGGTCTGACGGTCATATTCAGCCATTCTTTGGTTCCCTTTCCCAAATGAACTTGCGGTCTTGTTACCGCCGGTGGGCATTGGCACTGCCACTTGCTGGTGAATATGGGGACGGTATTGCCCAATGACAAGGATTAATGGCCGCCTGCGACACGGTGGACTGGTCCGTTAGGCTCGCTGTGCTAGGCTCAAGCGACGAATCGTGCGCCTGCCGCCAGGGAGGAAACCATGCCCCGGCTCTTTACCGGTCTTGAAATCCCACCCGATCTCGGCTTTGCCCTGTCGCTGAAGCGCGGTGGGCTGACGGGGGCGCGCTGGATCGATCCGGAAAATTACCACATCACCTTGCGCTTCATCGGCGACGTCGATGCACAGACCGCCAATGACGTGGTCGACAGCTTAGACCGGCTTTCCAACTCCCTGCGCTTTGCGGTCCGGCTCACACATCTGGGCAGTTTTGGCGGCGACAAGCCGCGGGCGCTTTTCGCCGGTGTCGAGCCGTCCGAGGCGCTTTCAAGGCTGCAATCGGCGCAGGAACGCGTGCTGCAACGCGCCGGCATCGAGCCCAAAGGCCGGCGCTTTGTGCCCCATGTGACGCTTGCCCGGCTGCGCGGCACGTCGGCCGAAGAACTTGCCCGCTTTATCGCCGAAGCGGCCATGTTCGAGCCGCTGAGCTTCGTCCCGGCCCATTTCGTCCTCTACTCGAGCCGCGAGTCCACGGGCGGCGGACCCTACGTCATCGAAGAGACCTACCCGCTCTCCTCATGATCTCTCACGCCCTTGTTAGCGCTTCCTTTACCGTTCCGGCCGAAACCGGGGACCGACACATGCTTGGTGCCCAAATGCCGCCGCGTTTGGCTTTCATTTGAGGCAAATACGGTCAAGGCCGGCGGGATTTGACGTCTTGGTAACCATGTTGGGGCACTGTGCGGGCAGGCAGTCTCCTAAGCTTTTTATTTAGAGGATGAATTGGCGATGACGACGAAAACCACCGGCCTCCTTTTCGGGCTTGCGGTCGCTTCAGTCATGGCTCTGGCGCCCGCCGCCCAAGCGCAGCAGGCGACCGAGCTTGGCACCTTCAATGCCTGGTCGGCTTATACCGCGACTGATCAGAGCGGGCAGCTTTGCTTCATCATCGGCGAGCCGCAGTCGAGCGAACCCTCCGGCGCCAATCGCGACCCGATCAAGTTCCTGATCGTCCATCGCAAGGGCATGGGCTCCAAGAACGAAGTCCAGACCCAGATCGGCTACCCCTATAACAGTTCTGACGCCAAGGCTTCGGTCGCCATCGACGGCAAGAGCTACACAATGGCTGCGCGCGACTCGACCGCCTGGCTGGCTTCCAATGCCGACGAGCCCGGCTTCGTCCAAGCCTTCAAGGGCGGATCGCAGATGGTGGTGCGCGGCACCTCGCAGCGCGGAACCAATACGGTGGATACCTATTCCCTGTCCGGTGCCACAGCCGCAGTCAACGCCATCGACGCGGCCTGCAAGTAAGGGCTTGTCGCCCACGCCGCAAACGCCATAACTGGGCGCCGGGTCCTGCCCGTCGCCCTTTCTCTATTTAAGAGCTCGCCTCCATGATCCACAAATCGCTCAGCCTCGCACTTCTTCTTGCCGCTGCGGCAGCGCTGCCGGTCCAAGCGCAATCAGCGCGCGTACTTGGAGATTTCCGCGATTGGTCGAGCTATGCCGCCGATGACGGTTCGGGCAACATCTGCTTTGCCATGAGCCGGCCGAAAACGACCGCACCCGAACCGGCTGGCCTGGGCGACGCCTATCTTTATGTCACCGACCGGCCCGGCGAAGACGTTGCTGGCGAGTTCAATGTGGTTGCCGGCTACACCTTCCAGACCGGATCGGTCGCCACGGCCAATGTTGGCGGGCAAACCTTTGCCCTCTTCACCCAGGGCGACGCCGCCTGGCTCGACGATGCAGGGCAGGCTGCAAACCTTGCAGCTGCCATCCGCGCCGGCTCGACGCTTGTCGTCACCGGCACGGCGGCGGACGGCACCAGCGTCACCCAGACCTATTCGCTATCCGGCGCCACCGCCGCGCAGCAAGCCGTCGGCGCCGAATGCTGAGGTGAGCAACAAGCTGGTCCGAAACGAGCAGCGGAAGTTGACGGCGACGTATCTTAATGGCGTCGGCATGGCCGTACTGGGCGTTGGTGGTTTTGCGCCGGTGGTGTCGATGACGCTGAGCGGGCCGACATCGTCGATCGTTCCCGTTCTGGTGTTTGGTTGTATCTTGGCAAGTATCGGCCTACATTTGCTGGCGAGACAAATTCTAGGAGGGTTGGAAGAATGACGGATCCCATGCTCCTGCTCAGCTATGGCGTCTTTTTTGCCGGAGTTGGATTTATCGCCTGGTGGGCGACCACGCTCGATCGGCCGAAAAAGCCTCGCCATCCTGCACCCGGCGAATAACGCAGATCCGCTTCCCGCAGGAACGGCCATTCGAGCACAGCTCTCTTGGCCTTCTTGCCTCTGATCGCTCCCCTGGAGCGATCAGCCCTTCGTGACGGCTCGACGCTTTGCGCTTTCGCGCACCATATGCTATTGGCCTCGTCACTCCCCGATCATCCGGACCTTTGTGCCTGCCATGAGCATTGCGCTGAACCTTGACCATTCGACCGCCCTTCGTCCTGCCTCCTCGGCGCGGCCGTCGCTTATCGGTCTTTCCAAGGCGGACCTGGCGCAGGCGCTGGTGGGCCATGACATGGTCGGCGAAAAAGAGGGTCGGATGCGCGCCAGCCAGCTTTGGAACTGGCTTTACGTCAATGGCGTGACCGACTTCGACCGCATGACCAATGTGGCCAAACCCGTGCGTCAGAAGCTTGCTGATACCTTCATTCTCGACCGGCCCGAAATTGCGTCCGAGCAGATTTCGGTCGATGGCACCCGCAAGTGGCTGTTCCGCTTCCGCGATCCGCAAAACCCCAATATGCCGGCGGTAGAAGTCGAAACCGTCTACATCCCGGAAAGTGACCGCGGGACACTTTGTGTCTCCTCACAGGTCGGCTGCACCCTCACCTGCTCCTTCTGCCACACCGGTACGCAAAAGCTCGTCCGCAACCTGACGGCTGGCGAAATTCTCGGCCAGATCATGATGGCGCGCGAGCGTCTTGGAGATTTCCCGGGCGGTTCGCGACCCGCCGACGGTGGCCTCGTGCCAGGCGGCGAGTCTCGCGCCATCACCAATATCGTGATGATGGGCATGGGCGAGCCGCTCTACAATTACGACAACGTCAAGCAGGCGCTGCTGATCGCTTCGGCCGGCGACGGCATGTCGATTTCCAAGCGCCGCATCACGCTTTCGACCTCTGGCGTCGTGCCCTATATCGAGCCGACCGGCCGCGAGATCGACGTCATGCTCGCCATTTCGCTGCATGCCGTGCGCGACGACCTGCGCGACGTGCTGGTGCCGATCAACAAAAAATGGCCGATCGCCGAGCTTCTTGACGCCTGCCGCAATTATCCGGGTCTTTCCAACGCCCGCCGCATTACCTTCGAATATGTGATGCTCGACGGCATCAATGACAGCGATGCCGAAGCCAAGGAGCTGGTGCGCTTGCTGGCCGGCATCCCCGCCAAGATCAACCTGATTCCGTTCAACCCCTGGCCGGGGTCGAACTACGGCACCTCGCCTTCCTCGCGCATCGAGCGCTTTGCCGATATCGTTAATCGCGCCGGCTATGCCTCGCCGGTTCGTACGCCGCGTGGCCGCGACATTTTTGCCGCCTGCGGCCAGCTCAAGAGCGAGTCCGAACGCTTGAGCAAAAAGGACCGCGAGGCGATCCTGGCGCTGTGAAGCCCTCGCAACGCCGCGTCGACGAGGCCATCGCCGCCGCAGAAGCGGCAGCAGCCCGCCGCGCGCCCGATATCTGCCCGCTCTGCGAACGTCCGATCCCGCCTGATGCGAAATCCAGCCGACATCACCTGACGCCGCGCCTCAAGGGTGGGACGCACAAGGGCACGGTGCGCCTCCACCAGATCTGCCACAGCGCCATCCATGCCCGGTTCTCGGAAACCGAACTGGCCAAACGCCTGGCCGATGTCGAAAGCCTGCGCAGCGATCCCGAACTTGCCGAATTCATCGCCTGGGTCAAAACCAAGCCACCCGGATTTCACGCTCCCACGCGGATGACCAAGGGTCGGCGTACGGCGCGCAAGGATCGGACTTAGCCAACTTATCAGTAGACCTCATCCTGAGCCCGTCGAAGGACGAGGTCGTGGCACGATTTGCGTATCCGACCTCGTGGTTCGACAAGCTCACCATGAGGTCTCAGGGCTCACTCGCCAGCGATCCAGCTCACCGACCAACGGCCGCGATCTTCCTCACCGAGGATTTCTGCCAGCACCGGCAGCACCGTCCGCATTTCTTCTTCCAGCACAAAGGGCGGGTTAACGACGATCATTCCCGTGCCGTGCAGCCGTGCCGGTTGCGAAGCAGGCCGGATGGTCAGCTCGATGCGCAGGATTTTGGGAATGCCGGTTGCCTTGAGCGCTTTCACGAAGACTTCGACTTCGGCCCATTCTTTGATCGGGTACCAGTAGGCATAGATACCACCGGGCCAACGGGCATGCGCTTTCTCGAGGCTCGATACCATGCGGGTGAACTCGCCCTTTTCCTCGAAGGGTGGATCGACCAGCACCAGTCCGCGCTTTTCCTTTGGCGGCAGATGGGTGCCCAGGGCTGCCCAGCCGTCGAGATTGGTGACACGGACCTGAAAGTCGTCGGCAAAGTTTTTCTTGAGTGCCCAGGCGTCGCCCGGATGCAGTTCCAGCGCCATGAGCCGGTCCTGCTCGCGCAGCAGCTGCCGGGTGATCATGGGCGAACCGGGATAGTAGCGCAGCGTGCCATTCGGATTTCGCGCGCGCACCGAGGCCAGATAGGGCTCGAGCAAAGCGGCGGCAGGCTCGGGAAGTTTCACGTGAATCAAACGGCC